>JAHBXQ010000001.1:600000-900000 GCA_019636345.1 Pirellulales bacterium | reverse complement strand
GGACGATCTCCGGACCGCACTTGATTTCGATGAAAATCTTCTTGTCAGTCGGCACGAGCTCGAGCACCTGCGTCAACGTGAGGATCTTCTCGCCAGCGAAGCGCGGGGACTTCCAGGCGCCGACGTCGAGCTGCTGCAACTCGGCGAGAGTCGCTTCAGCGACCGTCAGGTTGACCCCTGCTGTGCGTTCGGTCGTGCGGTCGTGCATGCACACGATCTCGCCGTCGCGGCTTAAATAGAAGTCCCCTTCGATCGCGTCGGCCCCCTGCCGCCAAGCCAACTTGAACGCCGCGCCGGTGTTCTCCGGCGCCTCGCCCGAGGCCCCGCGGTGGGCCACGATCAGTTGAGCGCTGGCCGAGGCGACGCAGCGGACGAACAGTGTTGACGAGAGTGCGACGCACAACGCGGCGCGAACGAGGATTCCGGCAGAGACGAAATGCATCATGATCTCTCCGCGGAGAACGCAAGCGGACGGTTGCGGCTGCCGAGCAGCTTGACCTTGAAAACGCCGTCCCAATATACTCGCAATTGTGAACATTTCGCGAGGAGCAAGCGACGCTCGCAGCGGCGCATTCAATCCGCTCCTTGCTTGGCGCTCATCTCAGCCGGCGCGACATGCCCGAGGCTTCCGCCGTCGACATTGCGAAACCGGCCGAGGCTCTGCAAGCCGGGCTCTGGGACCTGCTGGTTGTCGGCGGGGGAATTGTCGGCGCGGGGGTTGCCCGCGACGCGGCGCTCCGAGGCTTGCGCGTGGCGCTCGTTGAGCAGCGCGACTTCGCGTTCGGCACGAGCGGGCGCTCGAGCCGGCTGCTGCACGGCGGGATTCGCTATCTCGCCCAGGGTCGCATCGGATTGGTCCGCGAAGCCAGCCGTGAGAAGAAGGTGCTCCACCGGATCGCGCCTCACTTGGCCGAGCCGTTGGCGTTCGTCTTTCCCACGCGGCGCCGCTCGGGTTGGCCGCGCTGGAAGCTGGGACTGGGCGTCAAGCTCTACGACCTGCTCTGCGGAGGGCGAAACCTGGGCCGCAGCCGCGTGCTTGATTCACGGCGGACTTGCGAGCTGGCCCCGGGGTTGTCGCCCGCCGGCCTCACCGGTTCGGTGCGGTACTACGACGCGCTGACCAACGACGCCCGGCTGACGATCGACACGCTCCGTTCGGCACGAGCCGGCGGTGCACTGGTCGCCAACTACGCCCGGTTCGACAATGCGGAGTTCGAGTCCGGCGTTTGGCGGTGCCGACTTCGCTGCCTGCGAAGCGAGGCGACCTTCGACGTCGCGGCGCGGTGCGTCGTCAACGCGACGGGCCCCTGGTCCGATCGCCTGCCGAACTCGCTCACCGAGCTGCGGCTGACCAAGGGAGTCCACTTGGTCGTTGATCGCAGTCGGCTGCCGATCGCCGACGCCGTCGTCATGGCCGAGGGAGAGCGGATTCTGTTCGCGATTCCCTGGGGCGAACGTGTGATACTCGGGACGACCGACACCGACTATTCGGGACCGCTCGACGCCCCGACGTGCGACGACTCGGACATGCAGTACGTGCTCGACGTCGTCAACGAGTCGTTTCCCGCGGTCGGGCTCGGCGCCGGCGACGTCATCTCGACCTGGGCGGGATTGCGCCCGCTCGTGGCCGATCGACGAGGGAACCCGTCGGACATCTCGCGGCGGCACGAGGTCGCGATGAATCATCCGGGCTGGTGGGACGTGACCGGCGGCAAGCTGACGACGTACCGCCTGATGGCCCAGGAGACGCTCGACGACGTGTCGCGATATCTTGGCGATGGGCAGGGCAAGTGTCGCACGGCGGAGTTGCCGCTCGCGGGAGACGGCGCGCCGCCGCTCGCAAGCGGGATCCTGCCGCCCCCCGTCGAGCAAGAGGTCGTCGCGGATTGCTGCCGGCGCGAGTGGGCGGTCCGCTTGGACGACGTTATGATCCGCCGCACGAGTTGGCGGTACTACCACCCCGATCATCACGAGGTCGCCCGCCGGGCAGCCGGCTGGATGCAAGCGGAACTCGGCTGGAGCGACGAGCGTCGCGAACAGGAACTCGCCGATTACCTCGTTGCAACCAGCGGGACTTGATCACGTCCGCGCTGCGGGGAATCGAGGGCGAGCGGGGGATATCGGGCTCGTGGCGCGGCCCGGGCAAGCGTGTACAATCGGTGTCTTGCACGCTTTGCCGCTCTCCACGACCTATATGAAAGACTTCGACCTATGTTCTGCCGATTGACGGTTTGTCACTGTGCCGCGTTGTTTGCGACAATCGCTTGCGTCGGCAGGGCGACCGCAGACCATTCGACGCTGAACGCCGATGGCGAGTTGTTGTTCTCCTATTTCGTGGGCAACGGCGAGGACGGGCTCCACTTTCTGCACAGTTCGGACGGCTACCAGTGGGAGCCGATCGCGGGGGGGCGATCGCTGCTGACCCCGACGGCGGGCGGGGACAAACTGATGCGCGACCCCTGCATCGTCCGCGGGCCCGACGGGCGATTTCACATGGTGTGGACCGTCAGTTGGAACGAACGGGGAATCGGTTACGCCTCGTCCGACGACCTGCTGAATTGGTCGCCCCAGCGATTCCTGCCCGTCATGGAACACGAACCGACGGCCCGCAACTGCTGGGCGCCGGAGGTGTTCTACGACCCCGCCACGAGGCGATTCCTCGTCTTCTGGGCCACCACGATCCCCGGCAAATACCCCGAGACGGACGGCCAGATCAAACGCGACCAGAACGATCCTGGTTGGGACCACCGAATTTACTGCACCAGCACGGCCGACTTCGAGGCGTTCGCACCGACCGAGTCGTTCTACG
Organism: Pirellulales bacterium; assembly: GCA_019636345.1. Taxonomy (NCBI): domain Bacteria; kingdom Pseudomonadati; phylum Planctomycetota; class Planctomycetia; order Pirellulales; species Pirellulales bacterium. The sequence goes on along the minus strand of JAHBXQ010000001.1, from coordinate 897,191 downwards.
AACCCGGCTTCAACGTGATCGACTCGACGCTCGTCCAGTTCGGAGATCGGTACGCCATGATCCTCAAGGACGAGACCGACCGGCCGCGACCGGCGGAAAAGAACTTGCGTGTCGCCTGGGCCGACAAGGCCGCGGGTCCCTACGGCAAGGCAAGTCCGCCAATCACCGGCAAATACTGGGCGGAGGGCCCGACCGCAGTTCGCATCGGCGACAAGTGGTTCGTCTACTTCGACAAGTATACTGAACACAAGTACGGGGTCGTCACGTCGCCGGACCTTGAGCAATGGTCCGACGAGTCGGACAAGCTGCAAATGCCCGCCGGCGTACGGCACGGCACGGCGTTTTGGGCGCCGAGGGACGTCGTCGAGAAACTCAAGCGACTTCCGTAACCTGCGACGCGCTCGAGGACTCGCGAGGCTCGACTTCTGTCATTGCGGCTCGCACTCTTGCCTCGCAAGAATCAAGTCTCAAGTGTCGTAGACGATCCGCCCGTGCTTCTGGCTGCGGCTGATGCGGTCGGTCGCGTAGAGGCCGGCAAGCACGAATTCGATGCAGCTGGCCCGAACGGCCGGATCCTGACTGGCATTGACTTCGAACGCCTTGTCCCAAATCGGCGGGACGCGCTGCACGAGCTCGGCGTAGTGACTCGAAGGCAGCATGTCGCCGACCTCGATCTTCACTCCCTCGCTGAAGATCTGCGCGATCTCCGCCAAGCCGTGCTTGTCGACGTACTCGGCGAACACGGTGGCGATCGCCTCAGCCACGACCGCGTCGAGGACCTGCCGCTCGCTCATCTGATGCGTCCCCATCAGATCAAGCTCCAGCTTGCCGAGCGACGAGGCGTACAGGTGCCCGAGGTCGCTGATCCGCGGCACGGCCGGGGTCTCGCCGAGCACGGCCGCCCGTTGCCGAGCCGAGGCGATCATCGTGCGGTAATTGGCCAGCGACAGCCGGGCGCTCACTCCCGACTCGTGATCGATGAACTTGCTGAGGCGAGCGGCACGGCTGATCTCCTCGATCAGTTCCTTCATGAAGTAGGGGACGACGACAGGCAATGACGACGGAGGACAAGCGGAAGGGGGAGGATCGGGTGCATCCGACGTCGACGATTCCTTCTCCGCCGTCCCTCTTGCCTTTTCCGCCTTCTCGTCCACTTCCTGCTCAAGAATCCGCACCCCGATCTCGCGTTCCCGCGGGTAGTGCGTGTGGATGACCGAACCGATCCGGTCCTTGAGTTGGGGGATAACCTTGCCGCTGCGGTTGTAGGTCGCCGGGTTCGCGCTGAAGAGGATCACCGCGTCAATGTCGAACTTGATCGGGTAGCCGCGGATCTGCACGTCGCGCTCTTCAAGAATGTTGAACAGCCCCACCTGGACCAACTCGTCCAACTCCGGCAGTTCGTTCATCGCGAAGATGCCGCGGTGCATTCGCGGGATGAGGCCGAAGTGGAGTGCCTCCTCCGCCCCCATGCTGACCCCCGCGGCCAGTTTGGCCGGATCGATTTCGCCGATGACGTCGGCAAACTTGGTGCCGGGGGCCAGCCGCTCAGCATACCGATCTTCGCGCGACCACCACGCGATCGGCACGTCGGCCGGCGGGGTCGTCGCGACGATCATTAGCCCGCGTCGCGTGATCGGCCGGTAAGGGTCGTCGTGAACCGGGATCTTCGGGTCGTCGATGTAGGGGGTCCACTCGTCGAGAAAGGTGGAGATCAGCCGCATGAGCCGGCTCTTCGCCTGGCCCTTCTCGCCGAGAAACAGCATGTCGTGCTGTGCAAGCAAGGCGATGTTCAACTCCGGCAGCACCGTGTCGTCGTAGCCGATAATGCCCGGGTACAGCTCTTCGCCGGCCTGCAGCTTGGCGAGGAAGTTGTCGTACAGTTCCTGCTTGACCGTGCGACTGCGCCAACCGCTGTCGCGGAGTTCGGCGAGTGTGCGCGGGCGGGGCGTCGCTAAGTCGATAGACATTTTTGAGCAGCCGCGGATCAGCGCGGTAAAAGGAATCAAAGGAACCGCGGATGGACGCGGATGAACGCAGATATGACCGCTGAGAATCCGATATTCACGTAGTAGGATTCTTCTTGCCCGACTCTTCTGAAATCCTATCTGATTTGTCTTCGCTGTTTCGGCGAGCAATCATCCAGATCGCTAGGTATTGCCACGCATTGGCGACAACGAGGACACAAGCGATGCCAAGAATCGGCGCGATAAAGTGATGGCCTGCGCGATCGAATTGCTCAGCCCCCAGCCAAATCCCGATGCTCGAACAGGCAATTGCAAATCCGACGACCATCCCCACTCCGCACGCAATGGACCATGTCACTCTGCGTTCTAGCCTGTTGCGATGAAGCCTGAGGCCAAAACTGCGATTCTATGACCAGAGCGGCAAACAATGTGTGAACGCCAGGAATACCGCTGGTAAAACGCCGGCTCGCCAACTCGCACCCCAAAGGCCATTCGCCGAGTACAGCCCGCCAAACACGGTAAGCGCCAAGCCTGCGAAGATTCTCGCATAGCACGCAGCCAGCGGTCGCCACACAGGTATTCGCCGTGGTGCGGGGCTTGTGCGATCGAGTCTAGCCATGAGAACCTGCTCTCAGACTCAGCATTGGGCTAAATGGTCGCGCTGCGCACTTCGACTTCGACCTCCACCCATGTGCACAGTTCCTCGGCCGCGTCGGCATCGATGGCGAATTGCAGGCTGGACGACGGCGTTGGAATCTCCTCCCCTGCCTGCCGCATGAGCTCGAGGTGCATCTCGATCGCCTCGGCGATCATCTGCCGCGCTTGTTCGACGTTGGTCGCCGTCGCGACGCACCCCGGCAAATCCGGCACGTCGACGCTGTAGCCAGTGCTCGTACGGCGAATGATGACCAGGAATCGCATGGATCTTCAACTGCGCAGGCCGGCCTGCTTCAGAATGGACGCGGCGGTTTTAGGGTGCAATTCGTCGCCCGGCTTGCCGGCAACAGTGACCGTTCCCGACTTGCTCTTGTGCTGAAACTGCCGATGGCTGCCGCGTTGACGCACGAGGTTCCAGCCATCGTCGGCGAGCAAACGCAGGATTTCCCGGACTTTCATCGGGCAACGTTCCCCTTCAGTATACCCCCACCGTCGTCGCGTCGGCCAGTTTGTGGAAGGGGCGCACGCCGCTCACGCCGTCCCAGGGGTAGCGGGCGTACGGGGGTTCACGTTCGCCTTCATCACGCTCCAAGAAGCCGGGTACGAAGAACTCGTGGGTGAGCGTCGTCAGCTTGACGCGGCCCGTTTGGCCGTAGTCGACCACGCGGTCGTTGTCGTCGAAATCGACGACCTCGACCATGGCGCGCGGCTGCGGGGCGTGGTAAGTGATCTTGTAACCGTTGGCCGCGGTGACCGGTTCGCTGCAGGCCAGCCCCATCAGCGTGTTGCCGTACGTGGGGGTCATGTAAATGCCGCTCGTCTCGGGGGGCCCGCCGAAGAGTTCTTCGACGCAAAACCGGGTCCACTGGGGCGTGAACTCGGTGCCGCCGGAAAAGATTCCGGTGATGCCCGTCTCGGCGAGGCTCGTGCCGCGGTTCTCCAACTCCAGGCACAGCGCCTCAATGAGCTTGGGTGTGCCGAACATGCACTTCACGTCGTGCCCGGCGCCGAGGATGGTGATCGCCTGTTCGATGCAATGAAGCTTGTACGCGTTAAGGTGCTCCATCCACCCGTTCTTGATGAGCTTGATCACCCACCGGGGGTCGAGGTCGATGCAGAAACAGATTCCGCCTCGATGTTGAGCGAGATGCTCGACCGCCAGCCGCAGTCGCCGCGGGCCGCTGGGGCCGAGCATGAGCCAGTTCGCTCCTGGGGGGAAATACTCGTCGGGCAGCGTCTCGCTGAAGTTCGAGTAGTCGGTGCGGAAGTCCTCCATCGCGATCCGGCTCTTGGGGACCCCGGTCGTGCCGCCGGTCTCGAACACGTAGACCGGTTTGTGGGCCAGCCCCTGAGGAACCCATCGCCGCACCGGCCCGCCGCGGAGCCACTCGTCCTCGAACGGAGGAAACTTCTTGAGATCGTCGTAGCACTTGACCTCGGTCAGCGGGTCGAACTTCAGCTCCCGCTTCTTTTCGAGCCAAAACGGACAGCCGGTCGAATCGTTGAAGTGCCAAGCCATCATCTCGACAGTCTGGGCGTCGAGGGCCTCCCGGGCCGCGGCGAGAGCGTCATCGGTCGGAGGGGTATGCGGAGGAGGATACATGGCAAGTGAGAATCGCGGAGGAACGTGCGTACCTGGGCGCAGCAGCAGACGGGGCCCGTCTGGTGACGATACCGCAGGAAGCTCGCGGCAACAACACGCCGGCGCAGCAGAGCAGGATCGCCAACGTGGGGCAACCTACCGATCCGCCTCGCTGGCGAACTGGCGAGCAAGAAGAAATCGCCGAACTGCTGCGTCGGGCGTCGAACGAGAACTCAATCCCGCCGGCGAATCCGCTCTAGGAATTGGCGTTCGCCTGGGCGCTGCTCAACTGAGCGAGCACTTGGATCATGCCGTTGAGATGAGCCAACCGCGGGCCGAAGCGGTCGACGAACTCGTTCATCAGAAACTCGCCGCAGACCATGTCGTCGGCCGAGTCCTGGATTTCCTCAGTGATCCGTTCGAGGTAATCGACCTGCACGCGGCTGAGAGCCTCGGCGGCGTCGCGGCACGAGGCGGCCAACTCTGGGTTGGCGTTCTTCCACTGGTGCAGTTCTTGCGAGCGCTGTTTGTGCGCCGCGGCCATCACGCTCACCAACTCTTCCAACAGCTCGTTCGTGCGATCCTGAGCCGTCAGCATCTCGCGTAGCAACTCGGTCTGCTCGCCCGCTGCGTGCACCAACAACTGCGGGTTGGTCGGAGCGGCCGTGACGTCGACTTGGGAATACATGCTCAGCGAAGGCTGATGAGTATGCGACATAGAGGGGCGGTGTCCTTTCTCGACAAGTTCGATCGGCCTCGTGCAGCCGTTGCCAAATTCGCGCGGGCCGGACAGCAAGATTCGGCGGGCCGGCGGGCTTCGGAAACGCGGTTCCGCGCCAGCACTGCTCGCATCGATCGAGACGGCATCGTTCCGACCTCGATCGATTCGTTCAGTCTAATCGAACTTGAGGTTTTTTCTAGTCGTTGGCAAAGCCCTCCATGAAGTCTGCGAGGTTAAAGTCCGGGAGGACCGTGTCCCGATTTTGGACTTGCTTCGCGGCGTCGCTTCGTCGCACCTGTTCGTCCCGCACACGCCTGATTTAGGCCGCCGAAGGCATGGACGCCGACGCGACTCAACCCCTGACCGCTTACGGGTTTCTGACTGCGGTCGAGCAGCCCGGGGGCGGATTCTACGGGGGTTACCTGGTGCTATCGCCGCAGGGCCGGCCGCTGGAATTCCGCTGTACGACCCCCGTACGGCCCAGCCGGGCTCAGGAAATCCTGTACGGGGCTTCCCTGCGGCCTTACCTGCTGGGCGAGCTCTTGGGGGGGACGCTGTTGGCCGACGCGACTTTGCCGGTTGTCGCGGTTTTGACTGATCTGCCCGACATGGCCCAAGTCGCAACAATCCGCCGCGAACCTGTGTTCGTCGTCGCGGCCGAGGGGGTCGCGGCTTGCTCGCCTCTGGCGCCGACGCCTCAAGCCGCAAGTCCCAACGAGTTGCCGCCTATTTCCACGAAGATCGAGCGCCCCGGAACGACGGCCGAGGCGTGCGTCCCGGCGGTTCTGGCCCCGTTGGCTGCACATGTGGCGCTCGCCGAACCGTTTGAGCGAATCCGCGCCGCGCTCCGCGAGGCCCACGACGTGGCCCAGGAAACGACGGAACTGCATGGCGAATCCCGCGCTGCATGAACCCGAAGCGACAAGCGTCGTTCCGCGGACTTGCGCGCCGTGGAAAGACGCCCTGCTGCGCATCGCAACAACGTCACTCGACGCGGCGGCGCTTCCGCTGACGGTCGCGTCGCAGCGGCGGTTCGACGACAAGACCATCGCGATCCCGCAGGTCGCCGGGGCGATCTTGCCCGGGTTCGAGGTCCGCTGCACCGGCCGGAAGTTCCTCGCAGCGGGAGCCGGGTGCGGGCCGCAAATCGACTGGTTCGCACGCCGACGACCCGCTGCGCAAACCGACTCCGCGTGCCCCGACTCCGCCCACGCGGTGCGGGTCCTCCCGATGCGCAGCACGCGGATTACGCCGCCGCGCAACATCGTCAAGTTCGCCGACCGGCTGCAGTACCTGCTGCAACCGCCGCTCGAACAGTTGCTCGCCTCGGCGTCGCTCCCCTTGCCGCAGACGCCGTTTCCCTATCAGTGGGAAGGGATCGCATACCTGCTGCCGCGCGACGAGGCCGTGCTGGCCGACGAGATGGGCCTGGGCAAGACCATGCAAGCGGCAGTCGCGATGCGCGCGCTCGCATTTCAGGGGCAACTTCGCCGAGCGCTGCTCGTGTCGCCCAAACCGCTGGTGACCAACTGGCTCCGGGAACTGGCCCACTGGGCGCCGGAACTGCCCGTGACGATCGTCGAGGGGGACCAAGCCGCGCGCGAGTGGCTCTGGCGACGCGCCGAGCAAGGGGTGCTGGTGGTTAATTACGAGCTGGCGGTGCGCGACCGGCAGCTCGCCGCCGCCGGAGAGTCGTTCGATTTGGTGCTGATCGACGAGGCGCAGCGGATCAAGAACCCCGGCAGCGCCACGAACCAGGCGATCTGCTCCCTGCCGCGACGCCGCAGTTGGGCTCTCACCGGGACCCCCATCGAAAACAGCGTCGACGATCTGGCCGGGATCTTCGCATTCGTTTCGCCGGGGCGCGTGAGGCAGCAAATGCGAACCGCCGACGTGCGCACGGCCGTCGAGGACCACGTGCTGCGCCGCACCAAAGACGCGGTGCTTGCCGACTTGCCGCCCAAGATGATCCGCGACGCCGAGTTGCCGCTGACCGACGAGCAATTTGCGAGCTATCGCCGAGCCGAAGAGGACGGCGTCGTGCGTCTGTCCGAGATGGGGACCGAACTGACGATCCAGCACGTGTTCGAGCTTGTGCTGCGACTCAAGCAAATCTGCAATTTCGACCCCGCGACGGGCGCCAGCGCGAAGTTCGAGCAGCTTGCCGCCGATCTCGACGAGTGCGCCGCCAGCGGTCGCAAGGCGATCGTGTTCAGCCAATGGGTCGAAACGATCGGAGAGCTTGCCAAGCGTTTGGAGCGATACAACCCGCTCGAGTTTCACGGCCGCGTCCCCTCGGCCCGCCGGGACGGGGTGATTCAGGAGTTCAAGACGAACCCCGACCGACACGTCCTGTTGATGAGCTACGGCGCGGGCAGCGTGGGGCTGAACCTGCAGTTCGCCGAGTACGTGTTCCTGTTCGACCGGTGGTGGAACCCGGCAGTCGAGGATCAAGCGATCAATCGGGCCCATCGCATCGGCGTCGCCGGGCCGGTGACCGTGACGCGATTCTTGTCGGTCGGCACGATCGAGGAGCGGATCCATCGCGTGCTCGAGGAAAAGCGCGAGCTGTTCGACGCCGTCTTCGGCGGGCCTGACGAACGCGGCAAGCGCGGGCTGAGCCGCAACGAAGTGTTCGGGCTGTTCAATTTGCCCGCGGCGTAGCGCAGTCGCGCGTCGCGCTCAACTCAGCGCCCAGCGGGCGAGCGTGAAGTAAATCAGCAACGTGGCCATGTCGGTCGCAGCGAGCGCGATCGGCCCGGCCGCGACTTGCGGTTCGCGATTGAGTCGGCGGAGGATGCTCGGCATGGCGACGCCGATCAGCGCAGCGCACGTCACCCCGCCGGCGATTCCGCCCAGCAGGCAAAGCGTCACCCTCCACTCGCGCAACCAGACAGTGGCGACAAGTCCGACGCTCAGCGCGCTGGCCGCACCCAGCATGAGGCCGGTCATCGATTCCCGACGCAGCATCGAGACGATGCTCTGCCAGGTCGGCCGCCGGCCGCGGAGCGATTGCAGCGACAAGCTGACGGATTGAATGCTGACGCTTTCCGCCAACGCCAGCACGACGGGGATGAACAGGGCCAGGGCCACCGTCTGTTGCAACTCCGCCTTGAAGACTCCCGACAAGAAAGCGGCCAGGATCCCCCCCGCGATGTTGGCCCAGAGCCACGGAAACCGGCTCTGAAACGCCGCCACCGACGACGCCTGTTGCGACTCGGTGACGTGGACGCCGATCAATTGGAACAGATCGTCGTTGCCTTCGCGGCGATCCAGGTCGGAGAGCTCGCTCGTGTAGAGTTCGACGTCGACGATCCCCAAGAGCCGCCGGTCGGAGTCGACGACGGGAAACGCCAGCAACCGGTGCAGCAGGAAGAACTCGCAAGCCTCGAGCACGGTTGCGGACGCGGGGATCGCGATCACGCTGGCGACCATGATCTCCTTGATCGAAGTGGCGTCCGCGTTGAGGAGCAATCGCCGAGTGGGGACGACGCCTTGCAGGCGGTTGTCTTCGTCGACGACGTAGAAATAGATGATCCGCCCCTCCGGCGGTCGCTCGCGGATCGCGGCTAGAGCCAGCTTCACCGTGTGATTGCTTTGAAGCCGCGCGAAGTCGGTCCGCATGTGCTTTGTCACGGGATCGTTGAGATTCGTTCCCAGGGAACCTGCTTCGACCATCATCTGACCGCTCTCCCGCTCGTTGTGCTGACTCGCCGCCCGCTGCTTGACTGGTCTCGAATGATGACAACCCCGTGCATTCATGCCAACCCGGAAACCGTGGGACGCTTTTGCTCAGGCGGTCGGCTCCGCTCAAATCGGCGGAGGAGCGTGTCGAGGGTTTCGTTCGCATCCGGCGGCGGCGCAACCGCCGGCGCGTCGGGCGAAACTGCCGACGGCGAATCCGGATCCGCCGCGACGAACCCGCGCCAGCTCAGCCTCACCGGCCAACGGGCCAGCCGCGCCGTTTCGTTCACCCGGTGCTGAATGCGCAAGCCCCACGACAACCCGAAGGCGTCGCGGAAGGCGAGCCACCGCAGTGCAGGATCGGCGTGATTGCCGTCGGACGCCGCAAAGCCGGGACCAACGACGCGGCCCCGGCGGAAGGCCGCGACGATTGCGGCGAACAGCAATCCGGCTCCCAACGCCGTCCACTGGTCGTCGCTCCAGAGGACGGCTTGTCCCCGCCGCGTCGCCGGAGCAAGCAGCGCTCCCTGGGCGGCCAGGAGCAGCGTCGCGGGGAAGGCGAATCGCGTCGGGCCGTAGTTGAGGGCCGTGCTGTACACGGCCAGCACCAGCAGAAACGCGGCCCACAGCCCCCCCAGTTCCACGCGTTCCCCGGCGCGGGTGACAATGCCCTGCAGTGCCGGGAGCGCCAGAACCAACCACAACGCGGCGACAATCCACTGCCACCCGCGGTCTTGCGGACGCTTGGCGCCTAGCACGGCCATGGGGCCGCAGAACGTCCCTGCAGCCGCCACGTAGCGGGCGACCGACGCGGCAAGCGACCGGTCCGCGAGCGCACCCGCAGCCAGAAGCGTCTCGACCGCCGCAACGGTCCCGGCTCCGACCGCTCCCCAGACGACCGGGGCGGCGAAGGTGGTCCCCCTGAACCGCCGCAGCGCGCTCCAACAAGCCAGCGCGGTCGCCGCGGCAGCAAGTGCGGCAAACCAGCGGAACAGGGCAGGGGAGGCCGCGAGGATGCCTGCCATGCTGCCCAAAGTCCTATGGGGACGGAGTGACGGAGAACGCCCCAGGCGGGGCCGGCGGCCGATCGCGCCGGACACGCCGATTGTAGCGAAGCGGGAAACTCTCGGGACGGGGGAAGTCTTGCCTATAAGGTTGCCGGGCGTGCGGTTGCGTTCCATGCTTACGCAGCGGAAAACTCCCCTCCCTGCCGGCTTCGGCGCTCCCCGCCCGCTCAGTCCATGAAACCACGCCTTGCCATCGCCGTCGCGGTGCTGCCGCTGGCTCTCGCGCCCGCGGCCAGCCACGCTCGGCTCTTCCTGCAGACCTACGGGGCGACCAGCGCCGCCGACGGGGGTTGCGTCTGGAACGCGAACCAGGACTACTTCGTGCCGCGGCACTGCGATTCGTGCCGGTACGACCTGTGGAGCACGTGCAAGAGCTCGCGGACGACCTCGGCCGCCTGCCGGAACATCCATCCGCTCTATGATGGATACTGCTCGCCCTACGGCGCCTGCCGGTACCGGTGGCGAGACCATGCGTACAAGTCGCACTGCGGTTGCTCGCCATTGCAGTTGCAGAAGGGCCAGGGTTGCCTGAAACACGGATGTCGCCACGGCGGGTGCGGCCGCGATTGCGACCACGCCGGCCCGTGGGACCAGGGGCATGGCTGCCTGACGGCCCGCTGGACAGAAGGATGTCAGGACTGCCCGGCTTGCGAATTGCCGAACGTGGAGCCCGCCGGAGGGATCGTCCTGGGGCAAATGCCGGCGACGAGCTTCGCCTCGTCGTTCATGGGGATGGCCGGCGGCGGACAAATGCCTGGTTTGGCCCCGTTCGGAGGCGGCGGGGGGATGGCGCCGGCGCCGGGAATGCCGGCCGGCATATCGCTGCCCGCGCTGCCCGCCCCGCAGGTTCAACCCCTGCCGACGACGTTGCCCGGCTACGGATTTTAGAGGCTGCGGCGACTGCAGCGACCCCAGTCGCTGACAAACCACTTGCGGCAGGGCCAACTGGGGAGTGAGGCCCTGTCGCGCTGATGGGCGGGTGGACTTCGGTTGAAGTCCACCCGCCTGATTTTATTGAGCCCGCCGCCACTGCCGAGAGAGCCCGCCCGCGCTTGTCAGGCGGGCAGAATTCCCGAAATCGCCTGGAGGCCGTCGCTCCGTGCAGCCGATACACCTACTACAACGATAACGGGAGGGCGAAGCACTTGTCGTGTTTTGCTTCAGGATAGAGGTCGTGGCAAGACGACGGATCGGCTTGCCACGACCTTTTTTTGCGCCCTTGCGATCCCTTGCCGGCGGCGATCAGCCGGCGCTCCCTTCGAGTTGCTTCAGCAGCTTCTGGGCCTCGGAACGGTACAGGAACGGCCCCGAGTTGGCCTGCTCGAGCAGTTGCTTGAGCGTGGTGAGAGCTTGCTCCTTTTGGTTTTGCTTCAGCATGATCCGGGCCACGAGATACGCCGAGTCGGCGTTAAGCTGCCCCCCCGAGGCCTGGGCGCCCTGTTGCAGGGCCTGATTCCCCTCGTTCGCCCGATCAAGCTGATACAGCACCCAGGCCAGCGTGATGTTCGCCTGCGCGTTGTTCTGGAATCGCTGGGCGTTCATCTCGGCGTAGCGCAAGGCCTTCTCGCGATCCGAGGCTTTGTCGCTCTCGATCAGCACCAAGGCCAACATGTCCGTCGCCCGCGCGTTCGAGGGGTCGATCGTCAGCACCTTGGTGAACGCTTCCTCAGCCTGCTTCGGCTGCTTGCGGAGCTTGGCGATAATGCCGTCAAGCAGCAGAGCGCCGACCGACTCGGGGTTCCCCTTGCGGAGGGCCGAGGCGACTTTTTGTGCGGTTTCCAGATCGTCCTGGGTGACGAGCCACTCGGCGTACGACGCCGCGGTGTTCGCGTTGTTGGACTCAGCCTTGTAGGCCTTCTCAAAGTTCTCGCGGGCCTGCTTGGCGTCGCCGGTTTGGTTGAACAACTGACCCAAGAAGACGTAGGGGTGATTCGCGTCGGGGTTCAAGTCACGGACCTTGGTGAACTCCTTCACGGCGTCTGCGACCCGCTCCAGCCGAAACAGCACGACCCCCAACCGCTGACGGGCCGGGGCGCTGTCGGGATCGATCTCGCTCCACTTCTGCAAGAGCGCCAGGGCCGCGTCCCACTTCTGACGACGCTCGAGCACGGCGCTCTTGCCGGCCAGCACGCGGATTTCAAAGTCGCGTTTGCGTTTTGCATTTGCGTCGAACTTGGCGACCAACGTCTCGGCCTTCTCGAACAACGCCTCAGATTCGGCCGTGCGACCAGCGCCAAACGCCTGATCCGCCAGCAACAGGTACGCTTCGGGATCGTCGGGATGGAGCATCGCGGCCAATTCGAGCGCCTGCGCGGCGAGAGCCCCGTTGCGAGCCAGCAGATGCATCTTCGAGAGGATCACCTCGGCCGGCGGCAGCTTGGGAGATTTCTCGACGGCCATCTTGAGATAGTCGTAGGCGCCCTCGCCGTCGCCGTTGCGATAGCGCTTGATCGCGCTTTCGACGTCGGGGTACTTCTGGTTCGAGAGCGACACGGCGTTGCCGACCAAATTCTCGACCGTCAGCGGGTTGTTCGGTTCGTCGCCGGCGTTGGCGATTGAAGACGGCGTCTCCGCCGTCGTAGCCCCGTCGGTGGAGGCCTGAGCGCCGGCCCGCGACGCTGCGAGCGTCCAGCCAGTCGCGCAAACCAACAACAGCAGCCGCCCGGCGGGCTGGCGAGCGATATTCCAAGAGCAGTTCATGGGAACCCCGATGTGGTAGGTCGTTGACAGATGTGCGAGTCGCCGCCGCCGCGGGAGCAGGCTCGGAACAAGCCGAAGAGGTCGCCGCGACTCAGCAGGCCTGAGATTGTTGATTGTAGTCGGGACCCCCGAATGCTGCCCAGCGGCCGCCGCCGACTTCCCGCAAACACGACGCCTGGACCCGGTCGATCGGGCCGACTTTTCGGTTCGAGACGGTTAATCGGCCGCCGCCCCGGCGACCTGGAAAGCCGCGTCCGCGGGAGGAACGCCCCCGCCAAAGGCGAGCGGGGAGCGCACGCCCTCAGCACACGACCCCGCCCATCCGTCCGACAGGCAGGTTCTCGTCCCGCGCACGCCCCGACCGGCCCTGACTGAACGCGGGGGTTTCTCGACGCCAAGGGGCGGGGCGTCTATATTTGCAGAGGTTAGCAAGAGCGCCGGGGTCGCACGGTCGCCCCCCGCGCTCGCCGCCGTTTCTTGCAGGTCGAATTGAAGGACTCATTTTGCTCGTAGGGCCGGTCTTCACCCGCGAAGTCACCACGACCCCGCGCAGCTGGCGACTCTACTTCTCGCGAGCCCTCTATGTGGCTGCGCTGTTCGGGCTGGTCCTGACGGCATGGCTGATCCTGATCGGCTCGCAGCCGGTCCGCACGCTCGACGCCCTGGCCCGGTTCGGCGCCGCCGCGTTCTCGCTCGTCGCCCCGGTGCAGTTGGCGATCGCGATGGGATTCTCGGCCCTCTTGACCGCCGCGGCCGTGGCCCAGGAAAAGGACCGAAAGACGCTCGACCTGCTGCTGATGACGAATCTGAACAACAGCGAGTTGGTGCTCGGCAAACTGCTGGCAGCCATGCTCTCGGTGATCGTCATGGCGCTCGCCGGGATCCCCCTGTTGATGCTGCTGACGATGTTGGGAGGGGTGTCCTACGCCCAAGTTGCCCGCGTGGTCGGCGTGACCGCGTGCGCCGCAATCGCCGCGGGCAGCCTCGGTTCGATGGTCGCCCTCTGGCGCGAGAAGACGTTTCAGACGCTGGCCCTCACGACGCTGGCCCTGGTGATCTGGCTGCTCGCCGGAGAGGCGATCGGAGCGGGGTTTTTCGGCGCGGCACTGCGAGGCGTGCGTTGCGAACATTGGGCCGACGCCGTGAGCCCGCTGCGAGCAATCCTGGCGGCAAGTCGTCCCACGCTGGACGGGACCGTCCCCTGGCCCCAGTGGGGCGAGTTCGGGACGGCTCCGGTCCTGTTCATGGCGCTTGCCGGCGGATTGGCGACGGCGCTCAACCTGACGGCGATCGCACTGGTGCGGGTCTGGAACCCCTCGCGCGAAGCCCGGCCCGCGACTCCCGACGAGCAGGAACATCGCGTCGGTCACCGGGACCCGCGGGCCCTGAAGGCCCCCGGCGCCGCACGGAGCGATTCTCCCGGAGAGGCCGCGGCGATCGTCGGCGTCGCGCAAGGCCAAGACGTGCGCGTCCACGCCGACCCCGCCAAGACGCGCCAGGTGTGGGACAACCCGATCCTGTGGCGCGAAATCTGCACCTGGGCCTACGGCAAAAAGATCTTGTTCGTCCGCGCAATGTATCTGGCGATCGCGCTGGCGTGCGGCGCCGCGGCGATGGGATGGCTGGGAAACGGGGGCGGCAGCGGCCGCCCCGTCGACGCCGGCGGGTTTCTCGCCGCGCTCGCCCCCTTGGGCGCCTTGGGACTGGTCCTCGTCAACGCCCTGGCGGTCACCTCGCTGACCAACGAACGAGACGGCCGAGCCCTGGATCTGCTGCTTGTCACCGATCTATCGCCCAAGGAAATCATCTACGGCAAGCTCGGCGGCGTGTTCTACAACGCGAAGGAAATGATCCTCTTGCCGCTAGGGGTCGGGGCGGCCCTGTGGTGGCGCGGGGATTTGAGCGGCGAAAACTTCGCATTCCTGTCGATCGGACTGCTTACGCTGACCGCTTTCGCCGCGATGCTCGGGATCCACTCCGGCATGATTTACGCCAATAGCCGCTCGGCGGTCGCCGTGAGTCTGGGGACGGTCCTGTTTCTGCTGTTGGGGATCGCCGTCTGCATGCGGATGATGGTCGCGTTTCAGACGTCGTTCCAGAACCAGTTCCAGGCGTTCGCGGCGTTCATGGTCGGCGGGGGGATCGGATTGTACTGCGCCCTGGGCGCTCGGCGCGAGTCGCCGGCAATCGCCTGGGCTTCGGGCCTTGCGCCGATTGCCACGTTTTTCAGCATCACCAGCGTCCTCAAGGGAGACTTTGGCGCCGCGTTCCTCGTCGCCGCCGGGACCTACGGTTTCGCCACCGCGGCGCTCTTGATTCCCGCGATCTACGAGTTCGACGTCACGACCGGCCGGACGACGGCGCACGACTTGTAGTCGCCGGCGCTTGCCGCCCCGCCGACTCGACCGATCCGGACTCCGCCGGCCGACACGCGAAGCGCGACTTCGCGTCTCGAATTCCCCCCCTCGCTCATTCGCAAAGCTGGTCCTCTGGTGACCGTCATTATCGAATTCGCGCCGATCTTCGCCGCCATGGCGGCCTTGGCCGGGGCGTCGGCGTTTTTTTCATGCGCCGAGGCGGCGTTGTTCTCGCTGCAGCCCGAGGACCGCCGCGAACTGGCCAAAGGAAACGCCGCTCAGCGCACCGCGGTCGACCTGCTCGTCCGCCCGGAGCGGCTTCTGACGGCGATCCTGTTCTTCAATCTCCTAGTCAATCTGGCGTTCTTCGCGTTGTCGTCGATCGTCAGCATCCAACTGCAACGGTCGGGGCGCTCGGCCGAGGCTGCGGGGACGGCCTTCGCCTCGCTGCTGCTGTTGATCATCGTCTCGGAGATGACCCCGAAGACCTTGGGGGTCCAGTTTCCGCGAATTCTCGCCGGGGTGCTCGCGTTGCCGCTGTCAGCGACGGTCCGGGCCAGCGACGCCGTCGTCCCGTTGCTGACGCAAATCAATCGCTTGACGCAGCGGCTTCTGGTTCCCAACTTCCGGCGCGAACCGTATCTCGAGCTGCAGGACCTGGACAAGGCCCTGGCCCTGTCGGGCGGATCGCAGCAACTGGCCGACGCCGAGCGGAGTGCGCTGCAGAACATCGTGTCGCTGTCGGAACTGCAAGCCGACGAGTTGATGCAACCGCGTCCGTTGTACGAGTGCTATCAGCCTCCGGTCCACTTGGCGGATCTGAGCCCCGAAATCGCCCGCACCGGATACGTACTCGTCTCGGAGCCCGATTCCGAGGAGGTGGCCGCGGCGATCCCGCTGAAGCTGCTCCCCACGGCCCCGAAATCGCACTTGGAGCACTACGCTCAGCCGGTCGTGTATATGCCGTGGTGCGCCACCGGCGCCGTGGTGCTGCAGGAGCTTCACCGCCAACAGCGCGAGGTGGCGGCGATCGTCAACGAATTCGGCGAGACGGTGGGCATCGTCACGCTCGAAGACCTGCTGGCGACGATCTTCGAGGAGCAGTCGTCGCGGAGCGCGCGGCTGCTGGCGACCGCGTCGATCGCCCCTCGCGGCGAGGGGTTGTGGGAAGTCACCGGCATGACGGGCCTGCGACGGCTGGAACGGCACTTTTCGATCGAACTGCAGCCGACCCACCACGCGACTGTCGCCGGCGTGTTGCACGAACAGCTTCATCGGCTGCCCGAACCGGAAGACGAGGTCGCATGGAGCGGGCTCCGCTTTCGCGTCTTGGAACGACGCGACGACGGCGCCCTGCGAGTCGAGCTCTCGCAGGAGCCCCAGGAGGGTCCGTTCGCATGATTCCGATCCTCCTGTTGTTCGCCGTGGGGTTGGCGATGAGCGCCTTCTTCAGCGGCTCGGAGACGGGCTTCTACCGGCTGACGCGGCTGCGGCTGGTCATGGACGCCCTCAGCGGCGACAAGCCGTCTCAACTGCTGTTGAAACTGGTCAATCAGCCGTCGCTGTTCGTCGCCACGGCGCTGGTGGGCAATAACGTGGCCAACTACCTAGTTTCGCTCGCCGTGGTGATGGGGGTGTACCGCCTGTTTCCCGATTCCGGCGTGACCGGCGAACTGCTCGGGCCCGTGGCGCTGGCGCCGGTGCTGTTCATCTTCGGCGAGCTGCTCCCCAAGAACTTGTTTTTCGGCGCTCCCCACCGGTTGATGCGCCGCTGGGCGCCGGTCGTGGCGACCTGCGTCGTGCTGTTCGCGCCGGTGACGTTGACGTTGTGGCTGGTGAACCAGTTGGCCCGAATCGTCACCCGGCGCACTCCGCAAGAGGCGCGGGTTTCGCTCGCCCGCCGCGAGATCGCGGAATTGCTGGACGAAGGTCACGAAGCGGGCATCCTGCTGCCCGTCCAGCGCACGCTGACGCAGCGGATGCTGGCGGCCGCCAGCCAGCCGGTGCGCAACTTCGCGTCGCCCGCCGGACGAGTGGTGCGCGTCACGACCGAGATGTCCAAGAGCGAGATGCTGCGGATCGCCCAGCGGCACGGCCGGACCTTGCTGCCGCTGGAAGACGCCCGGCAGCAGCGCAAACTCGTCGGCTACGTGCGAACCATCGACTTGGCCCTGCACGAGGGGGACGGACTGCCGCCGACGAGGCCGCTGACGACGATCCGCGACGGCGAAACGTTTCTTGCCGCGCTCAACAAGCTGGCGCAGACCGAAGACGCGCTCGGGCACGTTGTCTCGCCGGCAGGGAAGACGATCGGATTCGTCACGACGCGCGAACTGCGGATGGCGTTGTTCCGCACCGAGGCGATTGCCTGACGAACGCCCGCCGGCAATCGCCGGGGGCTATTTGCGGTAGCCCAGCCCCTTGACGACCCCCAGCAGTTCGTCGCAGTTGATGAACCGCCGGCGATGCTGCAGCTTGTAGCCGTCGATCGCCCGGGCGAGCTCCGCCCCTTCCGGCGACAAGTCGTCGTACTCGTTGGCGAATTGACGGCGCTCGATCACCGCGGCTTCGCCTCCCCGGTTCGGGGCGCGCCGATCGACGAACGGTTCGGGCTGCACAGGAACGGGATGCGGTGCGACGGCGGCGTTCATCTGTAACCTGCTGGGCGAAAGGGGGATGGCGCGGCGGCGCGTGATTCCGCCTCGAAAAGATACCTCGCAAACCCCCGAGCCGACGGGGTTTGACGCCCCCCGCGCCCCGCCCCCCGGCAAGTCGCCGAGCGGACGATGCCGGTCGTGACGGTTGCGACGATCGGAACGGGTCACCGGCGGATCACGCCGTCGCTTGCCCCCGGGCGGTCGACGAGTTCGGCCAGCAGCAACCGACATTCGGGGTGGTTGGCGTCGATCTCAAGCGCCCGTCGCACCGTGCTCGCCGCCGCGACGGGTCTTCCGGCGGCCGCCTCGGCTTTGGCCAATTGCACGAGCAGATCGGCGTTGGCGGGCCCCCGAGCCGTGGCGGCGTAAAGACTCGCCGCGGCGTCCGCAGGGCGGTCGACCGCCGCGTAGGCCAGTCCTTCGAGCCACAGCGCCCGCTGCGGCTCGTCGCCGGGGCCGTAGGAATCCAGCAAATGGTGCACTGTCGCCAGGCAGCGTTGGGGGCGACCAAGTTGGTACTGCAACTCGGCCACGGCCAGGAGCGTCGGCACGTCGTGAGGGCTGTAGCGGAGAGCCTGGTGGAAATCGGCCAAGGCTCGCTCGGGTTGCGAGTGCCGGCGATATGCCGCCCCGCGCAGGGCCCAGGCTCCGCCCAGCGACCGATCAATCGCGATCGCTGCATCGGCCCGGGCGATCGCCTCGTCGACGGCGCCCGTGTGGAGCAACATCTCCCCGGCGCGAATCTGCGTGGGGGCGTGCTCGGCGTCCATGCGGACCGCCGATTCGATCATGTTCACCGCCGCCGCGTGGTTCCCTTGACGCCACAGCGCCTCGGCCAACTGGCGACGAGCGTCGACGTCGGCCGGATTTGTCCGCACGGCGTTGTTCAGCAAGTCGCAGGCGGCGCCGCAATCCCCCCGTTCCATCGCCGCCACCCCTTCGCGCGACAAGGTGCGACAGGTGGCCAGCGCCTCGGGGGCCTCTTTGTATTTGCGCAGCGACGCACAGCCGCCCGCCGTCGCAAGGACGGAGGCGAGAATGATCGACAGCGTGAGGCCGGTCCGTGTCATTCGCTCGCAGTCGAGGTCGCTCTTCACAGGGCTTGATGTTCGCCGATGCGGGCCGAGATTGGCTTGTGCATTGTGCGAAATCGACGCCCGGGGGCCGCGGCGCTCGCGGAAAGTGGCGAGAATCGGGGCGGGATCGTAGCAGGCGCCGGCGCCGGCGGGCAACGCCGGCCGCAAGGGCTGCTAGCTGGCGGTAGGCCGCGTTCGGAAACCGTGGTAGGCTACCAGTCTCGGCTTCGGCGAAGTACGGACAATTCGGGGGAAACCGCGCTCGCCCTTGCTAGCTTGCTCCGACTCAGAACTCCAGGGAGAGCTGCCGCGATGCCAGCCGTCTGCCAACTGCGAGACGCCTTATTCGAGTACCCCGAAAACTGGGATATCGACGACGACGCGACCGGCG
Organism: Pirellulales bacterium; assembly: GCA_019636345.1. Taxonomy (NCBI): domain Bacteria; kingdom Pseudomonadati; phylum Planctomycetota; class Planctomycetia; order Pirellulales; species Pirellulales bacterium. The sequence continues at coordinate 878,335 of JAHBXQ010000001.1, read as the reverse complement.
AAGACGGCCACGCCGTCGTAGTCAGTCCCGGCACTGGGGTTTGGCAGGTGAGCCAATATCCGGTCGACGCCGATATCGAGTCGCTCTTCGACGAGGCCCTCTCCGCCTTGAGAAAAGAGTACCGCGGCATGGAGGTCTCCCCGGCGACCGACATGATCGACGGCCGACCGCTCGACGGATTCGACGTCACCTTCATCTACCTCGACCTGATCGTGACGGTGTGGCTCCGCGGATATCGCTCGCCGCAGTCGTTGTTTCTGATCATGTGCCAAGGCGAGGATCGGGAGTTGGAACAACTCGGCCCCGTGTTCCACGCCATCTCGGCCAGCCTGATGCGTTCCGCAAAGTAACGCATTTCCTCGCCAAGATCGAGCGAACCGACGTTGCCCCGCGGCGCGTCAGGCCCGCTCTTGCCCGGAGTCGCTTGCCGCCATGATCGACGCTCTGACTTCCGTGCTTGGCGAGGAAGCCCTTCACGACTTCTATCAGGCGCGAGGCGCGGCGGCGCTGGCGGGTCTGTTGGCGGGACTGCTCTTTCTGCTGGGCAAGGCGGCCGACAAGCTGGTCGGCGAGGCCGTCGTCGTGTCCGAACGCTCCGGGCTGCCCAAGGTGGTCATCGGAGCGACGATCGTCAGTCTCGGCACCACTTCGCCCGAGGCGGCCGTGTCGGTGCTGGCCGCACTGCAGGGGGACCCCGGCTTGGCGCTGGGCAACGCCGTCGGGTCGATCATTTGCGATACGGGGCTGATCCTGGGGATCGCCTGCCTCGTGGCGCCCCCCGTGTTGCCGCGGCGGATCGTGAACCGACAAGGTTGGCTGCAGTTTGGCGCGGCGCTGCTCTTGGTGGCGCTCTGCTGGCCGATCGGCGGCAGCCCGCTGGTCGACGGCGGACGCCTGTCGCAGCGCGCCGGGTTCCTGCTCGTGGGGCTGCTCGTCGGTTACTTGTGGCTCAATGTTCGCTGGGCCCGGCAGAGCGACCCCGAGGAAATCGCGGCCAAACTTGAAGCGATCGAGCAGGAATCGGGCGATCTGGCCTCCCCGCTGCCGGCGGTCGTCGCCAAGTTGCTGGCGGCGGTCGGGATGGTCGTGCTGGCGAGCCACCTGCTGATCCCGGCGATCAGCGTCGCCGCTGAGCGGCTAGGGGTCCCCAAGGCGATCGTTGCGGCGTCGCTCGTGGCGTTCGGCACGTCGCTGCCGGAACTCGTCACCGCAATCACTGCGTCGCTGCGCGGGCACGGCGATCTGGCGGTCGGCAACGTCATCGGCGCCGACATCCTCAACGTGCTGTTCGTCGCGGGGCTGGCAGCGGCCGCGACCCCCGCGGGGCTGGTCGCGACGCCGGAATTCTTCCGCGTGCTGTTCCCCGCGATGATCGGGCTGCTGGTCGTCTTCCGCGTCGGCGTGTTGACGTCCGGAGAACGGCTCAAGCGGGGATTCGGCTTGGTGTTGCTGCTCGCGTACGTCGGGGCGATGATCGCGAGCTACGCGACAATCGCCCCCGGAGAGTAGCGCCAAGCAGAGAGTTCCCCTTGCAAGGCGCCGAAGAGCAAGCTTGGCATTGCTCGCGGTTCGCGCCGCTCGGCTCAGGCACGCGACATCGCCTATTTGGCGGCGTCCGCGTGCCGGCTCCCCCGCACTCGCATCGGCACGGCGTAGACGCTCGTGCGGGCGGTGGCGTAGAGGACGTCGCCCCGTTCGCCCCCGAAGGTGCAGTTGGCCGGCTGCTCGGGGAATTCGATCAGCCCCAACCACTCGCCCGCCGGACTGACGACCTGCACGCCCAACGAGGTGGTGACGTACAGATTGCCGCGCTCGTCGAGCGTGCAGCCGTCGCACCCGGCGATCGCCTCGCCGGTTTTCGTCCTCAGCTTGGCATGCACCCGCTCGGCGCCGATCCGACCTGGAGACTCGACCGGATAGGCGCGGATCGAATCCGATTCGGTGGGGGCGACGTACAGGGTGCGTCCGTCGATCGACAACATGATTCCGTTGGGAGCCGGCAGGTTCTCGACGACGCGCGTCACCGCGCCGTCGGCCGCCAAGTAGTAGACGCCGCGCGTCTCCTGCGGCAGCGGCCGGGGAGCGTTGTAGTGAGGATCGGTGAAGTAGAGCCCGCCGTGCGCGTCGAGCGTCAAGTCATTGGGGGCGTTCAGCCGCTTGCCGTCATGAACGGCGGCAAGGACGCGGCGCGTTTTGGTCGCCACGTCCCACTCGGCGACCGCTCCGTCGTCGGCCTCGCAAGCGACGAGCTTGCCCCCCCGCGTGAACATCAGGCCGTTGGCGCTGCGGGACTCGTCGGTGAACAAGCTGAGTTTTCCCGCGGGGTCGAGCACGTGAATCCGTTTGTTCGGAATATCCGTGAAATAGACGTTGCCGCGTCCGTCGGCGGCGGGGCCTTCGGTGAAGCCGAAGGCCGTGGCGACGCGAACGATCTCCCCCGCGGGACCAATCTCGTCCAAGCCGTCGGCGCGAGCAGCGGCGGGCACGAGCAGTCCTCCGACGATTGCCGTCGAGGCGAGTTTCCGAAGATCGACAAACATTCCGACAAACCGGGAGCACGAAGCGAACATGCGGTGAAACCCTCAGCGAGAAGACGATCGACCGCGCCGCCGACGGCGCGAGACGAGACGCTGAGTGTATCGCAGGAGGGAGAAGCCTGCCAAGAAACGACGCGAAGGCCTGCCGCGAACGCTCGTCGGCGGCACGCCGGCCAGCGGAGTGCTGCGAGAATTGACTGCTACCAGTTCACTTGCAGCAGGTTCTCAATTCGCTGGACGCCGTCGACGCGGCGAAGCATCTCCTGGGCCATCTGCTTCTGGAAAAAGCTCTTGACCGTGCCGTGCAACCGCACGGCCCCGTCGGCGGCGACGACTTCGAGGTCGCGGGGGGCCAGATGGGGGCTCTGGGTGAGCAGTCCGTGAACACGATCGACCAATGCGCAGGGGGGGACGACGGCTTCCATGGCTTGTAACGACCGGGAGGGTGGCGAGGGCGAGATGGAGAGCCGATTGCACTGGCGAGCGCCGCGACGGCCTGAGGAATTATCGGCCAAGGTTGCGCACGCGGCGTGGCCTGCGCGGCGTGCCGAATAGGAAAAATACGAGGCAGAATTCGGACCGTGCCGCCTGTACCGCCTCTGCGGGGGAATGGCCGCAACTTCGCCGCGAGGGCGCGAAGCCGACCGCTTGCCGACGGGCGCAAGAGACCGCCGTCCGTGACGCAACGTGCCGAAATCCGCCGCGATCGTGATCGCAATCGTCCTTATTCGGACGGTGCGCTACGCCCCCATCCAAGCCGGGCGCGTCCCCGGCGGGGGGAGATGGATCACCGTGGCGCCGGTGATCGCGGGAAGGGCCCGCATCGCGTCGAGCGCCTCGGCCGACGGTTCGCCGTCGAGATTGAGGATGCCCACGGCGTCCCCCCCCGGCTGATCGCCGGCGCGGCCGACCGCCATCTGACCGATGTTCACGCCGTGCTGACCGAAGATCGTCCCGACGGCGCCGATGATCCCCGGAACGTCCTTGTGCGAGAAGATCAGGATGCACCCGTCGAGATACGCTTCGAGTCGGTAGCCGTCGATCGCCACAAGCCGCGGCATCGACTGCCCGAACACGGCCCCTGTGGCCGAATGGCGCTTGCCGTCGGCTAGGTCGACGTCGACCTTCATCGACGAGCGGAACGCCCCCATGTCGCCGCAGCTTTGCACGGCGAGCTCGATCCCCCGCTCGGCGAGCAGGACGGCGGCGTTGACCAGATTGACCTCCTGATCGAGGGCGCCCTCGAGCAACCCCGAGGCGAACGCGGCGGTGAGGACCTTCGTGTCGCGGGAGGCGATCTCGCCGCGGTAGTTGAGCCGGATCGTGTTCAGCCCCCGCGACTGCAGTCCTGCGACCAGTCGGCCCAGCCGGTACGCCACGTCCAGATAACCGCCCAACGAGGCGATCGTCGCCGGGTCGAGCGGCGATACGTTGACCGCATTGCGAATCTGCCCGTGCAGCAGATAGTCGGTCAGCAGCCCGACCGCCTCGACGGCCACTTGCGTTTGGGCTTCCTCGGTGCTCGCTCCCAGATGAGGCGTACAGACCACGCCCGGCATGCCGAAAAGCGGGCTGTCGGTGCACGGCTCGCTGGCGTAGACGTCGAGAGCGACCCCTGCGATCCGCCCGCTCTTGAGCCCCTCGATCAGCGCAGCCTCATTGTAGATCCCGCCGCGAGCCGCATTCACCAGCCGCACGCCCGGCTTGATCCGCTCAAGCTGCGGCATGTCGATCAGGTTCCGCGTCTCGTCGGTCAGCGGGGTGTGGACTGTCAGATAGTCGATCTTGGGAAGCATCTCGTCAACCGTGTCGACCAGTTCGATCCCCAGATCGCGGGCCCGATCCTTGGACATGAACGGATCGAACCCGAGCACCTTCATCTCGAACGCCAGGGCGCGCTTGGCGACGGCCAGCCCGATGCGTCCCAGACCGACGACCCCCAGCGTCTTGCCTGAGACCTGGGCGCCCATGTACTTGTTGCGATCCCAGCGATGCTCGACGAGCCCCTGGTACGCCGGGGCGATATTGCGCGACAGAGCCAAGAGCAGCGCGAACGCATGCTCGGCCGTGCTGATCGTGTTCCCCGCGGGGGTGTTCATCACGACAACGCCGGCGCGGGTGGCGGCGGCGCTGTCGATGTTGTCGGTCCCGACGCCGGCCCGCACAATCGCCTTGAGCCGGCGGTTGCCTTCGAGCGACTCGGCAGTGATCTTCACCCCGCTGCGGCAGATCGCCCCGTCGAACTGGGCGAGCGCCTCGCGCAATTCAGCCCCCTTCAGTCCCGTGCGAACCTCGTAGGTGATCCCCTCGGCCGCGTCGAGCAGCGCGAGACCTTCGGGCGAGAGCGTATCCAGGACGATTACGGAGGGCATGGCAGGGGCGAAATGCGAGGGGTGAGGGAATCGACATGAGCCGCGAGTTCAAACTCGCCGGCGACGCCACGCGAATTGTCACTTCGCCGCTACGGCTTGGCGGGCCGAACCGACGTTCGCGTCGCGGAACTCGGTCATGAAGTCGCGCAACCGCTCGACTCCCTCCAGCGGCATCGCGTTGTAGATCGACGCCCGAATGCCGCCGACGCTGCGATGGCCTTTGAGATCGGTGAGCCCGCGAGACTTCGCCTCGGCGACGAACTTGTCAGTCAGTTCGTCGCTGGGGAGCCGGAAGGTGACGTTCATCTGCGAGCGAACCTCCGGCCGGGCGTGCCCCTGGTAGAACTCGGGGCTCTGGTCGAGCACGTCGTAGAGCAGCGTCGCCTTCTCGCGGTTCAGCTTTTCAATCCCCGCCAACCCGCCGCAGTCCTCGATGAGCCACTGCGTCACAAGCCCCAGCACGTAGACGGCAAAAGTGGGAGGCGTGTTCCACATCGAGTCGTTCTGCGCGTGGACGTCGTAATTGAGATACCCGGGCAGCTTGGGATCGCTTCGCTTGAGGAGATCCTTACGGATAATCACCGCAGTGACGCCTGAGACGCCGGCGTTCTTCTGAGCACAGGCGTACAGCAGGCCGTACTTGCGCAAGTCGAGAGGCCGGCTCAGGAAGTCGCTCGACGCGTCGCAGACCAGCGGCACGTCGCCGACCTGGGGCTCGCTGGCGAACTGCACCCCTTGGATCGTCTCGTTCGAGGTGTAATGGCAGTACGCCGCTTGCGGCTCGAGCTTCAGGTCGCCGCGCTCAGGGAGGCGATCGTAGCGAGTCGCTTTGCCGTCCCAGGCGACGTTGGTCTGGCCGACCTTCCTGGCCTCGTCCAAAGCGTACTTGCCCCACGACCCGGTGAGGACGTAGTCGGCGATCTGCCCCGGCCCCAACAAGTTCATGGGGATCATCGAGAACTGCAACCGGCTCCCCCCTTGGACGAACAGCACGGCGTAGTCGTCGCCGATGCCAAGCAACGTGCGGAGGTTCTTCTCCGCCTGCTCGGCGATCGCGATGAACGTGCCGCTGCGGTGGCTGATCTCCATGACCGAGGCGCCGACTCCGGGCAGGGCGAGCATCTCGCGTTGAATCTGCTCGAGCACTTTGACCGGCATGACGGCCGGCCCGGCGGAAAAATTGAAGACCCGTTGGGCCATGGCAGTCGCACTCCTAAGCGGTTCTCGGCACGTCGTCCCCGCAGGGACCAGGGGCGGGGCAGGGGAGTTCGCTCTGACTCGCCCCGTGGCAGGAAAACCGAGCATTTTAGTGGATCGCCGACGCCTTGGCGATGGGCGGTCGCGGGGGCGAATCCCGGACGGATTGCCGGCTGCGGCTCCCGATCGGCCCCGGGGCGTGACTGCACAGGGTCCTCAAAGCCTGGGATTTCGCCGCACAGTCCGCCGAAGACTCTCGGAGCATCCTGGCGGACCTCCGTAATCGCCGTGCCCCGCATGCCTCTCTGTTCAAGGCTTGCTCGCCAAGACGGAGAGCAAGACACTCCCCAGGCCGCCCCGACGCGCAAGCGGCGACGTAGCCTCGTTCAACCGCGCCGGAGCGCTTCGATCGGCTCGACTCGTGCTGCTCGCGAGGCGGGGTACAGCCCGCTGACGACGCTCACCGCCAGCGAGAACGCGAGCCCTCCCCCCAGCAGCCACCAGGGGAAGAAAAAGGCATCGACCTCCCGGTCTACGCCCTGATTGGCCAGATACGCGGTCAGCCCCCACTGCAGCCCCCAGCAAACGACCCCCGCAAGGGCCAACCCCATGAGCCCGCCGACAAGTCCGAGAACGGCCGCCTCGGACAGAAACAGAAATCGGACGTCGCCGTCGGTGGCGCCGATCGCTTTGTACAGGCCGATCTCTTCGTACCGTTCAAGCACCGTCATCAACAGCGTGTTAGCGATCCCCAGCCCGGCGATCACCATCGCCACCGAACCGACGAGCGTCAGCAGCGACTTGAGGAACAGAAACGCCGTGCGCGCGTCCTGCAGCCGGCTGACCATGGTGCGAACGCGGAACCCCTGCTCTTCGATCGCTTCGGCGATGCGCTGCACGTCGGCGGGACTTTCGGCGCGGACGACGACCTGACGGTACCCTGCGGCCGACGCGTTGCCCGAGTTCCGCATCATTTCCAACTGCGACTCGACGAGCCCCGGCAAGTGCTGCATCAGATCGACGGGAATCAGCGCCGCCCCGCCGCGGCGGTCCGCGGCGAAGGGTCCGAACCCCGTCGTTCCGAAGACGCCGATGACGCGGACCTCGACCTGCTTGCTCTCGAACTCGAACTTCCCGGCGTCCTTCTGGGCCGACAATCCTGCGGCGGAGACGACCACGGTGCGCCCGATCGCGTCGGTCGGGTCCTTAAAACCGAGGAGGCGAACCAACTCCTCGCTAAGGATGATCTGCGGCGAGTCGTCGAGCGAAAAGAACTCGCCCCTGACGAGCAGCGAACGCATCTCTTCCGAAAACCCCGCCTCGCGGGGAGCCGCGAGCGCCAACACCGACTCTTTGCGTCCTTCGTACTCGACGCCGACGCTGGTCATCCGCAAGTCCGGATAGGCGTACTTCACGCCGGGAAGTCTGCGAAAGCCCTCCAGCGCCTCCTCGTTCAGTCGACGGGACTCGGCAGCCTGCGACTCGTCGACGGCGGAGTTCGGCGATTCGCCGCGGGAGACGCTCACGCGGATCTCGTTGAGAAGCCCCAGCTTCTTGAACGGCAACTCGATCTGCTGCTGCAATCCCAACGCGAACGCCACCATCGTGACCAGGGCGCCGCAGCCGATGGCAATCCCTGCGGCCGTGAGCGTCGACCGCAGCCGTGCCCGCGTCGCGCCGATCATCGCCTGGCGGAACAGCTCCCAGACCCTCATGGCGCGTTCTCTCCGCCGGGCTCGAGGCGCCCGTCAGCCATTGCGACGGTCCGCGTGCAATAGCGCTGGGCGAGCGCCTGGTCGTGCGTGACCATCACAACGGTCGTACCGAGCCCTTCCCGAAGCTCCGCCAGCATGTCCATCAGGTGAATCGCGTTGGTCCGATCGAGATTGGCCGTCGGCTCGTCGGCAAGCAGCAGCGGAGGCCGATGCAGCAAGGCCCGCGCCACCGCGACCCGTTGCTGCTGCCCGACGCTGAGTTGTCCCGGGCGATGCTCGGCCCGATCGGCCAGCCCGACGCGCTCGAGCGCCGCCCAGGCCAGTTCGTCGCGCGACTTGCCGTAGACTCCTTGCAGCGTGAGCGCCAACTTCAAATTGCCCAGCGCCGACAACGCGGGGATCAAGTAAAACGATTGAAAGACGAACCCGACCGTATTGCGGCGATACATCGATCGCCCCTTGCGAGACATTGCCCCGAGCGCGGCTCCGGCCACGGTCACGTCGCCGGAAGTCGGCGCGTCAAGCCCGCCAATCACGTGCAACAGCGTGCTCTTGCCCGAACCGCTCACGCCGACGACTCCCAGAAACTCGCCCGGCAGGACGTCGAGATCGACGCTGCGCAGGGCGTGGACGACCGACTCGCCGACTTGGTACGAGCGGGTGAGTCCCCGGGCGCGGACGATCGCGTCTCCGAGTTCGACGGGCAGATCGACAGTTGCCATGGCGCGGGAAAGCGAACATCGAAGTGACCGAAACAGCGTTCGCGAAGCGCGGACGCACTGTTCAGCGTGCCGGACGAATTCCAGACCAGCATGATGGCATGGAGAGAACCGCGCCGACCAGCCCTGGCGTCGAACGTTTTCGCTCGGCAAGCTTTCGGCGGGGCGGCGTGCATGGAACGGGGCGCCGGTGCGATGCGACGATTCGCCTTTGTGCGGCGGCTCGCACTTCAGTCCGATTCTGGCGAGTCGCTGGCCCAGTTTTGCCCCCCGCAACGTCTCGGATCTTGACGTATAATTAGTCCTCTGCCGGATCCAGCCGAGAGTCGGCGTAAATGGGTGTTGCCTGCTTGCGCAGAGGGTGTCTGGAATCGTTGCCGCGCGCCCCCTCAGCCGCATCAAACTCGCAAACGTTGGCAGCAAAGACGAACCGACGTCGAACATCAGATGACGAGGACGACCGTGACCCAATCGATCAGCCCCGCGGCAGCGTCGCCGCTCCGCACGAATACGACTTGCTGGGCGGCAAGCTTGGCGCTCTTGCTTGGGCTCTCGGCAAGCGCCGCTCCGCCCGTGTCGGCCGCCGAACAGGCAGATCAGCCCGCAGCGAAAGCGGACAAAGCCGACGACGCCACCAAAGCCTCCAGGCAGAAATCCGCCAAAGACGACGACAAATCTGTCAAGGACGCCGGCAAACCGGCCGTGACGTCCCACACGGTCGAAATCGACGGCCAGTCGATCGCCGTCACCGCCACCGCAGGCAAGCTGCTGCTGAAATCCGAAGACGGCAAGCCCAAGGCCCGCGTCTTCTTCGTCGCGTACACGAAGGAGGGCGCCAAGCCGGGCGAGCGGCCAATCACGTTTTGCTTCAACGGCGGTCCCGGAAGTTCGTCGGTGTGGCTTCACCTGGGGATGCTCGGCCCCAAGCGGGTGAAGCTTGACAGCGACGCCAAGCCCCAGCGGCCCCCGGGCGAGTTGATCGACAATCCCTACTCGCTGCTCGACGTCACGGACCTCGTGTTCGTCGATCCGGTGAGCACGGGATTCAGCCGGCCCGCCGACGGCGAGGACAAGTCGCAGTTCCACGGCTACCGCGAGGATCTTCACAGCGTCGGCCAGTTCATTCACGACTTCACGACCAAGTACGGCCGGTGGGGCTCGCCCAAATTCGTGCTGGGCGAGAGCTACGGCGGCCTGCGGGCCGCGGGACTCGCCGGACATTTGCAGCAGCGTTATCGCATGGATCTCAACGGGGTCGTGCTCGTCTCGGCAGTCGTCGACTTCCGCACGATCGCGTTCGGCGGCGGGAACGATCTGGCGAACGTGTTGTTTTTGCCTAGCTACGCCGCGACGGCTTGGTATCACGGGGCGCTCGACGACAAGTGGCTCGACAGGCCGGTCGAAGACGTCTTCGCAGCGGCGCGCCGATTCGCCCGCGGCCCTTACCTGCGGGCGCTTGCCGCGGGCGCCGACCTGCCGGCCGAGCAGCACGAGAACGTCGTCGCCCGCATGGCCGAGCTCACAGGTCTCTCGCCCGAGTACATTGAAGGCGCCAACCTGCGGGTCGTCATGTGGCAGTTCGGCAAGGAACTGCTCCGCAAGCGCGGTCAGGTCGTCGGCCGGTTCGACGGCCGGTACCTCGGCGTCGACCCCGATCACATCGGCGAAACGACCGAGTGCGACCCGAGCGCCGACGCCGTGTTCGGCCTGTTCACCTCGGCGATCAACCAGTACCTGCGCGACGACCTGAAGGTCGAGGACGAAGGGGTGTACGAGATCCTGACCGACCGCGTGCAACCCTGGAACTACGACCGGTTCGTCAACAATTACGTCAGCAGCGAGGACGCGCTCCGCACCGCGATGGCGGCCAATCCGTACCTCAAGGTCTTCGCCGCGTGCGGATACTACGATCTCGCCACGCCGGCGTTCGCCATGGAATACACGCGCGACCACCTGAGACTCCCCGCGGAGCTGCGCGCCAATTTCACGACCGCCTACTACGAGGGGGGGCACATGATGTACGCTCACGAACCCTCGTTGGCCAAGTTGCGATCCGATCTCATTAAGTTCTACGACGACGCGCTCGGCCGAGAGCGCGAGGTCGAGACGCCTGAGGACACCCCAGCCGACGAGGCGAAGAACAAGGCTGCGTAGCGAGTGCGTCCGCAAGTCGTCGACGGCGGCTCGACTCTCTTGAGCCGCCGTTGCTGGCGCCGAGATCTTGCGACTGGACTTGCAGCCTGCGTGCGGGATGCCTATATCCCCGCGCGCCTCGGGAGCCTTCCTGCTCATCGGCGGGAAGGGATCCCGCGGAACCGTTGGCGACCCTCTGTCGCCCGGCGCCAATTCGAGCGCACGTCCGACTCCTGCAGGTCATCTTCGCGCTGTTGATGATGAATCGTTCGAATTCTTCGGAAATTCTCGGCTGCGGCGGATGGCGACGAGACCTCGTCGAAGCCCCGACGATTCGCCGCAGCAGGAGATTGGCGTGCGTTGCGACCGCGTTTGCTCTGTTGATCGCGCCTGCCGTCGCGACGACGCCCGTCGACTTTGCCGTGGCGCCGCTGCTCGAGGGCGACCCCGATTCCGAGGGCGATTTTCACCTTACATTTTCGCAAGATTGGTGTGCGGACTGCGAGTTCGACTCTTCGCCCTCCGATCGGCTGGAATCAATCGAGTTCGCGCCGTACGCGCCCGGCGATCGGCTGGAGCTTCGCGACCTGCCGACTGGTTCGCCCAGCCTGTGGGAGAGGGTCGTCGCCGATCATCGCCGGTACTATTCCGTCGACAATCTCGGCTGGCTAGCGCTCGGCGCCGGCGTCACGGCGGGGTTGGCGAATTCGCGGGCCGACGACTGGATCGGCAACGATTGGTATCAAGAGTCGATTCGGAACGCACGAACGGATGAATTCTACGAAGGCATTCACTCGATGAAGGTCTTCGGCGAAGGAACGTACGCCCTGCCAATCTACGCCGCCGCGATCGCCGGCGGGTGGTGGACCGACGGCGAAGGAGCGGCGGGCGAGATCGGGGAGTGGGGCGAGCGATCGTTTCGCGCCGTGCTCGTCGGCGCGCCGCCAATGCTGGCGATGCAGCGTCTCATCGGCGCCTCGCGCCCGCACGAGAGTTCGTCCGGATCGCATTGGCAGCCATTCCAAGACGACAACGGCGTCAGCGGCCATTCGTTCATGGGCGCCGTCCCGTTTCTCACCGCCGCGCAGCTGACCGAGAACCGATGGCTGAGGTCCGGACTCTACGCCGGCTCAACGCTCGCCGGGCTCTCGCGCGTGAACGACAACCACCATTACGCTTCGCAGGTGATCATGGGGTGGTGGATGGCGTATTTGGCGACGCGCTCGGTGGCGTTCGTCGACCTGGACTTTGCCGTTCAGCCCGTGCTCCAAACCTCCCCTGAAGGCTTCACCGGACTGTCGTTCGAGAAGCGGTGGTAGCGGTCCGCGACGGTCGTTCCTCAGCACGCCGGTGCTCTATCACGCCTGTCCATGCAGGGGACGCCGGAGCCCGTGCTGGCTGCAAGACCCGGAATCGCTTATCATGCCGATCGAAGTCGTGAAGGAGTCCGATTGTCTCCCTCGGTCAGGCTGTCGGCCCTTTCGCTGCCGCAGAGCAACTCGATTTCACAATGGAGATTTAGCCGAACGCATTGAACGGCCCTGAGTTGAAGAATACGGCGCGCTTGGGTTGAACTGGGCTTGCATACGAACCGCTTCAATCCCAGGAGCACGCCAGCCATGGCCGCGGCTGCCGCCGAGTCGATTGCATTTCCAGGCACGTCGCGGAACGCGCTGTCCGAAAGTCCTGAGCTATCGCAAATTGTCGTCGCCCAACCATGCACGACTTCGCCGAAGCCGTCGCTGGTGAGAATACCGACCGACGCGCGTAGAGTCGCCGTTCGCTCGCGGCTTGGCGAGTGTCCACAAGAAAGCAATCGACTACGCCCTCAAGCCGCGCGGCGTTCGTACCTCTTGAGCACGCCGCCGAGTTCCTCGATGCAGACGATCTGCTCGCCGGCCGCGAGCGGCTCGGCGACAGTCAAGAAGCTGGATTCATTGAAGAACCAAGCCGATGAAGATACGCGACAGCGGGATGCCAGAGGAAGCGTATTGGGAATCGCTCTTCGACGTCCCCCTGATTCTTGACCGATTGAACATCGACACGTATCGCGACGTGATCGAACTCGGATGCGGCTACGGCACGTTCTCGATTCCCGTGGCATCGGCAATCTCTGGGACTCTTCACACTTTCGACGTCGACCCCGAGATGGTTGCACGAACCGCTGAGCGGGCCGCGGGTCTGCCTATCGTGTGCAGTGTGCGCGATGTCGTCGAACTTGGATTCGGCGTCCGAGCCGACGCTGTGCTTCTTTTCAACATCCTGCATTGCGAGCAGCCCGTCGCCCTGCTTCGGCACGCTGCGGAATCGCTGAATGCCGACGGTCGCGTGCTGGCAATTCACTGGCGACACGACAAAACGCCGCGCGGACCGAACCTCGACATTCGACCGCGTCCGGAGCAAGTCGTCCTTTGGGCGGCCAAAGCGGGCCTGAGACCAGTCGGAGCTGTGATCGATCTCCCACCATGGCATTACGGGCTTGCGTTCGCGTCTGAGCAGCCTGCCAACGTCCTCGGAGCGTCGCTTCACACCGATTCGTTGGCATAGCCTCCAAATCGAGCTCCAAAGAAACGACCTTCCTTCGGCTCGCCTGAGCCTCGCCCCCCCGGGGTCGGTTGTAAGGGTGCTGCGGGGCGGGAATCTCAACACTTTTCGGCCTTTCTTCCCGCGGGGCGAGTTTCTCTTGATTCGGCCGGACGCCCAATTAGGGTGAAATTAGGGCCGGCGGCGCATGCCGACGGCTTACTCCCCTCCCCGCGCCTCCATCGGACGAGGCGCTTGACGTCCTCGGCCGGGCGACCATGGCGGTCCGCTCGCGCCGCGTCATCGCAGGCGAGCGCTCGCTCACAGGATTGCGCGCGATACGCCTGTTTCGCTTTTCGCAACAGGATCGGCAACTATGCGGCTCTCACGAGTGGCGCGCCTGTGCGCGCCGGGCAGAATTTCTGCGCTCTTGGCTTGCGTGGCGCTGGCGGCGTCGGTCGCCCGCGCGCAGAACGTCACGCTCTCGGGCTACGTCTACATCGACCGCAACAACGACGGATTGCTGGCGTTCAACGACCAGTTGCATCCCGAGCTGATTATTCCCGGGGTGACGATCCAACTGTTCGCCGGAGCGGTCGCCGGGGCGCCGCTCGACACCGCCGTCACCGACGCGATGGGGATGTACTCGTTCGCGAACCTCGCCCCGGGGACCTACTCGCTTCGGCAGGTGCAGCCGGTCGAGTACGTCAACGGCTTGGCGTCGCTCGGCCAAATTCGCGACGCGATCACGATGAATCTCGATCCCGTCGGCTCCTCGATCGGCACGACGGCCGTCGACTCGGTCGGCGACATCTTCACGAACATCCTGCTGCCGGCGAACTCGCGGGGCGATTTGTACAACTTCGGCGAGTTGGGACTCGCCCCCGCGTACGTCTCGAAGCGGCAGCTTATGGGCACGGCCAACCCGCCGAGCTTTACGCCGACGCCGACGTTCACGCCAGCCGACGTCCCCGAGCCGACCGGGGCGGCGTTGGCCGTCGCGGCGCTGGCCGGCTGGCGATCGTTGGCAGGTCGCCGAAAATCGAGCGCCAAGCGAAGCTGACGCTCGATCGCGACCATCGGGCTCAGTAATCGAACTGCAAGCCCACATCCGCCCCATGGGCGACGAACGTGTCGCCCACGATCCCCGGAAACGCCGGGTCAGGCCCGCCGCCCGCGGTGACCGGGGGCCAGTTGCGCGGATCGGTGCGCAAGCCCGGCGGCAACGCGTTGGCGCCTTGGACGACGTCGTCCCAGATGATGACGTTGTAGCCGACTCGCACGCTCAGCCGCTCCGTGAGTTGGCACCCGGCGCCCAATCGGAACCGCGGAATGACGGCGGCCTGCGAGTCGCTGTAAGCGCCGATGTTCGTCTCGGTCGACGTGAGGATGCCGCCGCTGGACGACGACGAGCCGACGTTGGGAACCGTGACGTCGGTGCTGCCGTCGACGACGACCCGGCGACGATGGCCGCCGACGGCCAGCATTGCGGCGCCGTCGATCCAGAACTCGGCCCGCTGCATGCGGCCTTGCAGGCCGATCTCGCCGCCGTGGAACTCATTCCGAGCGGCGAAGCGGTCCATGACGGCAATGTTCGTCCCCGGGATGTACGGGGTCGTCGTGTTGGTCAGCGCGGTCAGGTTCTCGTTGATCGCCAACTCGGAGTCGTGGCGGTAATAGCGATAACCGCCGAGAAAGGCGATCTCAGTCGTTCGGCAGCAATCGCCGCACGACCACAAGCAACTCTGCAAAGCGGCGCCGGCGCCGCGGAAGTCGCTGTAGTTTCGCACCGACACGGTCCCGGACACGTCGTCGGGGACGTTCACCAGCTGCGCGTCAGGCTGGTCTTCCTCGGCGTTGTAGAACGGCCGGGCGTAGATGACGCTCGTGCTCGGGCCGTACACGGCGCTGTAGCCGTCGCGGCCGGCGTCGAAGTAATCGGCCACGATCGCGGTACAACCGCAGTCGTCGAGCCAGTAACCGCCGCTGACCATGAACCCGCTGCGGTAACGATCGCCCACCTGCTCGTTGCCTACGAGAACGGCGGTCGTCGACTGGCCGAGAACGCCGGCCGTGGCGTTGGGGGTTCCGCCAGGGCTGGAGGTCACCAGCGCAGGCAAGTCTGTGCCGCTGAGCTGCCAAGCCAAGTAATCGGCCCGCAACCAGAAGCGGCTCCCCGGGCTCGACACGCAGGCGCCGCAGCCGAACTCTTCGGCGCACTCAGCGCGAGCGCAGCGATCCCCCGTGACGACAAGCGAGCAACAAATCGCGGCCGCGACGCCCGACAGGCGCCAGCAGCGCGTACGGCGATCATGCCGTTCCATGATTCCCCCCTCAAAGAAACTGGATCGGTGACGCGCGAGTTTGGCGAAACTGCGGGTTGTGCCACGTGCGTCAATCTGGCTTATCGGTCGGCGGCTGCGGTGTGCGTGAGATTTCCCGGCTCGGCGAGTCGCCTTGACGCCCCGCGAGGCGATTCCTATCCTCCCCGCCCGGCCCCGTTTCCGCGGATGGACGATGCGGGCGAGGGCTGTCCGGGGACCCAGGCTCATGGCTAGCACGACAGAAACCGCTTCCTCGTTCCGCATCGAGGCGTGCGTGACCGAGACGCTTCCGCTGTTGGCCTCTGTGGAGGGCTGGCTAAGCGATCGCGAAGCGGCGTTCTTGCTGCAAGCCGCTGCGCTGCCGACCGCCGAGGGCGAGATCCTGGAATTGGGATCCTATCAAGGCAAGTCGGCGATCGCGCTGGCCCGCGGGGCGGCGCTGTCGGACGAGGCGCGCGTGACGACCGTCGACATCGAGGGGTCCTCGGCCCTGCAAGCCAATCTGCTCCGGGCCGGCGTCGCCGGTCGGGTGCGGACGCTCACGATGCCGTCGACTCAGGCGCTTGCGGTCTGGAACGCCCCGCTGAGGCTCTTCTGGCACGACGGCGCCAACGACACGGCCACAGTTGCCGACGACGTCGCCCGGGCGCGACGCTGGCTGGCCGACGGGGCGATTGTCGCGTTTCACGACGTGCTGAATCTCTCGGGCGAGCGGGTGTTCGTGTTCACCGAAGGGATCCTTGGCGACGAGAACTTCGGCGCCTGCGGCATGGTCGGTTCGATCGGTTGGGCCCAGTTCCACAGCCACGCCGCCGACGCGCGGGTCTTCGCCGAACGCAAGCAACGCCTGCAACGCCAGCTGCGCCGTTTGCAGCAGTTCCACAGCGAGCTGCAGCCGACTTGGCTGCGAAAAATGCACTATCGGATGCTCCGGTCGATGGTTCCACATCAACGGATCGACTCGGAGACTTGGCAGCGTCAGGTCGCGTGACCACTTTGCCTGCAAGTTCCGCTCCCCTGGGCGCCGAAGATAGCAGAGCGGTTTGATTCACGCCTTGCATCCCCAGGGACGGGGACGAAACAGCTATGGCCGGCGCCCCTGAGATTGCAGTGATCGTTTCGACGTTCCAGCGCCCGGGGCATCTCCGGAGGTCGCTTGCTTCGCTCGCCGCGCAGCGCGGCGTCGAAGGACGGTTCGAGGCGATCGTCGTCGACGACGGCTCGCGCGACGAGACCCCGCAAGTCGTCGCGGAGTTCGCCGCCTCGGCGCCGTTTCGCGTTGAGTTCGCCACCCATCCGCACGCAGGTTTCCAGCTTGCCAAGTGCCGGAACGCGGGCATTCGGCTCGCGCGAGCTCCCTACTTGCTGTTCACCGACGGCGACTGCATCTTTCCCGCCGAGCACCTGCAACGGCATCTCGCCGCGGCACGCCCGGGCGTGGTCCGCGCCGGGGACTGCGTGCGGCTCGAGGAAGCCGTCAGCGCCGCGATCGGCCCCGAGCAAATCGCCGACGGTTCGTTCGTGCGTCTGAGTCGCGAGGCTGAGGATTGGTCGCGGATCCGTTCGGCCCGCTGGCGGGCGCCGTTCTATCAACTCATCCGACACCCCGTGCGGCCGAAGCTCGTCGGTTGCAATATTGCTGCGTGGAAGTCGCAACTGGAAGCGATCAACGGCTTCGACGAACGGTTCGTCGGCTGGGGCTGCGAGGACGACGACCTCGCTGCGCGGTTGCGTCGCAGCGGAGCACGGATTGCCTCGATTCTGCATCGCACGGTTGCGTATCACCTGTGGCACGCACCGCACAGCACGACCCCCGCGGTGTGGAGCGACGGCGCCAATGTGGCGTACTATCAGCGTCCCGCGCGTTTGACTCGCTGCCTGTCGGGGCTCGCCGAGCGCGATCTGGCCGACGTGCCCATGGCGGTCACTGCCGGCTCGCCGAATTTGCAGTTGCGAGCCGCGGCTCTCGCCGGCCTCTTGCCTGCGGGCGACGAACCCGAGGTCGAGTTGCTGCTGGGGTCGAGCGGCGCGTTCTGTCATCCGCGGGCCAGTCGCCTGCTCATCGCCGGCCCCGACGAGCGCATTCCAGGCCGGCTGAAGCGCGCCGCCGACGCGGTGATTCGTAGCGACCTGGACGACTTCGAGTCGATTCTCGCCGAACTCGACCGCGTCCTCACCGGCGACGCGCCTGCCGTCGAGCAGCGCCGCGCCGCTTGACTCTTGCCGGCCTCGGTGACCTGCGCTACACCCTGCGCGGCGCAGGACGACAGGCTCTGGTCGCGGTCCCTGCGCGCAAGCGCGGTTCTTGTTACAATTCGGAGCCGCCGCTCGGTTGGCTCGGACGCTTCGTCGCTGGCTTTCCTCTTGCATCCCCGCCGCTTGCCATGATCGAACTGCCCGCCATCCGTTGGGGCGAACCGTACGAATCGCTCGAAGTCGACGAGGTGAAACACTTTATGACCGGCGAGCCGGTTGCGCGCATCCACTCCGTCGGCTCCGGACTGATCAACCGCGACGCCAAGAAGGCGGTCCTCGCCCGCCGGGCGCTGCAAGCGCTCTCGCCCGCCGAACTCATCGCTCGTTGCAAAACAGCGGGCGAGGCGTTCGAATCCGGCACGTTGTCGGTGGGCAGCGCGCAGCAATCGCCCCGCGACTTCATCGAGCTGCAATCGGCGACCACCGGCATGCCGCTCGCCATGTGCGCGGCGAATGTGACGAAGAATGCGTTCGTCCTGAAGAACATCGACAGGATCCTTGATGCGCTCACGCGCGGACTCGACCTGAACATCCTCGCCCGCGGCTACGGCGAAGAAGGCCGCGGAGTGACCGTCAGTTATCAGGCACAATGCGACGCGCTCGGCGCCGTGCTGCCGTCGAACTCGCCGGGGGTTCACACGCTGTGGCTGCCGGTGATCGCGCTGCAAATCGGGCTGGTGTTGAAGCCGGGGAGCAGTGAGCCGTGGACTCCCTACCGCGTGTTTTCCGCGATGACTGAAGCGGGCATTCCACGCGAAGCGTTTTGCCTGTACCCCGGCGCCGGGGGGGACATCGGCGGGGCGATCCTGGGCGCCTGCCGTCGCAGCATGATCTTCGGCGGCCCGCAAACCGTCCGGCAGTACGCCGGCAACCCCGGCGTGCAGGTGCACGGCCCCGGATTCAGCAAGATCCTGTTCGGCGACGACTGCGTCGATCGCTGGGAAGATCATCTCGATCTGATGGTCGACAGCGTCTCCCGCAACGGCGGGCGAAGTTGCATCAACGCCAGCAGCATCTACGCGTCGCGGCACACGCGCGAAATTGCTGCAGCGCTCGCCGAGCGACTCGGTCCGATCGACGTCCTCCCTCCCGACGATCCCGACGCGGGACTCGCCGCGTTCACGATGGAAGGAGCCGCTGCCGCAATCTGGAAAGCGCTGGAACGGGATTTCGCCGACCCGCAAACGACGCATATGACCGAGACGTTCGGCCCGCGACTCGTGGAGCGACCGCCGGTGGCTTATCTGCGGCCGGTGGTGCTCCATTGCCAAAGCCCTGGGGCCCCTGCGGCGAACAAGGAATACATGTTCCCTGCGGTCAGCGTCGTCGAGTGCTCCCAGGCGAAGATGCTCGGGGCGATCGGCCCGACGCTGGTCGCCACGGCAATCACGGAGGACGAATCGTTTCGCCGCGACCTGATCGCCTCGACCGACATCGACCGCTTGAACCTGGGCCCGATCCCGACCCCGCAACTCGACTGGCTGCAGCCGCACGAAGGGAACCTCATTGAGTTTCTGTATCGGAGCCGAGCGCTGCAAACGGGGTGAGGCAAGGGAACGCAGAGAGCGGGTTGCGCGACACATCAGATCGAATTCAGAGGCGAATCGGCAAAGGCAGTCCCATTGAATTCCTTCAACTTCCACCTCCCCACGAGAATCGTCTTCGGCCCCGGCCGGTTGCCGGAGTTGGGAGAGCTTGCGCGTTCGCTGGGGGACGTATCGCGCGTGCTCGTGGTGAGCGATCCCGGGGTCGTCGCCACGGGGCATGCTCAGCGCGGGATCGACGCGCTCGAGCGGGCCGGGATGCAGACGCGGCTGTTCGAGGGCTTACGCGAGAATCCGACCACGGACCATGTCGACGCGGGGCTTGCCGTCGCGCACGACTTTCGGCCGCAAGCGATCGTCCCCGTCGGCGGCGGCAGCAGCATGGATTGCGCCAAAGGGATCAACTTTCTGTATAGCTGCGGCGGGCGGATGGAGGACTACTGGGGCGTCGGCAAAGCGACCGGGCCGATGCTGCCGATGATCGCCGTCCCCACGACCGCCGGCACGGGGAGCGAGACGCAATCGTTCGCCCTAATCTCCGACGCCGCCACGCACCGAAAGATGGCCTGCGGCGACAAACGAGCCGCGTTTCGCGTGGCGCTGCTTGACCCGGAGCTCACGCTGACTCAACCGCGGCGCGTCACGGCGCTCACGGGAATCGACGCCGTCGCGCACGCATTGGAAACGTTGGTCACGACCGCTCGAACCCCGATGTCCGCAGCGTTCACCCGCGAAGCGTGGCGGTTGCTGTCGCAGGGGTTCCCGCGGGTGTTGGCGCGGCCCGACGACCTCGCGGCCCGGTCGTGGATGCAGTTGGGGGCGTGCTACGCGGGGCTGGCGATCGAGTGCTCGATGCTGGGCGCCGCTCACGCCCTGGCCAACCCGCTGACGGCCGCCTTCGGAGTCCCCCATGGCGAAGCGGTCGGGCTGATGTTGCCCCACGTCCTCCGCAAGAACGCCGCAGCCGACGGGGCGGCGCTGGCCTATCAGGAAGCGGACGCAATGATTAGCTATCCGCGCGGCCGCGAACCGGCCGAGTCGGTTGAGCATCTGGCAGCGTTCGTGAGCGAATTGCTGTCCGAGGCGGGCCTAGCCGTGCGATTGCGTGACGTCGAGATCCCGCGCGACCAACTCTCCGCCTTGGCCGTCGACGCGACGAAGCAGTGGACCGGTACGTTCAACCCGCTGCCGCTGGCCGAATCTGATTTCCTGGAGCTGTACGAATTGGCGTTTTAGTACGACGGCGCAAAGGGAGACCTACGAATCACACGGATATCGGAAGCGATGCCGGATGCCCCAGTCGTGCGTGGCTGGGATCGAACATTGCGAGCCCTCCGCTGAAGACCTGGGGGCTTCGCTGCGCGACGAGCCCAGGCGCCCTGCCGTGACGCATGCTTTGCTTCACGATCAAGAGTCTTGCGGTTCGTGAATGCTCGGAATTCGAGCAAGCACCGACGCACGCACAGGCAGATTCTGAACCGAAACTCCTGATCAGTCCCTCGCATTTCCTGCCAAATGTGTTCCGAAATTCTCCATTGCCGTTCGCTCCGGCGAGTGCTCGCAACAACTGCTGCTGCAGCGATCGTGTGGGGGTTCGCCGGACCGTGTCAAGCTGACTGGCCGCTGGTTCGCGGCGACGCTCACGCCACGGGCGCCGTCGCCGCCGGACTCGGCGACATCGAGAATCTTGACGTGCTGTGGACCTTTTCCGTGAAGAACTCCGGCTTCGAGGCGACTGCGTCGATCGTCGACGGGGTCGTCTACGTCGGCGACATCGACGGGACGTTCTACGCGCTGAACCTGAGCGACGGTACGGAGGTCTGGAGGCAAGCCTTCCCCGACACAGGATTCGTCGCCGGTTCGGCGGTCGTCGACGGAGCGCTCCTGGTCGTCGACTACAACGGCGTCCTGCGCCGGCTCGACGCGGCGACGGGCCGGGAAGCCTGGCGATTTGAGGCCCAGAGCGAGCTGTATGCGCCACCCAACGTCCACGGGGGCCTTGTCCTTGTGACGACCGACGGAGGACGGCTGTTCGCGCTTGAGCTGGAAACGGGCAACGAACGTTGGCAGTTCAAAATCGAGGAGCCGCTCCGCTGCTGGCCGACCGTCGCCGAGGGGCGAGCCTGGATCACCGGTTGCGACAGCAAGCTCCATGCCATCGACCTCGCAACCGGAAACGAAGTCTCGGTCGTCGACTTCGGCGACCGTCCCGACTCGGTCCCGTCCTTTCTCGACGGGCGGCTCTACTTCAGCACGGCCGGCGGCTCGTTTCTGGCGATCGACGCCAAGACGCTTGAGGAACGGTGGCGCCATCGCACGCCGGGGCAAGGTCAAGAGTTGCACGCCCCCGCGATCGCGCAGGGGCTGGTCGTCTACGCCACGCACCAAAAGCAGGTGGTCGCCCTTGACGTGAAGTCAGGCGAACCGCGGTGGGAGTTCGCCGCCCGGAGTCGGGCCACGAGCTCGCCGACGATCGCCGGCGACGCGGCGCTGTTCGGCACCAATCGAGGCCGGCTCTACGCCGTGAACCTCGCCGACGGGGAGGAGCTGTGGCAATACGACGCCGGCGGCAGCTTCATCGCGTGGCCCGCCGTCAGCGACGGTCGGTTGGTCGTCGGCAACACCGATGGTACGCTGTACTGCATCGGCGTCCCTGAGTAGCGCTCGCATGACGCCGCGACGGCTCTAGCTCGTCGGTTATCTAAAAGACAGGCTAGATTTCGGGCTGACAAGGCGCTAGTTCGTTGCGATTCCCTCCAGAAAGATCGGCAAACGACCGTGCCCGAGACCTCGACCAAGACTGAAGTCGGCAGCTACTTCATCAGCAACTATCCTCCGTTTTCGCGATGGTCGGCGGACGGTACGGACGATGCTCGAGCGGCGCTCGCCGCGCCTCCGGCCGACGTACCGCTGGGTCTTTACTTGCACATTCCGTTCTGCCGCAAACGGTGCAAGTTCTGTTACTTCAAAGTCTTCACCGACAAGAACGCCCCCGAGGTCGAGCGCTACTTGGCCGCGTTGTCGCGGGAGATTGAACTGGTGAGCCGGCTTCCCGTCATGGGGGATCGGCCGTTCCGATTCGTCTACTTTGGCGGGGGGACGCCGTCCTTTCTCAGCGAGAAGCAACTGCGCCGGCTGGTCGAACGGCTCGAAGCGAACATCCGCTGGGATAAGGCCGAGGAAGTCACGTTCGAGTGCGAGCCTGGCACGCTCAGCGAGCCGAAGGTCCACGCCCTGCGGGACCTGGGCGTGACGCGGCTGAGCCTGGGGGTCGAACATTTCGACGACGAAGTGCTCCGCGACAACGGTCGGGCCCACGAGTCGGGCGAGATCGACCGCGCGTGGCCTTGGATCAAGGCCGCTGGATTTCCTAACGTGAACATCGACCTCATCTCGGGCATGGTCGGCGAGACCGAAGCCAAGTGGCGTCACACGGTCCGCCGGGCCCTGGAACTGCAGCCCGACAGCGTCACGATCTACCAGATGGAGCTGCCGTTCAACACGGTCTACTCGCAGGACATCCTGGGCAACAAGATCGAGACGCCGGTCGCCGATTGGCCGCAGAAGCGGGCCTGGGTCGACTACGCCTTCGACCAATTCGCCGCCGCGGGGTACGGCGTCTCGAGCGCATATACGATGGTCCGCGACACGCACAAAGTGAACTTCAGCTACCGCGACAACCTGTGGCGGGGGAGCGACCTGCTGGCCACCGGGATCGCCAGTTTCGGCCATGCGTCGGGGGTCCACTATCAAAACTTGCCGGAGTGGCAGCAGTACTGCGAATCGCTGGAGTCGGGCGAGCTGCCGCTGGGCCGGGCGCTGCGGATAACCCCCCATCAGGCCCTCGTCCGGGAACTGATCCTGCAACTCAAACGGGGATATCTGGAGCCGGACTATTTCCGCCAAAAATTCGGCGTCGACGTCCTTGCCGAATGGCGCGAGACATGGGACGAATATGCAGCCGCCGGCTACGCGACGATCTCGCCGGAGCGGATCGAACTGACCCGCGCCGGCCTGCTGCAAGTCGATGGCCTGCTTCCCGCGTTCTTCGAACCGGAGCATCGCGGCGTGCGGTACACCTGAACTCGCGGCGATGACTGCGAACGGCTCGTGCGGCGCGAAGCGAGGACATTGGCAGCGCCCGCCCCGCTGAAAGGACTCGACCTTCATGCCACGCATCGCCATGCTGCATCGCCTCGTGTTGCCCGCGGTGCTGCTGTCGGCGATTGCGCTGGCATTGCTGACGGGCTGGTTCGCCCAGAGGCAGGGAGAAGCGGCACGGGACGCCTGGGACGAACGGCTTGACGCGGCAGCCGACGGGGCGGCGGCGTTGCTGCTGAATTCCTGGCCCCGAGAACTCGACGCCGCGTCCCAGGATCTCGCCGTCACGATCGACAAGTTCGCCGACTTGCGGGCGACCCTGGTCGACTCCGCAGGGCGCGTCGTGGGCGAATCGCAGCTTCGGTCGCTGGAATCGGTCCGGAAGCTGGAAAACCACCGAAATCGCGTCGAATTGGTCGAGGCCCGCCGCAGCGGCGCCGCCTTTGCCACGCGAGTCAGTTCCACCTTCGGCCAGCGCTTCCGCTACCGGGCCGTGCGGATCAACCGGGGCAAGGAGATCGTCGGCTTCGTCCGCCTAGCCGCCCTGGCAGAACATATCGATGACGACGCCGACCAGCGGCGCCTCGCAGCGTGGAAGCTGGGCGGGATCGCCACAGCGGCGTTCTCTGCGGGGCTGCTGTTGATCCTCGCCCGAACCACTCGGCCCCTGCGCGACCTGGCGCAATCCGCCCGCGCCATGGCGGGGGGGGACTACGACCAGCGAATCGTCGTGTCAAATCGGGTGAACGACGACCTTGCCTCGCTCAGCCAGTCGCTGGCCGAAATCGGCAAGCGACTCGCCAAGCGCGAGTACCAACTCCACCGCAACTGGCAGACCCAAGCGACGGTGCTCGAAGGAATGGCCGAGGGGGTCGTCGCCGTCGACGCGAACGAACGGATCCTGTTCGCCAATCGCTCGGCGGGAACGGCGTTAGGCTTCAACGCTCAGGCGGTCGAGGGGCGCACGTTGCTTGAGGCGGTCCGCAGTCACGAGCTCCGCGAGGCGTGCCAACACGCGATGCGAACCGGGGAGTTCCAGGAGCGCGAACTGGTGTGGCGCGCCGGCAAGCCGCGGACGTTCGAGGCGGGAGCCTCGCCGCTGCCCGGCGACCCGTGCCCCGGCGCCGTCTTGGTGATTCGCGACATCTCGGAACTCAAACGTCTGGAAGGCCTGCGGCAACAGTTCATCGCCAACGTGTCGCACGAGTTGAAGACCCCGCTCAGCTCGATCAAAGCCTACGCCGAGACGTTGCTGGGAGGCGCGCTGCACGATCCCGACAACGCCGAGCGATTCTTGCGCCGCATCGACGAACAGAGCGATCGGCTGAATCAACTGGTGCGCGACATGTTGAGCCTCGCTCGGATCGAGTCGGGGCAGACGACGCTCGAACTCACGACGGTCTCCGTGGCTAAGGTCGCTGAGCGGTGCGTCCTGGATTACGAAACGCAGGCCAAGTCCAAATCGGTCGCCCTCGTCAACGACGCCGGGGATCGGGAACTGAATGTGCGCGCCGACGAGGAAGCGCTTTGGCAGATCCTCAGCAACCTCGTCGACAACGCAGTGAAATATTCCCCCGAGGGGGGGCGAGTCGGCATCGCCGCTCGCCGCGAGGGCGAGATGGCCGTGATCGAAGTCTCCGACACGGGTCCTGGCATACCCCCGGAACACCACGCCCGCGTGTTTGAACGCTTCTACCGGGTCGACAAGGCCCGCTCACGAGAGCTTGGGGGAACCGGACTGGGACTGGCCATTGTGAAGCACCTCAGCCAGATCATGGGGGGGAGCGTCGCCGTGACGAGCGTCCCGGGCAAAGGGGCCCTGTTTTCCGTAAAGCTGCCGCTGGTCGATGGTTAGGCCGATCGACAGGCGACGCTCCGGCCGCCGACTCCATGCCGATTCAGGCAAAATGGTCGCTCGTGCCGGTTGGACAGATGGTGGACAAGCCCCACGTTTCTTAACATTTTCTTCACAGAAGCCTGCTAGCCTCTGGGCACGGCGGCCGCAGGCGGCCGCCGACGGCCAACTGCCCCAGCATCCTATTCCAGCAGAAATTCATGTCTCCTTCCCACGCCGGTCGCGACCTTCGGGCTCTGGCTGGACTTGTGACCGTCGTCGCGACAATCGCAGGCTGCTCCGGCGGCGAGTTCAGCGGCACGATTCAGATCGCCGGTTCCAGCACCGTGGCGCCGATCACCGAGGTCGCGGGCGAAGAGTTCAGCAATGAAAACGAAGGGGTCAGCGCGTCGATCGCCATCACCGGCACCGGCGCTGGGATGAGTCGCTTTCTGCAGAAGGAAATCGACGTCTGCAATGCTTCGCGTCCGATCACAGAGGCTGAAGAACAAGAGGCTGCCGCCGCGGGCATTGAGTACGTCGAGTTCACGATCGGCTACGACGGCTTGGCGGTGACGGCGAACGTGGCGAACGACTGGTGCGATTCGCTTACAGTCGAGCAGCTCAAGGCGATCTGGCGTCCCGAGGCCGAGGGGACCGTCACGAATTGGAACCAAATTAGCGAAGGCTGGCCCGACGAACCGCTCAAGCTGTACGGCGCCGGCACCGCGTCGGGGACCTTCGACTACTTCACCGAGGTTATCAACGGCAAAGCGAAGCAGAGCCGCTCCGACTACACGATGAGCGAGAACGACAACATGCTCGTTCGCGGTGTTGTGGGCGAGAAGGGAAGCCTGGGATACTTCGGCTACGCGTACTACATCGAGTACAAGGATCAGCTCAAGCTGATCGCGATCGACAACGGCAACGGCCCCGTCAAACCCTCGACCGAGACCGTGGTCGACGGCTCCTACGCCCCGCTGTCTCGCCCGCTGTTCATCTACGTGAACAAAGAGTCGCTCAAGCGCCCCGAAGCGGCCGCCTTCGTCAAATTCTTCGTCGAGAACTGCGGCGACTTCGCCAAGGCGCGGGGCTACGTCCAGCCTCCGGACGACGTGCAACAGCAGAACTTGGCAACGCTCAAAGCGTCGCTCCCGTAACAGGCCTGTTCGAATCAAGACCTCCGCCTGCGAACCTCGCGTGTCCGCCGAGTCGCCGATCATGTCGTCCGCCGCGCCTACGCTCGAGTCTCCCGTCGCCGACGCCCCGCGCCGGCGGTGGTTCGAGTCGTTCATGCACGTCGTGCTGGCGACCTGCGCCGCAGCGTCCGTGGCGACGACCGCGGGGATCGTGCTGGTGCTGCTCAGCCAGTCGATCCCGTTCTTCCGCGAGGTCTCGCTGACGGAGTTCCTCACGGGGACCCGGTGGTCGCCGCTGTTCTCTCCGCCGCAGTACGGAATTCTCCCGTTGGTCTGCGGCACGGCGCTGGTGTCGGGAGGAGCGGCGCTGATCGCCATCCCGCTGGGCCTGGGCACGGCAATCTACCTCAGCGAGTATGCAAGCCCCGGGGTGCGGCACGTCGTCAAGCCGCTCTTGGAGATCCTGGCCGGCATCCCGTCGGTCGTATTCGGCTACGTGGCGGTCGTGTTCGTCTCGCCGCTGATTCGCCGGGCGTTCCCCGAGGCCGACTTTTTCAACGCTCTCAACGCGTCGATCGTCGTCGGGGTGATGATCCTGCCGATGATCACCTCTCTGAGCGAGGACGTGCTGCGATCGGTGCCTCGCTCGCTGCGCGAGGGAGCGTTCGCCCTGGGGGCGACCAAACTCGACGTCACGATGGGCGTGGTCGTTCCCGCGGCGTTGTCGGGAATCATGGCGTCGTTCCTGCTGGCGATCGCCCGGGCGATCGGCGAGACGATGGCCGTCACCCTTGCCGCCGGAGCCACGCCTCAGTTGACGCTCAATCCGCTCAAGAGCATCCAGACGATGACAGCCTACATCGTCGAGGTCAGCCAAGGCGACGCGGCGGCCGGCACGCCCGAACATCGCTCGATCTTCGCCGTCGGCATGGCGTTGTTCCTGATCACGCTGCTGTTGAACGTCGTGGCCCAGTGGATCCTCTCCCGAATGCGGGAAAAGTATGAATGACGCGGGAGAGGGAGAGGGCGGGCGTCAGAGGTCAAGAGCCGGAACTGACGACGCCTGAGTCCCCTCCAGCAACAACGCTCCCCCTCGCCCCTCAAGTCTCAGTCCTTACGCCTCAAGCCTTCCACCCGATGCCCCGACCTCTCGCCTACGAAGCCCCCGGCCGGCCGTACGCTCCGCTGTTGTCGCGGATGTTCGCGATTGCGTGCGGCACGTGCATGACGATTTGCCTGTTGATGCTGGCGGCGATTCTGTGGAAGACGTTCCAGTTCGGCTGGGACCGTTTGGACTGGTCGTTTCTGCAACGCAAACCTTCCTACGCGGCCGCGCGGACCGGCATCCTCGTGCCGCTGGTCGGCAGCCTCTACTTGATTGGGCTGACCGCGCTGATCGCCGTGCCGGCCGGCATCGGGGCCGCCATTTATCTTGAAGAGTATGCTCCCCCCAGCCGGATGCGGACGATCATTCAGACGAACATCGCCAACTTGGCCGGCGTGCCGTCGATCGTCTACGGCATCCTCGGCCTGGGGCTGTTCGTGCGACAACTGAACCTCGGCCGCAGCGTTCTCGCGGGGGCCCTCACGATGAGCCTCGTCGTGCTGCCGATCGTGATCCTGTCGGCCCAGGAAGCGTTGCGGGCAGTCCCCAACACCATTCGGCAGGCCTCGTACGCCTTGGGGGCGACGCGATGGCAGACCATCTGGCGGCAATTGTTGCCCGCGGCCCTGCCGGGAATGCTGACCGGGGTCATTTTGTCGCTGTCGCGAGCCCTGGGCGAGGCGGCTCCGCTGGTCGCCATCGGGGCCGCGACGATCGTCCGCAAGGTCCCCCAGAACCTCGCCAAGGACGAATTCACCGCCCTGCCGATGCAAATCTACTACTGGACCGACATGCCCGACGAGGCGTTTCACGAGGTCGCCGCCGCGGCGATCATCGTCCTGCTGACGGTGCTGATCGTGATGAACGCGCTTGCGGTCTACTTGCGTTACAAGTTCGGGAAGCGTGTCCAATGGTAGCCGCTCGTCCCGAGCCCGGATTGAACGAACCCCTATGGCGACAGTCTTTCCACCCGCCGATTCGGCGCCAGCGAGCCAGGAGTCGGCCCTCCGCGGCCGATCCGACATGAGCGAAACGATGTCGAGCCAGCCCCCGCTACGCCCGCCGATGATGCGCACCGACTCCAATGTCGCCCCGCCGACCGCGGCGGAAATCAAGAAGCTCCCCAAGAAAGTGACCGCCGAGCGGGTCAACTTCTACTACGGCGAGCATCAGGCGCTGCACGGCATCACCCTGGCGGTCCCCGAGCGACACGTCACGGCCCTCATCGGCCCCTCGGGGTGCGGCAAGAGCACCTTCCTGCGGTGTCTCAATCGCATGAACGACATGATCGAGGGGACCCGCGTCGAGGGCTCCATCCTGCTGGACGATCAGGACATCTACCGCCCGCGGACCGACGTCGTCGAGCTCCGCAAGCGCGTCGGCATGGTCTTTCAGAAGTCGAACCCCTTCCCCAAGACGATCTACGAAAACGTGGCCTATGGCCCGCGGGTGGCGGGAATTCGCCGCCGCGAGGTGCTGGACGAAATCGTCGAACGCTGCTTGCAGCAGGCAGCGCTGTTCGACGAGGTGAAGGACCGACTCGATACGTCGGCGCTGCAACTCTCCGGCGGCCAGCAGCAACGGCTGTGCATCGCCCGGGCGCTGGCCACCAGCCCCGACGTGCTGCTGATGGACGAACCCGCCTCGGCGCTCGATCCCAAAAGCACCGCTCGCGTCGAAGATCTCATTTTTGAACTCAAGGACAACTACACGATCGTCATCGTGACGCACAACATGCAGCAGGCGGCTCGGGTCTCCGACCAAACAGCCTTCTTCTACGAAGGCCGCCTCATCGAAGCCGGGCCGACCAACGAAATCTTTACGAAGCCCAAAGAGAAGCAAACCGAGGAGTATATCACGGGGCGGTTCGGTTGATCTCGCTCAGCCGGCGTTCGAGCCTCGCACTCCCCGCGTGCATCCTGGATTCCGCCTCCCCCCGAACTGTCCTCCAAGAACCGCATCGTCCCTGACTCCGCCATATGTCAAAGCACCTGCAACGCGACCTGAAAGATTTGGAGCAAAGCCTCCTCGACCAGTCGGCGGTCGTCGAGCAGATGGTTTACCGCGCATGCGAGGCGCTGCGAGAACTGAACACCGACGGGCTCCGCGAAGTGATGGCCGACGAGGAACAGGTCAATCGCCGCGAGGTGCAGATCGAGGAAGACTGCCTGAAGATCCTCGCGCTCCACCAGCCGGTCGCGGTCGACCTGCGCCGCGTCGCGATGGTGATGAAGATCAACACAGACCTGGAACGGATCGCCGACCTCGCCGTCAACATCGGCGAACGGGCCCGCAGCTTGGTGATGCACCCCGAGTTCGACCCCCCCGCCAACCTCGACCAAATGGCCGAGATCGCGATCTCGATGGTCCGAGACGCGTTGGACGCCTTCGTGCGTCTCGACGTCGAGGCGGCCCGCGAGGTCTGTCTCCGCGACGATGAAGTCGACGGGCTCAATCGGCAGGTCATTGCGGACATGTACGACCTGATCGCCGCGAACCCGTCGGAGGTCGAGCCGGCGCTCCACTTCTACTCGGCCTCACGGCACGTCGAACGGATCGGCGATCATGCCACGAACATTGCGGAGGACGTCATCTATTTGGTCGAAGGCGAAATCGCCCGCCACCGAGGCGACAACGTCGCGATTTGAAGACATGCCAAAAGCCCGCATTCTGATTATCGAGGACGACGCCTCGCTGTCCGAGGTCCTCGACTACAACCTGCGCCAAGAAGGGTACGAGACCCAGGTCGCCCGCGACGGGCAGTCGGGGCTGCGCGAAGCGCGCTTGCGCGTACCGGAGCTGGTCCTCCTGGACCTCATGTTGCCGATGATCGACGGCTTGGAGGTCTGCCGTCAGATCCGCGCCGACCTCGCCCTGCAGGACGTGTTGGTGCTCATGCTCACCGCCCGCAGCGAGGAAACCGACGAACTCGTCGGATTCTCCGTCGGCGCCGACGACTACGTCACCAAGCCGTTCAGCGTCAAGGTGCTGCTGCAGCGCATCCAGGCGCTGCTGCGTCGAAAAGAGCAGGGGAGCGGCGACCGAGACGTGCTGGTCAGCCAAGGCATCATGATCGATCGCCGCCGACACCGCGTCACGGTGGGCGACAACCCGCTGGATCTCACCCCCAGCGAATTCGGCCTGCTGGCGGCGCTGTTGCGGCAGCCGGGCCGGGTCTTCTCGCGAGCCGAGCTTATCGACGTCGCGCTGGGGGACGATGCGATCGTGCTCGAGCGGACAATCGACGTCCACATCCGCGCCCTGCGGAAGAAGCTCGACTCCCACGCCGATCTCATCCAGACGGTCCGGGGCGTCGGCTATCGCTTCCGAGACCCGGCCGACGTCGCCGCGGTGTAAACGGGGGAATCCGCTGCGGCGCGGCGCTCGTCGTCGACGGCCCCCGCCTTGTCCTGCACGGCAAGTTCGCCGGCCTCGGACGGTTCTGCTTGGTCCTCGGCGTACTCGCCGCGCCAGGCCCGAGATCCGCAGCAGCCGATGAACACGCTGTTCTGGAATCCGCACTTCATCTGCGGGCAGCGCATCGTCTCGTAATACCAGCGCATCACGTAGACGTGGTTCGAGATGCTCAGGTCGACGATCCCGCGGACGGGCGTCGTGCCGCGCACCACGAAGTTCTGCACCCCGGGGCGGCTCACATGGTCGCCGTAGCCGCTCACCCCGGGCGACCAGTAGTTCTCGACGCACCGCGCGTGTCCGGTGGCGCACAGCTTGTCGAAGATCTCCTCATGCAACTGCTTCGGAGGATCGAGCAGCGTCAACTGCGCAACTCGGGCTCCCGTGGAATGGGCGAGACAAACGGCAGCCTGGGTTGCGGCGAGCGTCCCCAAGCTGTGGGCGATGATCTGCGTGCGGCCCGGGTCGACCCCGCGACTCATCAGCGCCGCGGCCATCATCCGACCCTGCTCGCGGCCGATGCGCACCGGCTCGTTGTTCAGGGCCTTGACCCGCACGCCGTTCCAGTCCCAACTGAGAATGTTGTAGCTGTCTCCGCAGCGACAGCGGAGGGCCCGGGCGCCTGACTCGGCAAAGGTCGTATGGATTCGGTTGGGAAGCGGGTTCCACCCGTGCGTAATGACGATCGTGGGCTTGGCTGGGTCGATCGGGTCGCAGACCCCGGCGCCGCAGGAGTAGTTCAACAGCACGCCTTGGCGGCCGTTGCCCCCTTTTTGGATGACCGCCGTGTTGAGCCCGCATCCTGACGCCAAGGCGCAACAGCCGACCAACAAAAACGGCGCGTAGCGTCGGGCAGTTCCCATCCGTGGGCTCCGCGAGGGTTCATGAATGCAAGCAAGCGCATCCAGTGCGCCACATCGCCAGTATCGGGCGTCAAGCCCGTACGAGGCGCACATCGTGCAAATTGGCCCGATGACGCCAGTTAGGCAAAGTTGAACGGCTGGCCAAGCGCGGCAGGCGGCCGACAACCGGCGCCGCGTACGAAGCGGGCGATCACGCCAAGTCGGCCGCGTAGGCGTGCAGCGCCGACTCGTCCCCCGTGTGCCAGAATACCACTGCCTCGTCTTCCGCGAACGCGCCGCGGCGCGCCATGTCCAACAGCGCCCCGAACGCCCGCCCCGAATAGACCGGCCCGACGAGGACCCCTTCGCGTCGCGCCAGCAGCCGAATCGCCTTGCGTTCCAGGTCGCCGACGACGCCGTAACCGGCGCCGAGATAGTCGTAATTCGTCGCGAAATCATCGGCCGTCAGCACAGACGGAACGCCCAGCAGCGCCGCCGCTTGGTTCGCCACTGTGGCGACATGAGCCAGGAAGCGTTCCTCGGCTCGCTCGTCGGGAACATGCTCGTCGGGAATCTGGTCGACGCTGATCGCGGTGATGCGTCCCGCGAATCCCGCGAGCTTGGCCCCCAACACGATCCCCGCCTGCGTCCCGCCGGAGCTCGTCGGAAACACGAGGTGCGGCGCTCTCGACCCGCAAGCCGGAAGCTGCTCGACCAACTCGGCCATCGCGGCGACGTAACCCAGCGCCCCGCGGGCGTTGGAACCGCCGACCGGAATGACGTCGGGACAGCGCCCGACGCGGATCAACTCGGCGGCAAGCTCCTCCATTCGCGCTGTTCGTCGCTCGCGGGGAGTCCAGTGGATCGTCGCTCCCAGCAACTCGTCGAGCAGCAGATTGCCGACCCGCGGTTGCGGTTCGCCCCCGAGGACGAGATGGCACTCGAGCCCCGCGATCGCCGCCGCCGCGGCGGTTTGCCGGCAGTGGTTCGATTGCGGCCCCCCGGCGGTGATCAGACAGTCGCACCCGCGCCGGACTGCGTCGGCGACGAGAAACTCAAGTTTGCGGGTCTTGTTTCCTCCGGTCGCCAAGCCGGTCAGATCGTCCCGCTTGATCCCCAGCGGCGGCCCGCCGTATTCGGCGGCGATCCGAGGCAAATCCACTAGCGGCGTCGGCAAATTGCCGAGTCGGATTCGCGGGATCTCTGCAAGTTTATTGCGCAAATCAGCAATCATGCGTTCAGCGAGTGAATGTGAAGCGAAACGACGAGCAGAAAGGTTTGGCGCCCCGCGCGACATGGCGTTATCTTGGAGGGACCGGTCGCGACGCCGCCACGATTGCTCGCGACCTGTCGCCGCACGTTGTCACCGGAACAGAGAGAATCATGGCCGCTTGCTTTCGAATCTGCAACCTGCCGGGTTGCCGCGGACTCCTCCGCTCCTTCTGCTTTCTGATCGCCCTTGCCGCCGCCCCGCTGTTTGTCGCCGTGCCGACCGGGCAGGCCGCCATCGTCGGCGCCGAGCGAATGGCGACGGGCCTCGCGCAACCGGTCTACGTCACGCACGCCCCCGGCGATCGCGACCGATTGTTCGTCCTCACCAAGGGGGGACAGATTCGCATCATTGACGTCGCGACGAAGACGCTGTTGCCGACCCCGTTTTTGTCCATTTCGGGAACCGACGCCGTAGGCGAAGGGGGGCTCCTGGGGCTCGCCTTCCACCCTGACTTTGCCGACAACGGCAAATTCTACGTCAACGTCACGATCGACAACGGCGGAATCAACCTCGGCGGAGCCGTCTCCCCCTTTAGCAACGAGATCCGCGAGTACCAAGTCACGGCCAACCCGAATGTCGCCGGGACGAGCTTCAATCGAGTTCTCAGCTACGTCCAGCCTCAGGACAATCACAACGGCGGTTGGATCGGGTTCAGCCCGGTCAACAACTATCTCTACATCATGTCGGGCGACGGCGGGGGATCGAACGATATCGGCAACGGCCACACGTCCGGCACAGGCAACTCGCAGGACATCACCAACAATCTCTTGGGCAAAGCCCTGCGGATCGACGTGAACGGCGACGACTTTCCCGACGACGCGAATCGCAACTATGCGATTCCTGCCGACAACCCCTTCGTGGGGATCACGGGGGACGACGAGATCTTCGACTACGGCCTGCGGAACCCCTGGCGGTCCAGTTTCGACCGAGCGACCGGCGATCTCTGGATTGGCGACGTCGGTCAAACCGCCCGGGAGGAGATCAACGTTCACCCGGCCGGCGCGCCCGGGGGAATCAACTACGGCTGGCGATTGCGCGAAGGGACGATCGCCACCCCGTCCGGCGGAGTCGGCGGTTCCGCGCCCGGCGCCACCGATCCGGTCTACGAGTACCCGCGCACCGGCTCCGATTTCGCCGGCACCTCGGTCACGGGGGGGTACATCTACCGCGGCCCCGACCCGACCTTGCGCGGCAAGTACATCTTCGGCGACTACGGCTCGGGACGCTATTGGATGTTCGATCCGGCCGACCCGATCGGGACCCGACAGATCATCAGCGGCATGCTCATTCCCGACGTCGGCTCGCTGACGTCGCCCGTGTCATTCGGCGAGGACGCCGTGGGGAATCTCTACATCGTCAACTTCGGCTCCTTCAGCTCGGCCACGGGCAGCATCTATCGCATAAGGACGAATGCGCTCGTCCCGGGCGACTTCGACGCCGATGCGAGCGTCGACGACGACGATTTGGCGATCTGGCTCGCCGGCTTCGGGACCAGCGGCGGCGCCTCGGCGGGCAACGGCGACGCCAACGGAGACGGCGACGTCGATGGCCGCGACTTCCTGCTCTGGCAGCGAAACTACGGCGACAGCGCGCTCAATCTCCCCCTGACCGCCTCCTCCAATGCCGTCCCCGAGCCGACCGCAGTCGCCCTGCTCTTGGGCGGTCTTTGCGTCGCTGGTCGCCGCGCGGGCAGAACGAGAACCCGCTAAACGACCGACTCGAACTCGCCCGCCTCGAACCGCGCGCACAGGTCGACGTACCGTCGGCTGAGCCAACGCAGGTACTCGTGCTCCTTGGCATTGACGGAGCGCACGATCTTGCCCGGCACGCCGACGACCAGGGACCGGTCCGGCACGATGAGCCCCGGCGGGACGACCGCCCCGGCGGCGATCAGGCACTCCTCGCCGATCTCCGTGCGTCCCAACAAGACGGCCCCCATCCCCACCAGCGAGCCGCGCCCCACCCGCACCCCGTGGACGACCGCCCGATGGCCGATGGCGACGTCGTCCTCGATGCGATTGGGAATTCCCGTGTCGCAGTGGACCACGGCCCCGTCCTGAATGTTGACCCGCTCGCCGATGGTGACCGGCGCCACGTCGCCGCGGACGACCGCCGAGAACCAGACGCTTGCCCCGGCGCCGAGCACGACGTCCCCCAACACGGTCGCCGTGTTGGCGATGTAGGCTCCGGAAGCCGTCTTGCGAAAGAAATTGGTCATGCGATGTCGAACTGGGAAGCGACGTGACTTGTTACGCAAACAAGCGCGAGGGCACGACGGCGCTAAGCTGCAGTGGGCGTCACCGTGAATGCCCGCACTGTCATTGTAAAGCCTTCGGCAATCCCGGAATAGCAACGGCAGGCGGAACACGGCGCGGCGACTTGGCGCCTTCTGGCGCCTTTGCGTGAGAGCGTCAGCGCGAACCACGGCGCGCACGGGCGTCACACGGCCCCGCTGATCGCCCACTCCAGCGCCCCAATCACCGGCGCCTCGTCGCGGCAGACCGAGAACTCCAGCCGATCCAAATTGCGGAAGCCGTCGAGCGCATGGCGACGGTACTCTTCCTCGGCCAGCCGCTGGTAGCGCTCGCGGACCGCCGGGGCCAAGTCGCACACGCCCCCGCCGATGACCAACCGGTCGAAATCGCCGAGGTAATTCGCGGACAACATCGCAATTCCCAACGCTCGGGCCTGATCGTCGAACAACTGGCACGCCAGCGCGTCCCCCGCCGCGGCCAGTTCGCGCAACTGCTTCGCCTTCTCGCGAACCGTTCCGTCGGTCTTGTTGAGCGGATGGTCGGCCCACTCGGGCAGCGTCAGCCGATGCTCGAGTTGGTGCGCCAGCCCGCTCAGCGAAATCGCCGACTCGGCCGTCGCATAGGCGTTCCCTTTGAGCAATTGCCGATCGTGCTCGTGCCGAAACGCGTATGCCGGCAACAGGATGTGGCCGACATGCCCGGCCCGACCCTGGCTCCCCTGGATCGGCTTGCCGTCGCGAACGAAGCCGCCCCCCAGTCCCGTGCCGACGATGACCATGAACAGCGAGTGGAACGTCTCGTCGGGAAGCGACTCGGCCGGCACGCGGTCCCACTGGAGCGCGCGGCTGCGGATCGCGTACTCGCCCAAGGCCGCCGCCTGCCCGTCGCCGATGTAGCGCACGACGATCGCCGCATTGTGCCTCTTGAGGGCCTGCTCCAACATCGCGCGGATCGGGCAGTTGTCCCACAACGCGCGGTTGAGATTCGGGGTCGACAGCAGCACCCCGTCCATCGTCGCCGGACCGGGGGTGGCGAGCCCCACCGTCCGCACGTCGGCCAGCGACGAGCCGACCTCCTCCATCGCCGCAATCGCCGCGGCCTCGATCGCCGCGACCGACGACTGCGGCCCAAGATCGGGCGTGGTGGGAAACTGCTGCGAGACGTGAACCACCCGCCGCCGGCCATCGCCGACCGAAAGCGTGCTAGTGGTCCCGCCGACGTCGACGCCGATATAGTGAGGCACAGTGCAAACGGGGGGCTTGGGGCGAGGGACTTGCAGGCAAGCGACTTGAGCCGGGAGGGGCCAAGCCGGGATCGATCCGCTGCGAACGAGCGGCTTCAATCTACCCGAGCAGCGGGAATCAGGCGAGAGTCGTCCGTGGGTCCTCTGCGACCTCCGCGCCACTGCGCGAGGTCTTCTTCCCGGCCCTCCGCAGGCAATCCGTCCCTCTCGTCCTGCCAAGCGCTCGCCGCACGTCGGGTCAAGCGCCGAACACCGGCGGCACGTCGACCCCGCACAGCCGCAGGTACGTGGCGAGGATCGCCCGATGGTGGATCGTGTGGTTCATCACCCACGTCCGCAGGCACGCCCCCTTGGGCATCGTGAACAACGGTTGCCCCCCCATCAGCAGCGACCAACTCTCGGCCAGCACCGCGTCGCTCGCCCCGGCCAGCGCCTCGCGCGCCGCGGCGACATGCGCATCGAAGGCGGCCAACACCTTGGCCGGATCGCGCTCGTCGGGGGTCTCGTACCGCGGTCCGCCGACCGGAGCAACGTCGAACGAATCGCTGGCGACGATCCCGGCCGTCCAGCCGACGATCTCGGCGAGATGATTGGCGTTCCACGCCACGGACCGCATCTCCGGCTTGGCCTGCCACCCCATCTGTTCGGCGGGAATCACCGCCAGAACCTTGCGCGTGCGGACCATCTCTTCGTCAAATTCGGGAAGCAGCAGTTCGGAGAGGGTCATGTGAAACGTTCCTTATGTCGCTTCTTGTTGGTCGTTGTCCGAGAGTCGCAAGTTATCGCAGTCCCACTGGCCTGCCCCCAAAACCTGTACCACATGCTATGAGAGTACGGTTTGAGTGAATCCGCTGATCCGAATCCGCCAGATGGATCTGAACTTCCTTATTCGGACAAGTCACTGGGTCACTTCAGACGGGTTACGATCGCCAGCAGCATAGCGATCAACGCGATGGTGCTTGGCTCTGGTATGACTGCAATCGCTAATCCCTCGCGACCATCGTCAAGCCCAAACCTAAATGCAATATCACCCCCGTTGCTCAGGCCGGTGAAGCCATTGCGACGAGCCCCGACGCCGCTGTTGAAGCCTAGGTCAATTAGACGGCCACCCAAGAATTCATCGCCAAGGCGCACGACCTCGACTAGACCCTTATTATCATTGAAGAGGTAGATGCCGACAGAAACTTCGCCGCTTGAAGCATGCGTGACTTGACCGGCAAATGCGACTTGCCCAGCATCATTCAATGCAGGTTCCCCGATAAAATTGGCGAAGAGCCAGTCTCCACCAAGAATCGACTGACCGGTTCGTGCAATCTGAATCGGGGCGCCGGACCCGTCAGCACGATAAACTCCGACGCCGTCGATATGGCCGGTAGCTGTGCTACGCAACCTGCTGCGAAACGCAACTTGCCCTGCTTCGTTCAACGCCGGGTTCTCAAAATCGATGAAGTAGCTCATGCCATCCGGCGCGACTTGTTCCTCGCGAACAATCTGGACAAGCCCGATCGGCCCATCGTTTCGGAATATCCCGAGGTTCCTCGTACGAAACGCCACTTGGCCCGCGTTGTTTACGGACGGCCCGAGAATTTCCCCGATTCTGTTAACCCCATCGGGGGCCTGTTGTCCCTCGCGAACAACCAACTCTGGTCCCGACGCCGGGGAAAACAAGAAAAGCCCGTGATCGTCGAAGCTACCGCCATGTGTTCCCTGCAGGCCTGCGCTGTACAAGACTTGCCCCGAATCGTTCAGGCCAATGGCCGAAAAGCTACTGTAGGCGCCATTGCCATCGGAGGCGGGCTGGCCTTTTCGCGCAACTTGCACAAGGCTTGCCGAGCCGTCTCCAAGGTAGATTGCCGCGTCGTTCGGCGTGCCGGAAAGATCACTGGAAAATGCCACCTGCCCGGCGTTATTGAGCGTTTGCTCGTTAAACCCGAAGAACACGCCATCGCCGCCCGGCACGGTTGCGCCGGTCCTCGCGATCTGCACCGTTAGAGTCGCTCCGTCTCCTCGAAAAACCCCCAACTCGTCGCTTGACCCGCCGCTTGTGTCGTCGAGCAACGCCAGAAATGAAACCGCGCCGTTGTCATTCAGAGACGGCACAAAGAAGCTGTCGAAATTGCCATTGCCGTCAGGCGCAATGTCGCCAGACCTGACGATCTGCGCTAGTCCGTCGAGCTCATGGCCGCGAAATATCCCGAATGAAGAACGAAAACCCGGCTCGATCACACTGGCGGTGAATGCGCCATCGCCAGCATTATTGAACAAGGGATCGCGCGAATCGAAACTACTAAGGGTGCCGCTACTACCCAGCAGTGGCGCGCCCTCCAGAGCGACGACTCTAATAAGACCTCCTGCGCCGGCGGTTCGGCAGTTGCTGGCGAGTGAGAGAATCAGCAAGCTCAGTAGAGTGGCCTGTTTGAGCAACATTCACCGTGTGTCCTACTTGAACTCTTGTCGAACCGCCGGACTCGCAGTCGTCGCGCAGTCCATTACGAGGTAAGAGAAGTGATTCTCAGAGCATTGCTACACGGCTGGGAATTGTCACGATGCTAGCCAGTCGGTCCCGTCTCGTTAGTGAAGCGTTGAGTAGTAGTTACGTCGTCACAGAGAATGGAAGGGCTGCCCGTCGAAGTCACCGAACAGTCGTAGTTTAGTCAAGGGGATGGCAACCTGCAAAGAACCCCCCGCAGAATCGGATTGGCCCGATGGGCTACTCCGCGTCCCTAGCGCACAAGCAGCGGCGATCAGAGGGGACCAAGCGCGGAGCGCAGAAGCGTGACCAACCTGGGATGCACTTGAGAGCCGTGAATCTGCGTCGGTTGCATCGCTCCCCAGCCCTGAGAATCAGTCTTGAACGCAGCGATGGTCGCCACGCCGGCGGCCAGAACGCTAGCCCGCGCCTGGCGAGAGGATTACAACCACCACCGACCGCACAGATCGCTCGGGTACGTCATCCCCGCCGAGTTCGCGGCTCGCTGCCCCACCGATCCGTAAGCACGATGACTGGCAATGGCTCAGCGACAGCGTATCGCAAGTTGGCTGGAAAGTTGGTCTGTCCTGACGATATCTATTCTAGCCAATCCGTGTCTTCCGCGTCCCTCGACGTGACGCTATTCCCCCCGCGCAAACTTCTCCAGCGTCTCTTGATACCGCTTCTTCCCCGCCTCGACGACGCGGCGAATTTCCTTGGCGTTGTGTTCGCTCTCTTTGCGCAGTTCGGCGATCATCTGCAGCGACTCGACTTGGTAGTCGCTGATTGCCGTGACAAGTTTCTCGAGCGACTCGGGGCTGATCGTCGAACCGTAGCCCGCCTTGAGCGCGGCCCGTTCCAGCTCGCGCCCCAAGTCGGCGACGTCCTCGAGCGATTTGTTCACCCCCGCCTTGAGCGCCTCGGTGCTTTGGGTCGCCTCGTTGAGTCCCTGCTGCGAGGTGTAGACCGTCCCCAGGATCGTGAAGACGTGTTCGTTGGTCGTGAAGAAGGTCACCGCCCGACGATAGACTTGGTCTTTCACGTCGTGAGTCTGCTTGAGCTTCGTGACGAGCGTCTCGCCCACGTCGTAGCCGATCGACAGGTTCTCGGCGATGTCCTTGAGAAGCTGGTACGTGCGGTCTTCCTTGAGAAGCTTCGTGTTCGCCTCGTCGCGGGCCAGTTCCAGTCGCGACTGCTGGCTCGCGTCTCCCCCCTGATACTGGTCGACCGCCTGCTGGGCGTCGGCCAGGGCCTGCTTCGCCTTGTCCAGATGGGGCATCTGGGCTTCCAAGAGCTCGCGCCCCAAGATCTCCGCCTCCTTGAGCGCGAAGCGAAAGTCGATGTACGCATCCATGATCGTCTGCTCGCGCTCGAGCTGGTCCTTGGTGTCTTTGCAGACGTCCTTGTACACGTCGACGATCTTGTCGAACCGCGCCGCAGGGGACCCGCGGCGAATCCGCATCCACAGGTTGGCGATCTTCTCGGTGACGCCGATCTTGCCGTCGTCGAGCTGGTGGATGAGGTTCTTCGAGTCGTCGCGGATGGAATCGAACATCTGGCTGATCTCCAGATAGCGATTCCCCACGTTGATGTTCTCGACGTTGTCGCGCACCAACTGGTTGAAGGTGCTCATGTATTTGATCGTGTTGGCGATCGCCAGGGCGCGCGCCTCGTCGACGTGCCGCACTTCCTCCAGCAAGCGGATCAACTCCGCGGGGGGGGCCTCGGCGTCTTTCAGCCCGAACTTCTCAAGCACGTCGACCGCCTTGTCGAGATACCCCTTGGCCTTCTTGGCGTGGGTCGACTGCTGATCGTATGCGGGACGAGCGGGTTGAGACTGGACGGCTTCGGCGGCCATGGTCGGGGCTCCCGGTAGTGAGGGACTTGCCGCGCACTCCCCGCGGGACGGCGGCCGGCTGTATTGCAGAAGGGCGTGTGATAAACTGGGCGTCCGCACCACGCCGGACGCCGCGTCGAATCGCTCGACGAAGCGGCGGGCATGGGCGGAGTCACTCAGCTTACCACGCTTCGCGGCCGTGCCAACACTGGCGGTCCGGCCGCTCGTGTCGTCCGAACTCGCCCCTCTTGGCGCCAATCGCCATGTCCGCTCAGCAAATTCAAACCGCTCCGCCCGACGAGGCCGACCTGCGGACCGTCCAGGAACTGCTTGCCGAACTCCCCGAAGCGGACAAGCTGAGCCTGGAGGAGATGTCGCGGATCATGGACGTGGCGACGACGTTCCGCAAGGAACGGGCGCTGGTCGAGCAGCAACTGAACATCCACGAGATCAAGGCGAAGCTGCGCGAACGGCTGCTGGAGGCGGCCCGGGTGAGCGGCGATCCCGTCACTGAGGCCGAGGTGGACGCGGCGGTCGAACAGTATTACGACCGGCTCCATGAATTCGCCGAGCCGAAGCAGGGCTGGCGGACCTGGGTCGCCCACGTGTGGGTTCGGCGGCGGACGATCTTTCGACTTGCAGCCGCGGCGGCGATCGGGGCCGCGATTCTGTGGAGCATGTTCTGGGGCGGCCTGCTGCCGGGCGCCCGCCGCGATGCGATGATCGCCGGAGAGCGGCTGTCGGCCGTCGAGAAGGCGGTCGCCGCGGTCGACGCCGTCGCCCTCGACGCCGCGGCCAAGGAAAAGGCCGCCGCCGCGCTCGCCACGGCGAAAGCGGCGGCCGAGAGCCGCGACTTCAACCAGATCGAGAAGGTGCTGGCCGAGGTCGACGCCCTGGCGGCGACGCTCATGCAGGACTACACGCTCCGCATCGTGTCGGGCGAGGGGGAACCGTCGGCGGTCGAACGCGTCTTCACCGACGAAACCGGCAGTCGCACGTCGGGATACTACGTGTTCGTCGAGGCCCGCGACGCCCGGGGCGCCCTGGTTCGCGTGCCGGTTCTCAACCGCGAAACAGGCAAGCCCGTGCTCGCCAGCCGCTGGGCCGAGCAGGTTCCCGAAGACGTTTTCGAGCGACTTCGCCAAGACAAGCAAGCCGACGGCGTGTTGGACGAAACCCTGTTCGGGACGAAGGCGCGCGGCGCCCAGGACCTGCAAATCGAACTTCCCGGAGCGAACGGCCAGCCCATGCCGCGGATGGGACAAATCACGTCCTGGGAAAACTGACTTTGACCGCCGCTGCTTGCTGGCATCCCCCCTCGCACCGGGCTGACGAAACCGTGACCGACCATCAACCCGGGAGATCCGCCTTGACGACAAGGGTGCGCCGCCCCTTCCTGCCGTTGCGCGCTGCGGCGCGATCCGCAAGCTGCCCCGGCAAGCCCCGGCCGGAGGCGCAGCGATGAACGTCCAATCGGGCGCCGCCGTCGGGATTTCGCTGCAGCGAGCCGTCGACCAGATCCGTCGCCAGGTCGACGGCCATGTCACGAGCATGCGCGAGCTCGACGCCAAGTTGAACGAGTTCGTCGATCGCCGGGGGGAAGCCCTCGTCGACCTCGCCAAGCACTACCTGCCCGACATGTCTCTCGGGTCGATCCAAGGGACCTTTCATGACGTCCGCGACCAATTGCTCGAGGTCTTCGCCCGCAAACAACGCCGTCAGCAGGAGTTGCACGACTTGGCTGCGGGGTGTGAACGCGAGGTCGAGCACCGCGAGGCGGAACTGAAGCGCGTCACCGACGAACTCGACGAGATCGTCGCCGAGCGCGATCGGCTGGAATCCCTGCTGGCCGACCGCCTGCACGGCAGCGAGGAATTCGCGACCCTCTCGGCTCGCGCAATCGAGGCCGAAAAGGAACTGGAGCGCAACGAGGCCCGCGTCGCTGAGATCAACGCCGAAGCCGCGAAGAAGCTCCCGTCGTACGACGGCAGCAAACTGTTCAAGTACCTCTACGACGCGGGGTACGGCGCCCCGGCGTACAAGGGGGAGGGCATCGCCAAGCGAATGGACCGCTGGGTCGCCAAACTGATCGACTTCCCCGCTGCGCGCCGCAGTTATCTCTTCCTGCAGACGACCCCCAAGCTGATCGCAAAAGAGGTCGAAGGCCGCCGCGACCAGTTCAATCAACTGATGGAGCAGGTCGAAGCGATCGAGGACAAGGTCAGCGACGAGATCGGTCTGACCGAAGTGATGCGCACCGGCCAGGAACTGGGAAGCCAACGCGACGATCTCGTCAAGGCGATCGCCGACCAGCAAGATCGGTTGCTGAAGCACCAGGAAGAGCTCCTGCGGCTCGACGGAACCCAGAACGAGTTCTACGGCGAGGCGCTCCAGCGTTTGAAAGACTTTCTGTGCAACATGCACTCGTCGCGGCTCAAACGCG
The DNA here is from genome assembly GCA_019636345.1 of Pirellulales bacterium. Lineage (NCBI taxonomy): Bacteria > Pseudomonadati > Planctomycetota > Planctomycetia > Pirellulales > Pirellulales bacterium. The sequence goes on along the minus strand of JAHBXQ010000001.1, from coordinate 835,059 downwards.
AGTCGATGGCCACGGTCGATCGCAAGGACGACGCGATCGTCGCGGAATTGACCTGGCTGAACGACCAATTGGACGACGTCCAGGGTCGCGGACGCACCCTGGCCCAGGAGCGACAGTTGTGGGACGCCAAGCTGACGGGGCTGCAGTCGGTGCTGCAGGAGTTTCGGCGCAACGAGTTCGACTCGCAAAGGTCGTCGTTCGACTCCCGCTTCGACGCCCCGGGGCACGTGCAGGCGTTTCTCGACGGGCGGCTTTCGGCCGAGCAACTGTGGGGCGCCATCCGCCAGCATCAGCGGTTCGCCCCCTTGTGGCACGAGCAGCCGCCGCGCAACACCGGGGGCATCGGCGACATCTTCAACAGCGACATGTCGCACGTGCTGTTCCGCGTCCTCGTGGACGTCGCGGGCGAGGCGATGCGGCAGTCGGCCCGCCGCGGCATGGAACGCCGCGAGCCGATCCGGCATCGCCAGCGCGAATCCGCCGGTCGGCCGACCTTCCGCAAGGGGGGGTTCACCAACGGCCGCGGTTTTTGACGAACCGAGGAGGCGGAGCGGCATGTTCGGCGGATGGCTGACTTCGCGACGGCGACGGCGACTGCTTGCGGCGCCCGTTCCCCAGCAATGGGAAGCGACGCTCCGCGCCATGGTGCGGCAGTACGTCCATTTGCCAAGCGAACTGCAGAAGCGCGTACGCCAGATCGCCGCGGTGTTCGTCGCCGAGAAGGACTGGGCCGGGGCCGGGATCGAGATCACCGACGACATGAAGCTCGCCGTCGCCGGACATGCAGGACTCCTCGCCTGCGGGCAGAGCGAGCCGTTCTTCTACGACCGTCTGGCGACGATCGTCGTTTACCCACGAACCATTCGCTTCTCGCCCGAGCAAACGACGCGCTATTCGGCGCTCCCCGACTTCCCGGCCGAGGGGGTCGCCTTTCAGCACGGCCCGGTGCTGCTGTCGTGGGCCACGGTTCGGCGCGAGCTCGCCGGCCGGTCGCCGGGACGCAACGTCGTTCTGCATGAACTGGCGCATCACGTCGACGGACTCGTCGACGCCATGGACGGGGCGCCGGGAGTCGGCGATCGCCCGCGTGTCGAGCGCTGGAACGAAGTCACCGAATCCGAGTTCCTGCGACTCGCCGGCAGCGCCCGTCGCAGAGAACCGACGCTGCTAGATCACTACGGCGCCTCGAACCGGGCCGAGTTCTTCGCCGTGTCGACCGAGTGCTTTTTCGAGCTGCCGCATGCGCTGCGACGCCGACATGCCGAGTTGTACGAAGTGCTGGCCGACTTCTACCGACTCGACCCTGCTGCGTGGCTCCCCTCGGTGCAGGAATCGCACGTGACTGACGAGACGCCGCGGCGGGTTCATCGCCGTCCGCACGTCTCCGGTCAGCCGCAACCGGGCGAAACGCACGACGCAGAGTTGATCGCCCAGCGTCATGCCGAGCGCCGACAGGCGATGGATCGCGCCCGGCTTCGCGCGCTTGAGTCGATGTCCAACGCAGACGCACTCTACACCTTGGCGCTCGGACACCTGCAGGCCCGACCTCCCCGGGCCGCGGACGCCGAGCGTATTCTGACCGCTCTTTTGGCCGCCGATCCGTACGATGAAGAGGCGCTCGCCCATCGGGCCTTGGCGCGACTGCTCCAGGACGACCAAAGGGGCGCCGAGGCCGATTGCGCGGCGGCGCTCGCGATCGATCCCGCCGACCCCGATGCATTGGAAGTTCGGGCGGAGCTCCATTGCCTGGCGGGCCGTTGGCACGAAGCGATCGCCGACGTTTCGGCCGCACTCGAGGAATTTGCCAGCGACGTCGGCTTGCTGACCCTGCGGGGAGACGCTTATTCAGGCGCCCGCCAGTGGTCCAAAGCGATCGCCGACTACAGCGACGCCCTGGCGATCGATCCGCTCGACGCCGACGCCCTCCTCGGCCGGGCCGATGCGTGGGAGGCGATCGGCAAATCTGCGAATGCCGACCGCGACCGGCGCCGAGCCCAGTCGCTCGGCGCCACGCGATGACGCTCGCGCCCTGATCGCCGCCCCTCGGCTGGCGAAGGGGGCGCTTTTCGCCGAGCGTCCTGCCACAGTCGCGAGTGCAAGGTCTGCCAAGCTCCGCGTTACGGGCCCGACAGAACCTTGCACGCCCGTTTCGCGGGCGAGTGTTCGACTCGCCGCGTGCGCGATAGAATGCCAAGCAGAGACATTGCCGCTGACGATCGGTTCCTCCCCCGCCGCGAAGACACAAGGAGCATGAAGCCATGAAACTCGCGATCCACGGTGCAGCAGGGCGAATGGGCCAGCGCGTCACCGCTCTGGCGGCCTTGGACGCCGAGGTGCAGATCGTCGCCGCGCTCGAATCGGCCACGCATCCGCGATTGGGACAGGACGCGGGGTTCCTCGCGGGGATCGGCGACATCGGCGTGCCGCTGTCGGTCGTCGGCGAGAGCGACGCCGACGTCGTGATCGACTTCTCGGTCCCCGACGCCGCGGTCGCGGTCGTCGCCCACTGTCTGGAGTTCAAGAAGCCGCTCATCATGGCGACGACCGGCTTCGAGCCGGACCAACGACGCTACGTCGAGCAGGCGGCTGACACGATTCCGCTGGTCTACGCCCCCAGCTTCAGCCCCGCCGTAAATCTGGTCATGAAACTGACCGAAATCGCCGGCGGGGCGCTAAAGTCGCTCCCCGCAGGGGTCGACGTCGAGATCATCGAGCGGCATCACCGCTTCAAAGAGGACGCCCCCAGCGGGACGGCCCTGAAATTCGGCGAGATCGCCGCTCAGGCGATGGGGCTGACCTCGCACGTCCACGGCCGCGAGGGTCGTCCGGGGGTCCGCTCCCGCGGCGAAATCGGCTACCACGCCGTACGCGTCGGCGACAACCCCGGCGAGCACACGATCGTATTCGGCATGCTGGGAGAGACGATCGAGCTCAAGGTCGCCGCCAGCAACCGCGACTGCTACGCCGCCGGCGCCATCCTGGCCGCCAAGTGGCTCGTCGGCAAGCCGCCCGGCATGTACGGCATGGCGGACGTGCTGGGCTTGTAACAATTCGGTCGCTCGCCGCAACTCTCGACCTCCTGTCAGCGGACGTAGCCTTTAGCAACGCACGTCATCAACCGGAGCGACGCCCGTCCGGCAAGGGCGACGCACGGCTGTTAGAAGTCAAGACAACCGACCATCACGCGCCCTCTATGGCCAAGTGCGACGAAGGCTATCTCTGCGAGGTCTGCGGCGAGGACGTCGCCGAGTTGGTCGACAGCGATCTGTACATGCGGTACGTCATCGGCCAGCTCGATCCCGAGGTGCTCCACACCACGGCCGAGCGCCACCTGCGCTGCAACCCGACGCTGGCGCAGTACGTCGTCGACCCCGACTTTGCGGCAGTCGTCGTGGAAGGTCCCTTCGACAAACGAACCCTCGACCCCGCATTCGTCCGCGACCGCGAACAGTTGGTCACCCGCGGCTGGCGCCGACTCAAAGAGCTTGCCAAGCTCGACCTTCCGATCATCGAATACCCGCTGCCTGAGGTGAGGGCCCGCTTGGCTGAAAAGGGACCAAATCCTCCCGGGTAATTCAAGGCCGGCCGGCAATCGCACAAGACCGCTCTCGTCCGCATCAACGCTCTCGTCAGCGGAACGACCAGCGCCTTGCAGCCGATCGCCTGAACTCGGTCTCAATCAGAGTTTCGCCGATCGCCGTTGCTATGCGACTTGGCGCCGCGGTTCGCGGTTTCTTCGCCTCGGCAGCCAAGGAAGATTTCTCTTGTGGACATGCCGGGCGCCGCGGATAATCCCCCGCATGAGCAGCCCCGAAATCGCCGCCGAGCCGATCGCCGATCCCCCTCCCGGCCCGGCCGACCATGCAAGATTCGCCTCGCTGCCGCCGCTTGCGCGAGACTCGGCGTTTTGGGGGATGACCGTCACCCAGTTCCTGGGCGCGTTCAACGACAACCTGTTCAAGCAGCTTGTGTTGCTGTTGTCGATCGTCCCAGTGGCCCTTGCCCATTTGGGCGAAGCGGCGCCGATGACGGCCATGTGGTTGTTGAGCGGCCCGCTCGTGCTCACCGCCGTCTCCCCCGCGGCCGCCCCGTACGCGCTGCTCTTGACCCTGGGGGCGTTCGACCCGGGCAAGCTGACCGACAAGCAGGGGCTGGCAAACGTCGTCTTTGCGCTGCCCTTTATTCTGACGACCGGTTACGCGGGCTACCTCTCCGATCGCTACGGCAAGCGCGGCATCGTCGTGTTGTGCAAAGTCGCCGAGATCGCCGTTATGGCCGCCGGCGCCGTGGGGTTTTGGCTCTACTCGCGCGACAGCAGTCTGATGTTCCTGTACGTCGTGCTGTTTTTCATGGGCGCCCAAAGCGGCTTCTTCGGTCCCGCCAAGTACGGCATTCTGCCCGAGATGCTCCGCCCCGGCGACCTGCCCCGGGCGAACGGCATCATGCTGACCACGACCTTTATGGCGATCATCCTGGGCCAGTTCCTTGCCGGCGTCCTCATCGAAGACTTCGGCGATCGGCTCTGGGTCGGCTCGACGGCATGCGTCGCGATCGCCGTCTTGGGGACGATCTCCTCGCTCTGGGTTCGCAAACTGCCGATCGCGAATCCGACGCTCAAGTTCGAACTCTCGGCCCTGACCGTGCCGACTGACATGCGTCGGTTGCTGGCTCGCGACCGGCCGCTGCTCGCCGCGGTGGTCGTGTCCAGCCTGTTCTGGATGCTCGCCGGCATGGTCCCCGCGGCCGTAAACGCCCTGGGCATCATCGAACTGTACGTCGGTCCCAAAGACACCAGTTACTTGCTGGCGGTCGTCAGCGTCGGCATCGCTTTGGGAGGAGGGCTGGGGGGAATCGTCTCCGGCGACGCAGTCAACTTCCGCGTGCTGCGCATTGGCGCCGTCGGCATGTTGGCCTGCCTGACGGTCCTGGCGATACCGTCGACCGGCGGCGGTACGGGCGAAATCACCTTCGCCGATTTCGTCACCCGACCCGGCGTCGGACAAACGCGGCAGTGGCTCGGCTACTACGGCAGCGGGAGCATGTTGATCGCCCTCGGGGTCTTCACCGGCATGTTCGCCGTGCCGTTGCAAGTCTTCATGCAGTCCCGCCCCCCGGAGAACTGCAAAGGGCGGATGATCGCCGTCATGAATCTCGCCAACTGGGTCGGCATCGTCCTGTCGGGCGTCCTCTACGCCCAACTCGCGACGCTCATCGAAGCCCGCGGCTGGCCCCGCTGCACGATGTTCGCGTTCATCGCCCTGCTGACGTTGCCGATCGCGGTGTTCTATCACCCGAAGAGCGAGGCGCTCGCGGAGCTATGACGCGGGCGATCAATCGCCCCCTCGCCGAAGCGCGAGCAGTCCAAGAGTTGTCGCCGCGCTGATCTGGAGCAATCCGGCGACGTAGAAGGGAATGACCCAGCGGATCATGCCGCCGGGATTCGACAAGAGCGTTCCGCCGTCAGGAAGCCGGACGACGTTCTCAAGGCCCAGCACCTGCTCTTCGCCGACGTAGAACATCGCCAAGCTGGCCAACTGTTCCGATTGCCAGAGGGTTGCCCCGCCCAGCGCCAGCAATAGCCCCGCCAGCACCGCCGGCAAGCGCGAGACGAAGCGATTCGACTGCAACATGCCGGCGCACCTGAGTCAGTTGGTCGGAGGCGCCAGCTTCGGCGCCGAGTCGGCGACCTTCGTCTCCTCGAACCCCTGATCAAGCAGATCCGCCACCGCGGCGTCGGCGTCAAATTGCCCCGCCTCGATCGCCACGGTCGCGGTCTTCGTTGCGAGGTCGACGCGGACCTCTTTCACGCCCGGGCGGCCGGCGAGCGACTCGCGCACCGTCGGCACGCATGACTTCTCGCACATCATCCCCGGGACGCTGATCTCGACCGTCGGCAGCCCCGCCGCGTTGAACTCGGGCGTCGACTCCTCGGCGCACCCGACCGTCGCCGCAACGACGACGATGCCGACAACAGTCCGCAACTTCTTCAACTTCATGACAAACATCTCTCGCCTCGCTATTTCTTGGCCGCGACAGACTCGAAGCACGTTTTGAATTTCCGTGTCCTCCGTGCCTCCGTGGCAATCCTCTCTCGGCACAACGGCAGGGGGGCGTTACTTGGCGCCGGCCCCGTCGAGTCGCACCAACTCGCCGCTGGCCGCCATCTCTCGGATGTCCTGGGTGATCTTCATCGAGCAGTACTTCGGACCGCACATGCTGCAAAAGTGGGCGCTCTTGAACGTATCCTGAGGCAGCGTTTCGTCGTGATACCGGCGCGCCGTCTCCGGGTCGAGCGCCAGCCGGAACTGCTCGTTCCAGTCGAACTCGAACCGCGCCTTGGACAGGGCGTCGTCCCGATCGCGGGCGCCTTTGCGCTTGCGGGCGATGTCGGCCGCGTGCGCGGCGATCTTGTAGGCGATCATCCCCTGCTTCACGTCCTCTCGCTCAGGGAGCCCAAGATGCTCCTTGGGAGTCACGTAGCACAGCATGGCCGCCCCGGCCCAGCCGGCCAGCGCCGCCCCGATGCAACTGGTGATATGGTCGTACCCCGGAGCGAAGTCGGTCACCAGCGGCCCCAAGACGTAAAACGGGGCCCCGTCGCAAACCTCGATCTGCCGCTCGACGTTCATCGCCACTTCGTTCATCGGGATGTGGCCCGGTCCCTCGACCATGACCTGCGTGCCGCGAGCCCAGCCGCGCCGAGTCAGTTCGCCCAGCACGTCGAGTTCGGCAAACTGGGCCTCGTCGCTCGCGTCAGCCAACGAGCCCGGCCGCAGTCCGTCCCCTAGCGACCACGTGACGTCGTACTGCCGCATGATGTCGCACAGATCGTCGAAGTGGTCGTAGAGCGGATTCTGCTTGCGGTGAGCCATCATCCATTTGGCGATCAACGAGCCGCCGCGGCTGACGATCCCCGTGACGCGATTGGTCGTCAGGTGCAAGTGCTCGTACTTGACCCCGCAGTGGATCGTCATGTAGTCGACCCCCTGCTTGGCCTGATGCTCGACCATGTCCAGGAAGTGCTGCGGCTGCATCTCCTCGATCTCGCCGCCCAGCTCCTCGAGCATCTGGTAGATCGGCACGGTGCCGATCGGCACCGGCGAGGCCTCGATGATCGCCTTGCGAATCGCGTCAATGTTCTTTCCGGTCGACAGGTCCATCACGGTGTCGGCGCCAAAGTGGACAGCCGTGTGGAGCTTCTCCAGTTCGCCGCCGATGTCGCTGGTGACGGCCGAGTTGCCGATGTTGGCGTTCACTTTGCAGCGAGCCGCGATGCCGATTGCCATCGGCTCGAGCCGCCCGGCCGCGTGCACCGTGTTGGCCGGGATGACCATCCGCCCGGCGGCCACCTCTTCGCGCACCGTGTCGACCGGCAGGTCCTCGCGTTTTGACACGTACTCCATCTCGGGGGTGACGTGACCGGCGCGGGCGTGCTCAAGCTGCGTGATCGGCTGGGGGGCGGAACTGGCCATCGTCGTCTGGCGACCTCCTGCAAACGGGGCGTTGCGAGATGTCCCGCCGACGCCGCCAAAGTTGTTGGAACCTCAAGCGGCCCTTGCACTTGGGTGGACGCAGGCCGCTCTGGTCGTTCATCCTATCGCCGCAGGGGGGAATGTCAATTCGCCCCCGGACGGCGACTTGCTCAACCGCGACTCGCAAGAAACAATCAACCGCCGCGGCCTCCCGTGGCGGCGACTCCCGCGATCGCCGACTCGTCGACCGTTCCGCATTCATCGCTTGTCTTCGCCCTGGCTTCAGCCCGCCGTGCCTTCCCCCGCTGCCGACTCCCCCGCACGTACGATCGCCGTCGGCGACGTTCATGGCTGCGCGACGGCGTTGGCCGCCTTGGTGGAAATGGTTCACCCCGAACCGGCCGACACGCTTGTCATGCTAGGCGACACGATCGATCGCGGCCCCGACAGCCGCGGCGTGATCGAGCAACTGCTCGCCTTGCGCAAGCGATGCCGGCTCGTGTGCATTTTGGGAAACCACGAGCAGATGTTGCTCGACGCGCTCGAAGGGCTGATGCCGGTTCAAGAATGGTTGCGATACGGCGGGGCCGAGACGCTCGACTCCTACGGCAAGGGGGCCGGCGTCAACGCCGTCAACGACGCTCACGTCGCTTTCATCCGCACCTGGAGAGACGTGCACGAAACGGAGGACGAGTTCTACTGCCACGGCAATTACGTCGAACGCATGCCGCTGAACAGTCAGTATTGGCCCGATCTGCGGTGGCAATCGCTGAAGTGGCACACGCCCGGTCGGCACCGCTCGGGCAAGATGGCCGTCGTCGGCCACACGGCCAACAAACAGGGCCGTATTCTGAACCTCGGCCATCTGGTGTGCATCGACACCTACTGCCACGGCGGAGGCTGGCTGACTGCGTTCGAGCCCCAGACAGGCCGCGTGTGGCAAACCAGCGAGGAAGGAGAACGTCGCGAGTCGATGCTTCCGGATCCCAGCCGAGCGTAGCGGCGCCGTCGCTGCGGCGGCGAGCAAGGTTCGCGAACTCACTCGAAGCTCGGAACCAGTCGACCCTTGGGAGCGGACGCCTGCGTCTCGGTCGCTACTGCACGCGCGCCAGCACCTCGCGGCGGACGCAGTCGCCGTCTTCGCACTCGCCCCCTGTGCAGGTCAGGTGGCCGAAGACGAGCACCGTGACGTCGTCGACCCCTTCCAGTCGCCCCCGTTTGACGGCCACGACGCCGTCTCCCTTGCCCTCAACCAGTTCGTCCATATCGGCAAGCAATTGTTCCAGCTTTCCCGTGGCGGTTCGCAGTCCGGGCATCCGTCCGCCGGTTTTGGAAACCGCCGTTCTGAGCCAGTCCATTTCTCCCTCGCTCACTGTGGCGGCCGTTCCCAGGAGAATCGAATAGCTCACTTGCGGGTTCCGCGGTCGGGCGTTGAGAGCGGTCAAGAACTGCGAACCGGGCACGAGATCGTCCGCCGCCTCGCCCAGGCCGTCGACGACCGAGTCGCGCCACCGTGTCCAGGCCCCGCCCGCATTGCGCCCCAACCAGTGCTCCCACACGTCGGTCGCCACGGCCGCGTGAGCCAGCAGCGTGCCGTGCGTGGGCGGAGCAATCTGAATCAGCCGCGAGACGTTGCCGGGGTCGAGCGCAGGGTCCTCGACGCAAGCCCGGGCGACAAGTCCCCCCATCGAGTGCGTCACCAGGACAACCCGCCGTTCGGCGTTCATCGCGGCGAGGTCTTTGAGCGCCCGGGAAAGCCGCGCGGCCGACTCGCCCAGCGAGTGGTCGTTCGGATAGGAAAATCCCGCGCAAGGGAAACCGGCCTCCCGGATCGGCTCAAGAACGGCGTCGTTGCGCTGCGGGGTCGAGTTGAACCCATGGACGAGCACGACGATCGGCAACGCCGAGTCGCGCTTCTGCCAACCCTCGTCCAAGGTCAGGCCGAACCGCTCGTCGTCAGCCGGTCGTAAGACCCGCTGACGCACCCAATTTCGCCAGCCGTACTCGGCCGCTTCGCGAACCAAGGACTCGCCCAGCCCGACGTGGGCGGGCTCGTCCGCCTCGTCGGCAACCGCTGCCGACGGCAGGACGCAAGCAAGTGCGATCAACATTCCCAGCAGTACCATCTGCCGAGTGCGCAGTCCGTCCCCTCGATGGCAACAAGCGTGCGGCATTGCGGACGACTCCAACGGCCCAGTAGTCCAAGACAGCTACCATGCCAAGCGCACCGGCGGCGCACATGATACGCACGTCGAGGATATTACGCACAGAGTCGACCAGCGGTTCGCAGGGGACGCCCTGGGAAATGAGGGGGCGGCGCGGCTCCGGTCCCTGACAGGGGTTGGATCAGGGACGCCGTGATCCTAAAAGTCGTCCCCTTCGGCAGCATCGTCCTCGCCGTCTTCCCCTCCGACGGGGCCTTTGACGGTCATCAAGTCGTCGAGCCCGCCCGATTCGAAGATCTTTTGCTTGATCTCCTCGGCAATCGCGGGATTCTCCTTGAGGAACAGCCGGGCCTTCTCCTTGCCTTGCCCCAGTTGCATCTCGCCGTAGCGGAACCACGCGCCGGTTCGGCCGACGACCTTTTTCTCCATTCCCAGATCCAGGACGTCCCCTTCGTAACTGATGCCGTCGGTGTGCATCATGTCGAACTCGGCGACGCGGAAGGGGGGAGCGACCTTGTTCTTGACGACCTTCGTGCGGACCCGTTGGCCGACGACTTCCTCGCCGTCTTTGAGTTGCCCGATCCGGCGGACGTCGATCCGGCAGGAACAGTAGAACTTCAGCGCTCGGCCCCCGGGGGTCGTCTCAGGGCTGCCGAACATCACGCCGATCTTCTCGCGAATCTGGTTGATGAAGATGACGCTCGTCTTGCTCTTGGCGATGGCTCCGGTCAGCTTGCGCATCGACTGGCTCATGAGCCGGGCCTGGAGCCCGACGTGGGAATCGCCGATCTCGCCGTCGAGTTCCTTCTTAGGAACCAGGGCGGCGACCGAGTCGATCACGATCACGTCGACGGCGTTCGACTTGATGAGCATCTCGGTGATGTGCATCGCCTCTTCGCCGTTGTTCGGCTGGCTCACCAGGAGCGTCTCCAAGTCGACCCCCAACTTCTTGGCCCAACTGGGATCGAGGGCGTGCTCAGCGTCGATGAACGCGGCGATTCCCCCCTCCTTCTGCGATTGGGCGATCACATGGAGCGCAAGGGTCGTCTTGCCGCTTGATTCCGGGCCGAAGATCTCGATGATCCGCCCCTTGGGGATCCCTTGCCCCCCCAGGGCGATGTCGAGCGAGAGGCTCCCCGTGGAAATCCCCTCGATCCGCCGCACCTTGTCGGCGCCAAGGGGCATGATCGACCCCTCGCCAAACTGCTTTTCGATCGCCGCGACGGTGTTTTTCAGTTCGGGGCTCGCTTCGAGCATCCTGTCGGCCGGCGTGGCGGGGCCGGCCTTTTTCCCGGCCCCCCCCTTGGCGCCCTCGGCCCCCTTGCGGCCCGTGCTCTTGTCCTTCTTTGCCATCCCGTTTCTCGCAGCGGCGGTGGAGGTAACCATCGGTGAGCCCCTGGTTGTAGCAGAAAAACAGACGGGGAAACATCGGCCGGCCCCGCGGCTCAGCCGCAGCGAATACTGTACACCTGAGTACTATATCGACGTACAGTACCAAGAGCAAGAGTGTTTCTGGCCGGACCTCCCTTTTTTTCGGAGCGAGACGTTTCCCCACGAACCTGCCCAGCGGGCCGCCAGGGATTCGTGACACGAACAGCGGCTTCGCGGAGAATACCAGCGACCCGGACGGCGGCATGCGTCGCAAAGGCCTCCGGCAGGAGTAGTCCGTGGCAAGTTCCGCGGGCTTACGCCTCGCGATTCGAGAGGGCTTGCCCTGTCAACTCGGGCGGCGCAGGCCTGGTCAGACTGGTTGTCAGCGAACTGTTCTTGCGACCGAACGTCTTGTCTGGAGGAGATATCTCCGATGCCGCCTGACGCTACCTCGACCGACGGCGAAGCCGCGACTCCCGTCGACGCGGCGGTCGGCCCCAGCGGGCGCTGGCCGGGCACGTCCGTGCTCGTGTGGGGATTCGCCTCGACCGTGGCGACGCTTGGGGCGATTCGCTGGCTGCAGGGTCGGTTCGAGGGGTTCGAACCGATGGGGTTCTACGTCAACCTCGTCATCCCCGCCGGGGCGATCGCCGTCGGCCTGCTGGCAGGGAGCGGGTACGGGATTGGCTCCTGGCGTTCCGGCGCCAAGGCGGGAAAAGCGCTCATCGCAATCATCCTCGTCATGCAAACCATGGCGTACTGGGCCGCTCAGCGTCAGGAATATCGCGCCGCGATTCGACTCGTCGAGCAGTTGCCGGCCGGGTTCATCCGGCCTCCGACCTTCTTCGAGTACTATGACCAAGCGACGCGCAGCATGGCGAGGCAGGACGGCAAAGGGGGCTTCGGCAAGCCGTTCGGGGCGTGGGGCTACGGGATCCGCGCTCTGGAGATCCTGGGCTTCGTCGGCGGGGCGATTCTCATCCCGCTCATCCTGCGGACGTTGCACTACTGCGAAAACTGCGCCGTATACACTCGGCGAAAGTCCCTGGGCGTGCTCCCCGCAGGGGTCCCGGTGCAGAAGACCAAACGCATGGCCCCCCTGGAACGGATGGAGTACGAAAAGTCGATCGAGACGGAGTTCACCAACGCACAGAAGCTCGTGGAGGAGTTGCGCACCGCCAGCGAAGCGGGGGACGGGACCCGCGCGGCAGAGTTGCTCAAGACGCACGGCACGACCGAGAAGCTGGGATACAAGCTGACGGCTCGCTGCGCGGTCACGCTCCACCGATGCCCCCGCTGCCGGGCAGGCGAGGTCGAAGTCATCCTCAGTTCCGGTCAAGCGGACCAGATGCATACCCTGGGAAAAGAAGCCTGGGCGATCACCGCGGAGACGGCGGCGGCAATGACGGGGGAAGGATAGGGGACAAGAAATTTTCAGCCGGAAGAACGCCGCCGGCCGGCCCCCCTAGCCGAACCGCCACGCGGTCCGGAAAATCCCAATGCCTTCCCTTCAGCGATCCTCGATCACGCCCTCGACACCGGCGCAAACAACCACGACGACCACCTACGACTGAAGACACTTGGAGACTCGCGTGACCATTCACTCCCTGCAACGGCAAGCCCTCGTCGTCATCTCAGCTTTTTCAGTCACTGGCCTGGCCGCATGGCAGCCGTCGCGGGCGGAGCAAGCCGACGTCGAACCGCCGCATCGCGTCTCGACGGAATCGGAACCGATGGCGTCCGGTCCGTTCAGCCCGTCCTGGTCGTCGCTGGCCGCATACGAAGCTCCCGATTGGTTTCGCGACGCCAAGTTCGGCATCTGGGCCCATTGGGGGCCGCAGTGCGCGCCCGAGGCGGGAGACTGGTACGCCCGGCACATGTATTCGCAGGGACACTGGCAGTATGAGTCGCACCTCAAGAACTACGGTCATCCCAGCGAATTCGGATTCAAGGACGTCATCCGCTCGTGGAAGGCCGAACGCTGGAACCCCGAGGAATTGGTCGCGCTCTACAAGCGGGCCGGCGCCATGTATTTCGTCGCAATGGCGAACCACCATGACAACTTCGATCTGTGGGACAGCAAGCACCAGCCGTGGAACTCGGTCGCGTTGGGGCCGAAGCAGGACCTCGTCGGCCGCTGGGCCCGGGCGGCGCGGGATCAGGGCTTGCGATTCGGGGTCACGGTCCACGCGGCCCACGCTTGGTTGTGGTACGAGACGGCGCAAGGCGCCGATGCAACCGGCTCCAAGGCGGGCGTCCCGTACGACGGCCGATTGCGCAAGTCCGACGGCCAGGGAACGTGGTGGGACGGACTCGATCCGCAAGACCTGTACGAACAAGCTCACGAACCGAGCCGCGACTTCGCCGATCTCAACAAGATTCACGGTCGCTGGAATTGGACCGGCGACGGCAGCGTCCCTGACGCCGCGTACTGCCAGCGTTTCTACAATCGCACGGTCGATCTGATCAATCAGCACGATCCCGACCTGCTGTACTTCGACGATACGGCGCTCCCCCTCTGGCCGGCGAGCGACGCGGGACTGACGATCGCCGCGCATTTCTACAATCGCAACATGGCCCGCCGCGAAGGCCGCTTGCAAGCGGTCCTGTGCGGCAAGATCCTCGATCAGCAGCAGCGGCAATGCATGATTTGGGACATCGAACGGGGCCACAGCAACCGCATCGAGCCGTTCCCGTGGCAGACTGACACCTGCATCGGCGACTGGCACTACAATCGCGACGTTTACAATCGCCGCCGCTACAAATCGGCGCATTCAGTCGTGCACATGCTGATCGACATCGTCAGCAAGAACGGCAATCTGCTGCTGAACGTCCCCGTGCGTTCCGACGGAACGATCGACGACCAGGAGCGGGCGATCGTCGAAGAAATCGCCGAGTGGACGGCCGTCAACGGCAAAGCGATTTACGGCACCCGGCCGTGGATCGTGTTCGGCGAGGGTCCCGCGATGGACGAGACCGCCGAGTTGAGCGCCCAAGGATTCAACGAAGGGAAGGGGAAGCCGCTCACGGCGGCCGATTATCGGTTCGTCGCCCGCGGCGATTCGGTCTTCGCGTTCGCGATGGGTCGTCCCGGCGAGACGGCGACGATCGCCTCGCTGGGTAACAAAGCGGGGCTCTTGCAGCGCAAAATCGTCAAGGTCCGTCTGGCGGGCGGCGACGAACCGCTCGACTGGTCGCAGGAGAACGACGCGCTCGTAATCAAGGTCCCGACCGCGTCGCTGCCTGCACGCAGCGAGTTTGCGACGTGCTTCGAGATCATCCTGACCGCCGCGACGGATCCTTGAGCCTGTCGGAGCAGCGGATCAGCGAGCTCGCCCCGCACAATCGCAGCGCGCGGTCGTTACGCTCCGTACTTCCCCAGTCGTCCGGCATTGGCCAGGGCGAGCGTCATCAGGTGCTTCGCCTCGAACTGCCCCAAGCCGCCGCGCAGGCATTCCGCCTCGCCGAAGCTCTCGCAGCGGTCGGTGCGACAGTGCTTCGCCCACAGCAAGGTCGGCACCGGGTGCCAGCTGTGGCTCGCCAGCATGCTGGGGGTGCTGTGGTCGCCGGTGGCGATGAACACGTCGGGCTTCAGCGCCATGATCCGCGGCACGGCGGCGTCGTACTCCTCGGTCCGCCGGACCTTGAGATCAAAGTTGCCGTCCTCGCCGCTGGAGTCGGTGTACTTGAAGTGGATGAAGAAGAAGTCGTACTTCGCCCAGTTCGCTTCGAGTACGTCCATCTGCTCGTCGAGCGTGTGCGCGTCGCCGACGACGTCCATTCCCACAAGCTGCGCGAGCCCCTTGTACATCGGGTACACGGCGATCGCGGCCGCTCTTAGGCCGTAGACCTCTTCGTAGCTCGGCAGGTCGGGCTTGCCGGCGACGCCCCGCAGCGTGCAGCAGTTCGCCTTGGTCTCGCCGGCCAACAGCTTGCGAGCCTGATTCATGAACTCCTTGAGTACGTCGGCGGTCTTTTGGCTGCCGGCGTCGGCGGCCACGGGGTCGAGCGGCGGGACGCCGGTCGCTTGCGGGTCGGTGTCGTGAACGTTCCCTTGCAGCCCCGGCCCTCGAAGCACGATCACAAAGCGGTGCTCCTTGACCGGCTCGACGAAGACCTCGTAGCCGGGGATCTTGACCTCGCGCAACCGGATGGCCAGCGGGGCGCTCTCTTCGCTGGGGATTCGCCCCGCGCGGCGGTCCGTGATGTTTCCCGCAGCGTCGATCGTGCAGAAATTGGCCCGGATGGCCACGTCCCCCGGCTCCAGCTTGAACCCGATGCCGGTCGCTTCGAGGGCGCCACGACCGATGAGGTACGTCACCGGATCGTAGCCAAACAGCCCCAAGTGCCCGGGCCCGCTCCCCGGGGCAATCCCCGGAGCCACGGGGATGCTGCTGCCGCAGACCCCCTCGCGGGCCAACGCGTCGAGGTTCGGCGTCTGGGCCGTCTCCAGTTCGGTGAGCCCCCCCGGCTGCTGCGGCAGCCCCCCCAGCCCGTCGCCGACGTACATGACGATCTTCGAATCGTTCTTGGTGAACAGTTGGCGAGTGAGGGAGTGAATGTCCATGGCTGCGGAAGGAAAGCGGGGAAGGGGAGGGATCGGAGAAAATTCAGGGTCGCCCCACAAGCCGCGACCTCCCAGGTCGCCGGGGCGGCGGCGCAGGGCCGCGACGGGGCCCGTCATCCTAACCCGATCTCACCCCGCTCGGCAGGGGCTGCCGCCGAACGACGCGCCCCGACGCCTGCGACATTCGCCCCTTGCGGCCCAAGCGATCTCGGGGAGGATTGAGGGCGCGGCGGAATGGGCTCGCTCCCGACGCATCGGGAGCATGGCAAGAACACTTCGCACACACGACTGAGGACCGCGACCGTGACTCACGAGCTCATTTCCTACGACCCCGCCGGGGTGTTTCTGCCTGAACACGGAATCACGCCGGCCGACATCGGCCGGATCGCCGCCCGGCTGGACGAGGCCCGCGACGAGGTCCTCGCCGACGCCCAGATCTGGGCCGACGGCGTCGAACCTCCCCCGGCCAAGCAGCCGCTCGACGCGGGGTTCCACGAACTCCCCGAACGGCTGCTGAACGACTATCGCACCAACGGCGCCGCGAGCGAGGTCGGCCGGATCAAGGCGACGGCCGATCGGCTGGCCGCGACGGTCGACCGCGCGATCGTTTTGGGGATTGGCGGCAGCTACATGGGCGCGCGGGCGCTGTTGGAAGCATGCTGCCACCCGTACTACAACGAGCTGCCGCGGGCGGCACGGGGCGGCAGACCGCGGATTTCGTTCGAGGGAAACAACGTCGACAACGACGCCCTGCAAGGGCTGCTCGACCTCGTGGGCCGCGGCGCTCAGGCGACCGGCGTCGACGACCGCTGGGGAATCGTCGTCATCAGCAAGAGCGGCGGCACGCTGGAAACGGCCGCCGCGTTTCGCGTGCTCGTGCGAACTTTGCGCGACTCGTGCGGCGGCGACGGCAAGAAGCTCGCCGAGTTGGTCGTCCCTGTGACCGGCACGAGCGGCAAGCTGTTCGATCTGGCCCAGGCGCTCGGCTGCCCGGGCGACGAGATCTACGAAGTTCCCGACGGGGTGGGGGGGCGGTTCTCCGTCCTCAGCGCGGTGGGGCTGTTGCCCGCGGCGGTCATGGGGCTCGACGTGGTGAAACTCCTCGAAGGCGCCGTGGCGATGAACGAACACTTCCGCAATTGCGGCCCCGAGTCGAACGTCGTGCTGCAGTACGTCGGGGTGTGCCATCTCATGGAGACCATGCGCGGCTGCGACGTCCGTCTGTTGTCGACCTGGGGCAAGCGGCTCGAAGCGGTCGGGCTCTGGTACGACCAACTCCTGTCCGAAAGCCTCGGCAAGCAGGAGCAAGGGGCGATGCCGCTGACCGTGGTCAACACCCGCGATCTCCACAGCCGAGGCCAGCAACACCAAGAGGGCAAACGCGACAAACTGATCACCAACGTCATCGTCAAGCGGGGAACGCGCGAGCCGTTGGCGATCGGCGCCAGCGACCTTGACCAGGACAAGCTCAACCAACTGGCCGGCAAGACGATCCCCGACGTGCTCGACGCGGCCACGAAGGGGACGAATCAGGCCTACCGCGACGACAATCGCCCGACCGCCGACCTGCACCTGCCGCGGCTTGATGAACACGCCCTCGGGCAATTGTTCCAGATGCTCATGCTCGCCACGGTGGTCGAAGGCCGCCTGATCGGCGTCAACCCCTACGGTCAACCCGGGGTCGAGGCCTACAAGAACAACATGAATGCAATCCTCCGAGCGTAGGACAAGTGGCAATCACGAAGGCGCAAAGGGCGGAAAGCGACGGTCAAGGCATGTGGTGCTGATCGAAACGTCTCGCAACTCTGGTCGATTGTCCCTTTGTCCCGCAGTCCCCTTGCCTAGCGCCCCCGCGCCGCTCGCTGCTTGAATTCCTCGCCTCAGTAATCGATCCGCTTGAAACGAATCGCCGGAGAGTCCGCTATGAAACTCACCTGGTACGGCCATTCTTGCTTCTCGTTGGAGACCGGCGAGCATGTCCTGTTGGTCGACCCGTTTCTCGACGACAACCCCGCGGCGCCGGTGAAGGCGGCGGACGTCGCGGCCGATTTCATCCTGCTCACGCACGCCCACTTCGACCACGTCGCCGACGCGGCGGCGATCGCCCGCCGGACCGGGGCGACGACGCTCGCCAACTTTGAAATCGGGCAGTGGCTCGTCAAGCAGGGGGTCTCCGACGCCAAGGTCGTCGGCATGAACATCGGCGGAGGAGTCGATCTGCCGTTCGGCCGGGCCAAAATGACGATCGCCCACCACAGCTCGAGCCTCCCCGACGGCAGTTACGGCGGCTCGGCCGGGGGCTATGTGCTGGAGACCGGCGACAAGCGGCTCTACTTCGCCGGCGATACGGCGCCGTTTCTCGAGATGAAGCTGATCGGCATGGGGGGGCTCGACCTCGCCGTGCTGCCGATCGGCGACTTGTTCACGATGGGCCCCGGCGATTCGCTCGAAGCGATCAAACTTCTGGGGGCCAAGCGCGTCGTCCCTTGCCACTACGACACCTGGCCCCCTATCGCCCAGGACGGGGCCAAATGGGCCGAGCGGGTGCGGCAGCAGACCGCCGCCGATCCGGTCGTGCTCGCCCCCGGCGAGAGCGTCGCGATCTGAGCATCCCGTCCGGCGAATGTCGCGGCCCCGCCGCCGGGCAAAGGGCCGAAAATGCCCGCGCCGGCGGCGCATACGCTTTTCCCGACCCGGGCGAAGCGCGCATAATGCAGGGCGCTGCGGCTCTGCGCACCATTCGACTCCTGCGCCCCGGGACGGGCGCACTTCCGAACATCACCGCCGTCAAGGATTCGATCATGTTCAGTTCTCGCCACTTCCGCGGCCCCGTCGCCATCTGCAGCGGAGCGACTCTCGCGGCGTGCCTCGTCCTGGTCTCGACGGCCCGCGCCGCCGAACCGCTCGTCTGGAAGTTCGCTGCGGGAGACGTGCATCACTACCAGATGCTTCAGAACATGACGATGACGATCAACATGGGCGCCGGAGATCAGGTCAGCACGATCGCGCAAGACATCGACATGACCTGGGCGGTCGATTCGCTCAAGGCCGACGGCGCCGCGGTCGTCACGCAGCGCATCAATCGCATGCAGATGAAGATCAACTCCGCGGGTCAGGAGATGAAGTTCGACTCGGCGGCCGAGACCCCGATGCCCGGCCCGCAGGGGGCGTTGTTGGAACCGATCTTCAAAGCCCTCACCTCCTCGGAATTCGAGGTGACGATGACCCCCCGTGGCGAGATCACCGACGTGGAGGTCCCCGAGGAGCTCATCCAGGCCCTGCAAACGGCGCCCGGCGCGAACAAGCTCCTCGGCGATCTCGGGACCAAAGAAGGGTTCAAGAACCTCGTGCGGCAAGGGTCGCTCGCCTTGCCGGCCAAGCTCGAGGACGGCGAAATCTGGACCACCAAAGTCGAGATGGCCAACCCCGCCATCGGCAAGCAGTCGGTCGAAACGACCTACCGCTACAAAGGCCCCCGCGAGGTCGAGGGGGACACGCTCGAAGTGTTCATCCCCTCGATGGAAATGGAATTCGGCGATGGGGGCGAGTCGGGCACGATCGAGATCGTGAAGCAAGACTCCGCAGGCGAGATCCTCTTCAACCGCAAAGCGGGCCGGATGCAGAGCTCCGTCATCAGCCAAAACCTCGACATGAAAGTCACCGAAGCCGGGCAACAGGCGTCGCTCAAGCTCAATCACAAGGTTGAGTTGAAGTGGGTCGATCCTGAGAAAAAGTAAGGACCGCGACGATTGGCGAGAGCCGTCCCGCGACAGGCGATCGGCGACTCTAGCTCTCCGATCGCGCTTGCTTTGGGCCGACCTGGATCTGGTCGTCCACGACCCGGACCTCGAAGGCGTCGATCTTGATCCGCGGGTTGTCGCACCACGTGCCGTCGGTCACCGCAAACCGCCACGCATGCCAGGGACAAACCACCGCGCCGTGCTCGTCGACGCATCCCGCCCCCAACGACGCCCCCATGTGGGGACACAGATCGTCGATCGCGTGATATTCTCCGTTCCACAGGAAGACGGCCACGAGGCGATTCCCCACTTTGAACGTCCCCCCCGTGTTCTCCGGGATCGACCCGACCTTGGCCACTGTGACGAACTCGGACATTGCTGCGAACTGGCATGGGGAGGGGGGGAATGCGCTTCTGCGGCGACGCGACTATTGGACGATAGGACGTCGGGACGAGCAACCCGTGACCCGCGTCCTCAAGAGTTGGGAAAACCCTCGACTCCCCACCGTGTTCTCCTGATCTCCGTGGTTACAATGATCGGACCCCGGCGAGTCGACCGGTCGTCGAGTTCCTCTATCGCGCCCCAGGGTGTCGTCCTCGCTGATGTCGTCCGAAGCTGATATTTCGCTCCGCGAGTTGCAGGCCCTCATCCGGGGCATGTATCACGACAAGGACGTCGCCCGCGGGGTCGACGGCACCTTCATGTGGCTGATGGAGGAAGTCGGCGAACTGGCCGCGGCCCTCCGCGAGGGGACCCCCGAAGAATTGGCCGCCGAGTTCGCCGACGTCATCGCCTGGCTCACCACAATCGCCAACGTAGCCGATGTCGACCTCGCCGCGGCTGTCTGCCGGAAATACGGCGGCGGCTGCCCAGGGTGCGGTCGGCTGGCATGCATCTGCGACGACGCCGAGAAACCGTAATGACGCCGCACCGCGCCAATCCGCAAGCGACGCGCCGTCCTCGATGGCTGTGCCAGGCGCTGGTTGGGGCGCTGCTGGGGATCGCCTGGTGCAGCGGGTCGGCGATTGCAGCGGATCCGCAGGCCCCCGAAATCGAGACGCTCGAACTGGGGATCGGCGGCGTTTTCAAGCTCGGCTGCTGGACCCAAGCGACGGTCGCGATCCGCGGCGGCGACGAAAAGCTGGTCGGCGTCGTCGAGGCGACGGTCGAGGACGCCGACGCCGTCCCGGCGGCGACGGTGACTCCCCCCAGTCGCGCGGTCGGCGTGGAGCCGGGGCAAGTGACCGTGGCTCGGGTGTTCGTTCGGCCCGGCCAATCGGGGGGCTCAGTCACGGTGCGCTTCCTGGTCGACGGGAAGGAGCGCGCCAAGACCTCGTTCCGCCCAAGTTACGAAGCCGGCCCCGGGCGGTTCCGCTACGGCCGGCCCGCGGCGAGTCGCATCGTCGTCCTGGCTGGTCCCGAGGGGGGCGTCGCCGAGTTGGTTCGATCTGACGGCGGCGGCAGCAGCGGCGACGAGTACGACGCAGCCGCGATCTCCGCCCGCATCGAGCGAATCGACCAACTGCCGATCGAGTGGTACGGCTACGAAGGAATCGACGAGCTGGTGCTGACCACCTCCCGGCCCGAATTCTACCGCCCGCTGGCCCAGAACCGCGCGCGCGTCGATGCGCTCGTCGCTTGGATCGCACGGGGGGGGCGCGCCACGGTGTTCTGCGGCGCCAGCGCCGAGGAGTTGTTCGGCGAGAAGGGACCGCTGGCGCCCCTCGCCCCTGGCAAACTCTCCGGCATGGCCCCGCTTCGCGACTCGCAGCCGCTCGAATCCTTCAGCGAGTCCGAGGACCTGCTCGACAGCCGGCTGCTCGATCTGCGCGTGCCGTTGTGGGAAGAGGTCGCGGGGCGCGTGCTCGCCTACGGCCGGCGCAACCCGCCGGGCCTGCCGCTGGTGGTCCGCAGCCGGCAGGGCTTCGGCGAGATCACGTTCGTCGGGCTCGATCCCGAGTCTCCCCCGCTGTCGAACTGGAAGGGCCGCGGCGCGTTCCTCCGCCGGGCGCTGGGCTGGCCCTCCCGTACCGCCGCCGACGAACAACTTGCCGCCAACGCGCATTCGGGCGCCGGGTACGAGGACCTTTCCAACCAATTGCGCAGCGCCCTCGATCAGAAATTCGCCGACGTCGAGACCGCCCCGTTCGGGCTCGTCGCCCTGTTGGTCGTGGCTTATATCGCGCTGATCGGCCCCGGCGACTACTTCCTGGTAAAGCACGTGCTCAAGCGGATGGAGCTGACCTGGATCACCTTCCCGCTGATTGTCGTCGGCACGTCGCTGGCCGCGTACTTTCTCGCCAACGCCTACAAGGGGGACAAACTGCGGGTCAACCAGGTCGAAATCGTCGACGTCGACGTCGCCGCCGGCGAGGCGCGGGGCACGGTGTGGACTCACTTCTTCAATCCCCGCGTGCAGCGGTACGACCTGACGTTGGCGCCTCGGTTCGCCGGGGCGCAGGTCGAGGGGGCGGACCGTCTGGCCGGCTGGCTCGGACTAGCCGGCGCGGGGATGGGGGGGATGCAGGGCTCGGGAAGCGCTCTGCCCGAGCTTCGTCCCAGTTACGCCTTCGCCGCGGGACTCGACGCGATCTCGGGCGCCCCCGTGCAGGAGTGGTCGACCAAGTCGATCACCGCCCGGTGGTACGGCGTCGTCGAGCCGGGGATCGACGCCCAGCTCGGGCTTCTCGACGAGGAGCTCCTCACCGGCTCGATCGCCAATCGCACCTCGCTCGACTGGTCCGACGTCCTGCTGATGCACGACCGCTGGGCCTATCGGCTCTCGCGAATCCCCGCCGGGGGCTCGGCCGCGATCGACGAGAACCAGAAAAACTCGACGGTGAAACTCCGCCTCACCGCGGCGACCGCCGGGGACGAAGCCGCCGCGACCGCCGCCGGCGACGGCACCGTGCCGTTTGATCCCTACGGAACCGACGTGGCCCGACTGGCGAAACTCATGATGTTTTACGACGCCGTCGGAGGGCCGGCCTACGCGACGGCCCTCAACCGGTACCAAGGCTTCGTCGACCTCAGCCGCCTGCTGGCCGGCGATCAGGCGATCCTCCTGGTCCGCGTCGCCGACGACGCCGGCAGCGGCTGGAGCCGCGGCGACAGTCCCCTGGCCAGCGACAAAGACCGCCGCTGGGTCTATTACCGCTACGTCATCCCGGTCGAAAGGACGACGGATTGAGCGGCCGGACAAGCCAGTCCCATGTCGCCGGTCCCAAGTCGCCAATCA
This sequence comes from Pirellulales bacterium, assembly GCA_019636345.1. Classification (NCBI taxonomy): domain Bacteria; kingdom Pseudomonadati; phylum Planctomycetota; class Planctomycetia; order Pirellulales; species Pirellulales bacterium. Next base: position 812,506 of record JAHBXQ010000001.1, on the reverse strand, counting down.
CTAATCACCAGTCACCACTTCCCCCCGTCCCGCCGTGATCGAAGTCCACGACCTGACCAAGAAATACGGCGAATTGTTCGCCATCCGCTCGATCGAATTGAAGCTCGACCGCGGGGACGTGTTCGGTTTCATCGGCCCCAACGGCGCCGGCAAGACGACCACGATGCGAATCCTCGCCACGCTGCTCAACCCCACCTGGGGCGAAGCGTACGTCGGCGGCCACTCGATCTACACCAAGCCGAAGGAGATCCGGCGGATCATCGGCTACATGCCCGACTTCTTCGGCGTGTACGACAACATGAAGGTGATCGAGTACCTCGAGTTCTTCGCCGCGGCCTACCGCATCAAAGGCGAGAAACGCCGCAAGATCTGCGACGAGGTGCTCGAGCTGGTCGACCTGGGGTACAAACGCGAGGCGCTGGTCACCAGCCTCTCGCGCGGCATGACGCAGCGACTGGGTCTCGCGCGGGTGCTCTTGCACGATCCGCAGGTGCTGCTGTTGGACGAGCCGGCCAGCGGGCTGGACCCCCGGGCGCGCATCGAGATTCGCGGGCTGCTCAAGGAACTGCGAAACATGGGCAAGACGATCATGGTCTCCAGCCACATCCTCCCCGAGCTCGCCGACATCTGCAACAAGATCGGCATCATCGAACGGGGCGAACTGATCGTCAACGCCGACGTCAACGAGGTCATGAAGCAGGTTCGCCAGCAGACGGTCATGCTGGTCGAGGTGGCGAACGACTCCGACGCAGCGGCCAAGCTGCTCGAAGGGTCGCCGATCGTCGAGTCGGTCGAGACCGGCCCCAAAGGGATTCGCCTCACCCTGACCGCCGGCGACCACGACGTCAGCCAGCTTGCCAAGCTGCTGCTGGACCACGGCCACGGCCTCAAGAAGTTCGCCGAAGAGGAAATCAACCTCGAAACGGCGTTTATGGCCCTGACGCAGGGGATCACGTCGTAGGGGGGAGAGGTCCGAAATCAGGAGTCAGAGCCGCTCGGCGCCGGTCCCTGATCTCCGACCTCCCGACCTGTCCTCTGTCGTCTCTTCCTTGACTTCCCCCGTCCGGCGCGGTGCAATAGAGGTTCACGCACGGGGGTCGCATTCAGGGGCGCGACCGCCGCCGTACTGTTCCTGGCCGCGCATGATTGTCTCGTCGCTTCGCCGCCCGCTCGCACCGTCGTCTCCGGCGACTCTCTCGCGCATGTCCTCGCGGCAACGGTTCCGCGGGCTGACGCTCGTGGAAATGCTGATCGCTCTGGCGATCACGCTGTTGATGATGGGCGCCGTGGTCAACGTCTTCGCCAACCTCAGCGGCGGGGTGCGCGACCGCCGGGCGATGATCGAGCTGGGGTCCCAGCTTCGCCAAGCCCGCGAGTTGCTCAACCGCGATCTCCGCGGCGCCACCTGCAACGGCCTCACTTGGCAGCGTCCCGACGAGGGCCGAGGCTATCTTGAAATCGTCGAGGGGGTGCGATCCGACTACGACCCGACGGACCTCTTTCCGCTCCCCCCCGATTCGCTCGTCCCGAGCAGTCAAATGGTCGTCGACGCCAGCGGCGATCCGCTCCCCACCGACGGCATGGCCCTGGGCGACTGGGACGACGTCCTGGCCCTTACCGTGCGCAGCCTCGCCGAGCCGTACCGCGGTCGCGGGCCAGGGCAGAGCACAGTCGAATCGAACCTCGCCGAGATCGTCTGGTTCGCGGTCGAGCAGGACGGCTCGAACGCGGGCGACGAGCCGGGCATGCGCCGCGTCTACCGTCGCGTCCTGGTGATCGCCCCGTGGGTCGATCTCTCGAACGTCGGCGCCATGAGCGCCCCCGACTATTACCAGCGGTACGACGTGTCGGCCCATTGGGACGCCGTCGCCGGCCGCTGGGTCCCCAACACGCTGGGGGATCTCACGAAGCGCGAGAACCGCTACTTCCACGACGCCACGAATTACCTCGCGAGCTCCAATCCGCTCGTGCCCGAACGGCGTCTGTTCCCGCACCACATGCTGCGACCGGAGCCGCTGGCGAGCTTCCCCGCCGGATCGCACGCCGTTTATCCCGACGTCGATCCCGGCAGCGTCGCCCAAGGGCAGGATCTGGTGCTGAACGACGCTCTGGCGTTCGACGTCCGCGTCTACGATCCCGGGGCGCCGCTGATTCAGGGTTCCGGCGCCACGCTGCAACCGGGCGACGCGGGGTTTTATCTGGCCGTTCACTCTAATCTTGTTCCGGTGGGTTATGGCGCTTACGTCGATCTCTATTGGAACAGTCCTTGGAACGGCTATCGGTCGGTTCCGAACAGTTTCGTCGTTTCGCAAGCCTGGAATGCTCAAGTCGGAGCCCCCAATATCCTGTTTGCCGGCGTCATCGACGCAACCAGGAACATCTCCGCCGTCATGCATCCCAAGTCGCAATTGGACTGGCTCCTGACGGTCAACCCGCGGCAAACGGCCACGCCCCTGCGCACGCCCGACGGAACCGACGTCGCCGCCCCCGCGGTCGTGTACGACACATGGTCCTTCCACTACGAACACGACGGTTTGAATCAAAACGGCAACTCCGACGTCAACGGAAATCCGCTCGTCGACGAAGGGACCAACGGCTTCGACGACGACAACCAGAACGGCGTCGACGACATGGGCGAGCGCGAAACGTCTCCCCCGTTCGACGTCCCGCTGCGCGGGATTCAGGTCCGCCTCAGGGCGTATGAACGCGACGCCCGACAGGTGCGCGAGGCGACCGCGGTTCGCAGCTTCGTCCCCTGACGCTCGTTCGCGCGGGCCGTCAGTTCCGCCAGCGACGGGCGCTCTCAGAGAGCTGCCTCGCGATCGACCGATCGGAATTCCTGCGATGCCCGTCGTCTACGCCTTCCGCCTTCGCGATCCGTGGCAGTGCGAGCCCGATCCGGAGGGAGTGCGGTGGTCGCGGCTGTTTCGCACCCCGCCGAACCTCGAGCCGGGGGAATCGCTCCAGCTTGCCGTCGTCGGGCTCCCCCCCGAGGCCCGCGTCGCCGTCAACGACGTCCCCCTTGTGCGGACCGCCGGTGAGAACGGCGCCGCGACCTTCGCGATTCCCGCGGCGCCCGCCGACCGCTCGAACCGGATCGCCGTCGACCTGCCCGCAACCGCGGCCGACGGCAGCCGACTCCCCTTCTCAGTCGAACTGCAAATTGTCACGACTGCCTGAGCGGCTTATCCTGTCTCTTCCCCCGTCCCTCGCCCTCATCAGCCGAGAATCGTCGATGCCCCGCCTCAGCAAGTATCTGGCGGTCTTCGCTCTTATCGCCACGACGACGGCGACGACCGCGCAGGCCGAGCCGGAACAATCCGCGCCCGAGTCCCCTGCGCGGCTCTCGCGTGATCAGCTTGCCGCGGGGTGGATCCAGCTCTTCGACGGCGAGACGCTGTTCGGTTGGCGCGCCACCAGCGACGCGAACTGGCGGGTCGAACACGGCGCAATCCGCGTCGACGCCGGCGAGCCGGGCTGGCTGATGACGACCGTCGACTGGGCCGACTACCAACTGCACGTCGAGTTCAAGGCCCCGCCGGAGACCAACAGCGGCGTGTTTCTCCGCTCGACCTCGAACCCGACCGACCCGGCGCGCGATTGCATCGAGGTGAACATCGCCCCCCGCGAGAATCCGTTCCCGACCGCGTCGCTGGTCGGCCGGATGCGAGTGAGTACGACGCCGCAGCCGCTGATTGACGGCTACGCCGCGATCCACGAAGGCGAAATCCGCACGATCGGCCCCCCGCCTCAAGAGATCGATGCCTGGGACGGACGGTGGCACTCGTTTGACATCGAAGCGAAAGGAGACAAACTTCGCCTCAAGCTGGACGGTCGTCCGCTCGAAACGCAATCGCTCGACGTTGTCGACGACGCGTCCGCGACACCTCGGCGCGGACGCATCGGCTTGCAGTTCCGCGAAGGCGCGGTCGCGTTCCGCAATGTTCGCCTGCGGCCGCTGCGGCTCGAACCCGTGTTCAACGGCCGCGACCTTTCGGGATGGAACACCGACCACGCCGAGGCGAGCGAGTTCTCCGTCACCCCCGAGGGCGAGTTGCACATTGTCAACGGTCGCGGGCAGATCGAGAGCGACGCCAGCTACGGCGACTTCGTTCTGCAGTTGGAGTGCTTCGTCAACGGCGAAGGGCTGAACTCGGGAGTCTTCTTCCGCAGCATCCCCCGCGAGTTCACCAACGGCTACGAGAGCCAGATCAACAACGTGGTCGTCGACGGCGATCCGACCAAGCCTGCCGACTGCGGCACCGGCGGAATCTATCGCCGCGTGAGCGCGCGGGTGGTCAACGCTCGCGACCGCGCGTGGTTCGCCAAGACGATCGTCGCCACGGGGCCGGACATCGCCGTATGGGTCGACGGCCTGCAGGCGACGGCCTGGACCGACGACCGCCCGCCGCACGACAACCCCCGAAACGGACTCCGCACCGCTCCCGGAACCTTAAGCCTGCAAGGCCACGACCCTACGACCGACATCCGGTTCCGCAATCTGCGCATCGCCGAGTTGCCGCCTGCGAAGTAATCAAACCGCACCGACGAACCGCGGCCCCTCGAATTGCGCCGCTTGCCAGCCCCCTGGCGGCGAACCACAATGGGCCGATCCGCGTCCCTGTCGCGGCGGCGGTTGGTCCTGTTGTTCCCCAGTTGCGAGCGGTTTTCTCCCATGTCCAGTTGCGTGTTGGCCTATTCCGGCGGTCTTGATACTTCGGTCATCCTCGGCTGGCTGCAGGACGAGGGGTACGACGTTCACGCCGTGTACGTCGACCTGGGCCAACCGTGCGAGGACCGCGAGGCGATCCTCCAAAAAGCCCGCGACAACGGCGCCAAATCGTCGCGACTGGTCGACGCCCGCGAGGAGTTGTGCCGCGACTTTGCGTTCCCGGTGCTGCAGTGGCAGGCAAAGTACGAGGGGATCTATCTGCTGGGGACCTCGATCGCCCGGCCGCTGATCTCGAAGGTCTGCTTGCAGGTCGCCCGCGAGGTCGGGGCCGTGGCGTACGCCCACGGGGCCACCGGCAAGGGGAACGACCAGTGTCGGTTCCAACTGGCCGCCGAGGCGCTCGACCCGAACGTCGCCATCATTGCTCCCTGGCGAATGAAGAAATTCCGCGACCTGTTCCCGGGCCGGACCGAGATGATCGAGTACTGCGCGAAGAAGAACATTCCCGTCAAGGCGTCGATCGCCAAACCGTACTCGAGCGACGAAAACTGTCTGCATATCAGCTACGAAGCGGGCGAGCTCGAAGACCCGGCGATCAACGGCGCAGCGATCGTCGACTTCGGCATGACGGTTTCGCCCCAAGAGGCCCCGGACAAGGTCGAAGAAGTCACGATCGGCTTCGAGCACGGCGTGCCGGTCTCGATCGACGGCGAGAAAAAATCGCCGCTGGCCATGGTCGAGACGATGAACCGCATCGCCGGCCGCAACGGCGTGGGACGGATCGACATCGTCGAAAACCGCTTCGTCGGCATGAAGAGCCGCGGCGTCTACGAATCGCCCGGCATGACCGCGTTGTATGCAGCTCACCTCGCCCTGGAGCAGCTTACCGTCGACCGCGAAACGATCCACCTCCGCGACCGGATCAGCCCCGAAGTGGCCGAGATGGTTTACTACGGCTTCTGGTTCGTGCCGAAGATGGACGCCCTCATGGCGTTCATCCGCGAGGTGCAGTCCCCCGTCACGGGCGAAGTCGCCCTGGGATTTTACAAAGGCAACGTCGCCGTCCACGGCCGCACGAGCCCCAACAGCCTCTACGACGCGGCGATCGCCAGCATGGAAGGGGGCGGCAGCTACGACCAAACCGACGCCGAAGGCTTCCTGCGGATTCAGGGATTGCCGAGCCGCGTGCTGGGAACGGTGAGGCCGAGGAAGTATTGAGGGAGGCGCGAGCTTTGGGCTGCGAGGCGCGAGAGGAACTGAGATGGCTGGTTACCAAAACCTGAAAGTCTGGCAGTTGAGCATCGAGCTTGTTCTGCAGACTTATCGTGTCACTCAACCATTTCCCCGCGAGGAACTGTTTGGACTGACTAGCCAGATGCGCCGCGCAGCAGTATCGATTCCCTCGAATATCGCCGAGAGGCACGCTCGTAAAACTCCTCGCGAGTTTTCACGCTTCTTGAACATTGCCAAAGGATCGCTAGCAGAACTGGAAACGCAACTCGTCATAGCGCGGGAACTGCACCTTTGCAGTGCCCGAATTGCGGATGAAATCACCGTATTGACCTCTCAGATCAGCCGCATGCTTAGCGGTCTGTTAAGGCGAATCAACGAGGCGGCTAACGACTGAATCCCGTTCCGTCCGGCGGGGCCGCTCGGGCTCGCCTCGCGCCTCGCAACTCGAAACTCGATGCTGTTCCTCGAAAACCCCGTCCTCCAGCGCGAGCTCGTCATTAACCTGCGGATGCTCCGCGGGTTTTTGTTGTTGTTCGCGTATGTGGCGCTGCTGGGGCTGATGGTGTACTCGGCGTGGCCGGCGGAGCAGAAGCTCGATCTCGTGCAGCCGGTGAAGGCCCGGGAGCTGGTGAACCTGTTCTTTCTCGGCCAGTACCTGCTGATGTCGCTCATGACGCCGTCGTTCGCGGCCGGGGCGATCACCGGCGAAAAGGAGCGAAGCAGTTTCGAGATGCTGCTGGCCAGCCCGCTGCGGCCCGCGGCGATCGTGCTGGGCAAGCTGCTGGCGTCGCTGGTCCCCTTGGGCGAGCTGATGATCTGCTCGCTGCCGATCGTCATGCTCTGCCTGCCGCTGGGGGGCGTGTCGCCGCTGGAAGTCTTCGCGGCGTACTTCGCAATGATCTGTTCGGTGATTCTGTCCGGCATGATCAGCCTGTGGTGCAGCAGCTTCTTCACCCGCACCAGCGCATCGCTGGTCGTGTCGTACCTGCTCATTTTGCCGCTCGCATTGGTCGGCGTGCTCGTGTGGCGGGCGCTCGAGCAACTTGGCGGCGCGCGGTTGGCGGTCGTCATGACGGTGGTTCCCGCGGTCTGCGGTTCGGTCGGGGCCCTGTTGTGGTACGACATCTGCCGACGACTGCTCCACCCGCCCGACCTCGGGAGCGAAGGCAAGCAAGTGATCGATCTGGAAACCGAGGCCGAGCAGGCCGTGGGGCTGTACATCAACCGCGACGAATGGCCCGACAAGCTGTTCGCCCCGCCGAAACGCACGACGTTCCTCGAAGACGACGCCAACCCGATCTACGACAAGGAGATCCGCAGCGAAATTTTCAGCCAAGGCACGCTCATGCTGCGGCTGGTGATCCAGATCAGCATGATCGTCGCGTTTTTCGTGATGGCGTACTGCCTGTTCATCGCCCCGCAACACGCGGCGTGGTACGTGGCGTACGTGCTGCTGTTCAACCTGCTGGTCGGTCCCGTCTTCTCGGCCGGCAGCGTCACCAGCGAACGCGAACGCGAAACGCTCGACCTGCTGCTGGTGACGCTGATCACCCCCTGGCAAATGCTGTGGGGCAAGCTGCTGTCGGGGTTGCGCGTCTCCAGCGTGCTGACCGCGTTTCTCGTGTGGCCCATGGTGCTGGCGTGCCTGATGCCGCTCGACTTCTGGAGCAACTTGCCGACGATGGCGGGGTACTTTCTCATCGTGGGGGTGACCGCCGTGACGACGTCGCTGGCGGCGCTGGCCTGTTCGACGTTGTTCCGCAAATCGTCGACGGCGCTGGTGGCGACCTATCTGACCGTCGGAACCGTGTTCTTCGCCCCCGTCGCCGCGTTGGCGTTCGTTCGGACGTTCGTCCCCGACTCGCCCGCCGCGGGCGCGGTGGAAGCGATCCAGGCGCTGAGCCCCTTCTCGGCAGCGTTCAGCCTGCCGCTGGAGACGAGCAAGGGCTCGAACCTCGCGACGGCCGACGCACGGGTCTTCTTCGGGTTCATGGCCTTCGGGCTGCTGTTGAACGGAACCCTGCTGGCGGCGGTCACCTGGCTGTTCAAGGCCCGGTGGCGCGTTTCCGAGTGACGCGCGTCATTCGCCGCAACGGGCGTCGCGTCAACTTGACGCCCGAAACGGCGATGTGCGATAACCAGTGCGCTCAAGGGGACAGAAGTCGTTTCGTCGCCGACGTCCGCGTCCGTCGAGAAATCGCTTCCAGGCCAGCAACGACCTCCCGTTCCCGTTTCCCGTCGCTCGCCCCGCGATCCGCCATGTCCCCCGCGTCTCTCGCCGACTCCGCCCCGACCCAGGACGAGCGCGATCTCGCTCAGTACGAGTCGCGCATCGACCGCCCCCCGCAGCTCAAGGTGGCTGAATTCAGCCGCGAAGGGCGGCTGCGGCACGTGATCTTCAGCGGGCAGTTCCCGGTCGATCTGCTCGAGGACCTCGCCGACACGGCCGACAAGATTCGGCTGTTGTCCAAGTCGCGCACCGGGCAAGACTTCCTGCTCAACCTGCTCCGTCACAAGCGGGCGATGCTGTACTTTACGCAGCCGTCGACCCGCACCTTTCTGTCGTTCATGGCGGCGTGCCAGATCCTGGGGATGACCTGCAACGAGGTCCGCGACCCGACCACCTCGTCGGAGACGAAGGGGGAGACGCGGTTCGACTCGATCCGGATGTTTTCCAGCTATTTCGATCTGGTGATCATGCGGTCCCCCATCGCCCGGTTGGCCGAGGCGTGCGCGTACCTGATGAACGATCTGGAACGCACGGCGGCCCGCAGCGTGCCGATCGTCAACGCCGGCTCGGGGGCTGACGAGCACCCCACGCAGGCGCTGTTGGACGTCTACACGCTGCAGCGCACCTTTCAGTTCGCCGCGCCCCAGGACTCGCCCGCCGCGTCGCGGCTCGACGCCTTGCGGCGAGATTATCCCGCCCTCCGGACCGGATTGACGGGAAAGGTCTACGGCTTCTGCGGCGACATCGGCCGGGGGCGAACCGTGCGATCGTTGGCGGCGCTGTTGGCGCAATACGAGGGAGTGACGCTCGCCTTCGTGGCGCCGGGGCATCCCGCCTTGTGCCTCTCCGACGACTTGCGCCGCCGGCTCGAGCAGCGCGGCGTGCGCGTCGTGGAACTTGAATCGCTCGAATCCTCGCTCGACGGCGCCCCGGCCGTCGAGCAGTTCGACGCCCTCTACATGACGCGAATCCAGAAGGAGCACAACCTCGAAACGGACGCTGCCGAGTTCGCCCGGATCGATTTTTCGCAGTACAAGCTCTCGCTCGACCAGGTCCGGCGGATGAAGCCGTACGCTCCGATTCTTCACCCGTTTCCGCGCGACCAGCACTTCGGCGAAATCCCGCCGGAAATCGACAACGACCCCCGCGCGATGTACTTCCGTCAGGCCCGCAACGGCATGTGGGTCCGGGCGGCGCTGCTGGCTCACGTGTTCAACGTCGACCATCAGGTGGCCCGGTTCTATCACGAGCAGTACGGCGACTGGACCGCAACCCGCAGGATCGAGTCCTGACGCTCCGATTCGCGGCGCGTCCACGGCGCGAGACTCGAGCGCCCCTTTCGTCCTCGCCACCCTCGAGCCGCCCGATGGCCTTGCTGATCGACGGCTACAACCTGCTGCATGCCGCGGGGATCTTCGGTCGAGGAAAGGGGGGAGCGAGCCTGCACCGCTCGCGCGAGGCGATGCTGCGATTTCTCGCCGCGACGATCGACGACGCCGAGCGCCCGCGCACGACGGTCGTCTTCGACGCCTCCGACGCCCCCCCGGGACTCCCCCGGCGAACGACGCACGCGGAGATGACCGTCCACTACGCGTCGGACTATCGTGACGCCGACGAGCTGATCGAGCAGTTGATCGCGCTCGACGACGCGCCGCGGTCGCTGGTGGTGGTGTCGAGCGACCGCCGCATCCAACGCGCCGCCCGCCGGCGTCGCTGTTCGTCGATCGACAGCGATCAATGGTACGCGATGCAAGTCCGACGACGGCTGCACGCCGGTCGATCTGCTCCCGACGTTCTCAAGCGCGTCGGCGAGCCGACCGAAGCGGAGGTCGCGTACTGGGTCCGGCGATTCGCGGCAGATCTCAACGAGCCGCCCGAAAAGTCGCCCGGGTCGGCCCCCTCTTCCCCCGCAGGCGGTCCTCCGGCCGCCAACCCGCTCGACCCGTTTCCGCCCGGATACGGCGACGACCTGTTCAATTCGCCCGAGTAGTTTCGCGCCGGGGGCGAAGCGCGGCAGGGCGCGGCTCCGATCGCACCGTCGGCGCCGGTTGTGCCGTGTGCGAAGTGCGCGAATCCGCTCGTTCTTGCCGATTCCCGTCGGCATCCAGGCCGAACGTTCTGAGCAATCTCGGCTTTTCGCCGACATTTGGCGGCCCGCCGACAAACGATTGCTCACGCGTGACCTAGTGTTTCCCGAGCATGAGAACGGCCTTGCCGGCCGAACTCAGGCGTCGACGTTCCCAAGCGTCAGCACACCGTCTGCAGGAAAACACGACGATGTCTTTTGAAGATGATCTGCTCGGCGAATTCGTCATCGAGGCCAACGAGCACCTGGCCGACGTTGAGAACCAGTTCCTCGCCATTGAGGAAATGGGCGCAAGCGTCGACGTGAATCTGGTGAACGAGGTGTTCCGCGCGATCCACTCGATCAAGGGCGCCGCCGGGTTCCTGGGCATGACCAAGATCAATGATCTGGCTCACAGCCTGGAAAACGTGCTCAACATGATGCGCAATCACGAGCTGGCTCCCAACTCGCAGATCGTCGACGTCATGCTGAAGTCCGCCGACAAGCTGCAAGGCCTGATTAACGACATTCAGAATTCCAACGACGCCGACGTCAGCGACCACGTGACGAAGCTCGACGCGATCGCCGCCGGTCAAGTCGTCGAGGCGCCGGCACCTGCGGCGAAGAAGTCGCCCGGCAAGAAGGGCGCCCCCGCGAAAAAGGCCGCCCCCGCTCCGAAGAAACCCCGCGGCGGCAAGGCCAAGGCCGCGCCGGAACCGAGCGTCGAAGACGAACTGGACTTGGACGCCCAAATCGAGGCCGCCCTCGGCGCCGCGCATGCCGCCCGCGAAGCTGCTTCCGCAGCCGAGTTGCAGGGCGTCGCTCCAGCGAGCGACCCCGCTCCGACGCCTCCTACGGCCGTCGAACCGCTCGCTTCCCCCGCGACAGCGGCTGCTCCCGCTTCCGCCGAGGGGGACAAGAAACCCGCCTCGCCGGTCGCGGAAACGAACATCCGCGTCTCGGTCGGGCTGCTCGACAAGCTCATGAATTTGGCCGGCGAGCTCGTGCTGAGCCGCAACCAGCTCATGCAGGCGATCAGCGCCGCCGACAACGGCGGACTGGAAGGGATCGCCGCCCGGCTCGACCAAGTGACCAGCGAACTGCAAGAGTCGATCATGCAGACCCGCATGCAGCAGATCGGCACCGTCTTCGGCCGCTTCCCCCGCGTCGTCCGCGACCTGGGCGCCAAGCTGAACAAAGAGTGCGAACTGACGATCGAGGGCAAGGAGGTCGAAGTCGACAAGACGATCGTCGAGGCGATCGGCGACCCGCTGACGCACCTCATCCGCAACTCGATGGACCACGGCATCGAAACGCCGGAACGGCGAATCGCGGCCGGCAAGTCGCCCCAAGGAACCCTTCACCTGCGGGCGTTCTACCAAGCCGGCAAGGTGCGGCTGGAGATTCAGGACGACGGCGCCGGGATCGACCCCCGCAAGCTCCGCGAGAAGGCCGCCGCGAAGGGAATCATCACCCCCGAACAAGCCGAGCAGATGAGCGACCGCGACGCGGTGCGGCTGATCTTCCATCCCGGCTTCTCGATGGCGGCCCAGGTGACCGACGTCAGCGGTCGCGGCGTCGGCATGGACGTCGTTCGCACGAACATCGCCAAGCTCGGCGGCACCGTCGACGTCGAATCGGTCGTCGGCAAAGGCACCAGCGTGGTCGTCACGTTGCCGCTGACGCTCGCCATCATTCCTTCGCTGATCGTCCAGTCGGGCTCCGATCGCTTCGCGATTCCGCAAGTCAACATTGCCGAACTGGTGCGCATTCGCCCCCATGAAATGAACGAGCGGCTCGGCCGAGTCAAGGACGCCGAGGTCCTTCGTTTGCGGGGCTCGTTGCTGCCGATCGTCCGGCTCGGTTCCGCGTTGGGAACGCCGCTCGCTGAGAACGAGCGCGCCGACGAACGTCACGCCGAACCCGCCGCCACGAACATCATCGTCGTCGAGTCGGGGCGACAACGCTTCGGGATCGTCGTCGACGGGCTGCACGACTCGGAAGAAATCGTGGTCAAACCGCTCGGTCGGCACATCAAGGGCTGCATCAGTCTCTCCGGGGCCACCATCCTGGGCGACGGGCATGTGGCGCTGATCCTCGACGTCGCCGGACTGGCGGTCAAGCAGGCGATCGGCTCCTGCGACGGCAAACCCGAGGACAAGGACGAAGCGACTCGCGTCCAACAGTCCGAAGACCTGCAATCGGTCCTGCTGTTCACCAACGATCCGAACGAACATTTCGCCGTCTGCATGGACGTCGTCTCGCGGATCGAACGCGTGCGAGTCGACCAAATCGACAGCGTCGGCGGCAAGGAGCTGGTCCAATACCGCAACTCGACGATGCCGCTCGTGCGGCTTGAAAACACCGTCACCGCCAAGCCGGGCCCCGCGGGGAATCAGGTGTACGTCGTCGTGTTCGAGGCGGCGGGGAAGGAAGTCGCGCTCATCGCCCCCGAACTCGAAGACATCCGCGACGTCCCCGTCGACTTCGACACCGTCACCTTCCGCGAGCCGGGGGTGCCGGGATCGATGGTCATCAACGGCCGGGCGACGCGCTTGGTCGATCTCCATGCACTGGCCGAGATCGCCTATCCCGAATGGTTCCAAGACCAACCGGTCGCCGCCAGCGACGAAGGCCTGCCGGCCTTGATCCTGCTGGCCGAGGACTCGGGCTTCTTCCGCAAGCAGGTCGCCGGGCTGTTCGTCGAGAAGGGCTACCGCGTCGTCGAGGCCGAGGACGGTCTCGAAGCGTGGCAAATCCTGCAGAGCGGCGAGCACGCGTTCGACGTCATCGTCACCGACATCGAAATGCCCAACATGAACGGGTTCGAGTTGTGCCGCAACATCAAGCAATCGGCTCAGTTCGGCCACCTGCCGGTGATCGCGCTGACCTCGCTCGGCGGGGCGGCGGACGTTCAGCACGGCCTGGAAGTCGGCATCGACGACTACCAGATCAAGATGGATCGCGACCGGCTCATGAACGCGGTCCACAACTTCGCCGGCCAGAAGACCGGCAACAACAGCCCCAAGGTCCGCCAACTGGCGCACGCCTAACGGCCAATCGCCGCTCGCCCAACACCACAATCATCACACGCCACACGCCCCCATGTCCACCGTGCAAGCCCCCTCGAAACGCGAGCGTCGCACCAGCGAAGTCCAGTTCGCCACGTTCTACGTGGGGGACATTCTGCTGGGAATCGACATTCGCTACGTCCAAGAAATCAATCGGCAGTTGGCCGTCACGCGCGTGCCGCACGCCCCGCCCGAGGTCCGCGGCGTGATCAATCTCCGCGGCGACGTCGCCACGGTGATCGACCTGCGGCGGGTCTTGGACCTGCCCCCCGCCGAGCTGACCCGCGACAGCCGCAACCTGATCGTCAATTTCGACGGCGAGTCGATCGGCCTGCTGGTCGACCGCATCTCCGACATTCTCACGATCAGCGAAGACCAGATCGAACCGCCCCCGGCCAACGTCAGCGGCCTCGACGGCCGACTGCTCGCCGGCGTCCACACGATGAAATCGTCGATCGTCGTGCTGCTGGACATTGAACAAGCCCTGTCCGATTCCCATTTGATGAGTTGACGTTCGTCCTCGACCAGCGACTCTTTCGCCCGCGTTTCACGTCAGACGACGAACCCTTACCAGCCTTCATTTTCCCTGTCTTGGAGTTCTGCAATGCGAGTACCGCGACTGTCCAACCTGAACTTTCGCACAAAGCTGATTCTGGCGTGCTGCGGCTTTGCGCTGGCGCCGTTGGCCGTGCTCACCTACATCACGTGGGGCGCGGGCAACCAAATCGCCGCGAACATCGGCTCCGAGTTTGCCGGAATTGCCGAATCGATCGCCGACCGCATCGACCGCAACCTGTTCGAGCGTTACGGCGACGTCCAAGCGTTCGGCGCCAACGACGCCGTTCGCAACCAGGACAACTGGGGCAAGTCGCCCGAAGAGAACCCGATCGTCGCGGCGATGAATCGCTACGTCGATCTGTACGACATTTACTACCTGACGATCCTCGTCGATCTCGACGGCAAGGTCATTGCCGTAAACAACGCCGACGCCGACGGCAAGCCGATCGACACGACTTGGCTGTACGATCAGAAGTTCGCTCAGGCTAACTGGTTCAAAGACGCCATCGACGGACGATTTTACCGGACTGACGACAGCCTGGCCGACGGCACCGTCGTCGAACACTTGTACGTCGACGAATTTGCGAAGCGCGCGTACAACGACGAAGCCCTTGCGCTAGGCTTCACTGCTCCTGTCTATGATTCTGAAGGAAAGGTTATCGCCGTCTGGAAGAACGTCGCGAAGTTCAGCCTCGTCGAGGAAATCTTCCTGGCCAGCTACCAAAACCTCAAAACCCGAAGCATGGCCAGCGCCGAGTTGACGTTACTTGACAAGGACGGCAACGTCATCGTCGACTACGATCCGAAAACCGCCGGCAGCGAGGACGTCAAACGCGACATGACGATCATCGGCAAGTTCAATCTTGCCGAGAAGGGGGTCGAATCCGCCCAACGGGTCGTCGCCGGCGAAGCCGGCGGGATCGCCAAATCGTTCCACGCTCGCAAGGGAATCTATCAAACGGCCGGCTTCGCTCCGCTCCGCGGCGCCCTCGGCTTTCCCGGCATGAAGTGGAACGTGATGGTCCGCGTCGCGTGCGACGAAGCCCTTGCGACCAGCAACGCCCTGAAGAACACCTGCCTGCTGACCGTGCTGGGCGCCTTGGCGATCATCCCGATCGGCGCTTGGTTCGTCGCCCAGTCGATGAGCCGCATCATTGTGCAAGCAACCGACTCGCTCAACGCCGCTACGAACCGCGATTACACGCACAAGGTGATCACGACGACCGGCGGCGACCTCGGTCAGATGGCCGGCAGCCTCAACACGCTGCTTGACGAATTGACCACCTTCACCGAAAAGGCGGCCGATTACGAAGGCAAGATCTCGGCGATCGACAAGTCGCAGGCCGCCATCGAGTTCACGCCAGACGGAACGATCGTCACGGCCAATGACAACTTCCTGAACGCTTTGGGTTACACGCTCGACGAAATCAAGGGACGGCATCACCGCATGTTCTGCGAGCCGGAATACGTCAACTCCTCGGCCTACTCCGCTTTCTGGGCGAAGCTGAGCCGCGGAGAATTTGACGCCGGGGAATACCGTCGCTTCGGCAAGGGAGGCAAAGAGATCTGGATCCAGGCGTCCTACAACCCCGTGTTTGATGCAAGCGGAAAAGTCACGAAGGTCGTCAAGTACGCCAGCGATATCACGCAGACTGTCTTCGCCAGAAACGCCGCCCTCAAGCTGCAGGCGGTCGTCGACGACTCCGATTCGGCGTACATGATGATCGACCGCGATTTCACGGTGACCTATCTCAACAAAGCGACCGAGCAATTGCTCAAGAGTCATCAGGACGTGTTCCGCTCGATCTGGTCGTGGTTCGATCCGCAAAAGGTCCTGGGCGCCAACATCGACCAGTTCCACGAGAACCCCAGCCACCAGCGCAAGCTGCTCTCCGATCCGAGCAATTTGCCCTATCGGACCGACATCCAGGTCGGCCCCTTGACCTTCGACTTGAACGTCGCCGCCCAACTCGATTCCGCCGGCAACTACGTCGGCAACACCCTGGTGTGGTCCGACGTCACTGAAGCACGGAAGCGGCAGATTCGCGAGCAGAAGGTCGGCGAGTTCCAAGCCTCCGAAGTGGTCAAGCTGTCGACCGTGCTGGGCGACATCGCCCAGGGCCGCTTGAACGTCAGCTACGACGTCACCGCTCCGGAAGACGACACTCGCGAGGTCTTCAGCACCTTCAGCAAGATCGCCGAGGCGGTCAACGCGATGGGCGCCAACCTCCGCGACGTCATGACCAAGCTCGCCGCGAACGCCGGCCGGCTGGCCAGCACGTCGACGCAACTGTCGGCCACCGCGGTGCAGCTCTCGAGCGGAGCCGACGAAACCACCACGCAGTCGGCCACCGTGGCCGCCGCGGCGGAGGAGATGTCGGCGAACATGCGGACCATGGCCGCCTCGACCGAGGAAATGTCGAGCAACGTCCGCACGGTGGCCGCCTCGACTGAGCAGATGACCGCCACCATCAACGAGATCGCCAAGAACGCCGAACAGTCGGCCGCGGTCGCCAGCGAGGCCGCTCGCCTGGCCGCCGTCAGCAACGACAAGGTCGGCGGGCTGGGCATCGCGGCGGACGAGATCGGCAAGGTCATCGAGGTGATTCAGGACATCGCCGAGCAGACGAACCTGCTGGCCCTGAACGCCACGATCGAGGCCGCGCGGGCCGGCGAAGCGGGCAAGGGCTTCGCGGTCGTCGCGACCGAGGTCAAGGAACTGGCCAAACAGACCGCCACCGCCACCGACGACATCCGCCGCCGGATCGAGGGGATTCAAGGGTCGACCAGCGAGGCCGTCTCCGCGATCCGCGAGATCACCGAGGTCATCAACAACGTCAACGAGGTCAGCCGGACGATTGCCGCCGCGGTCGAGGAGCAAAGCGCCACGACCAAGCAGATCGCCGTCAGCGTCTCGGAAACCGCCAGCGCGGCCGACACCGTGTCGCGCGGCGTCAACGAGAGCGCCTCGGCCAGCCAGGAGATCACGGTGAACATCACCGGGGTCGACCAGGGGGCCAAGCAAACCTCGGAGGCCGCCTTGCAGACCAAGGAAGCCGGAACCGTGCTCAGCACGCTCGCCGAGGAACTGCAGACCTTGGTCGGTCAGTTCCAGGTCTGAGTCGGAACGTCTCTGCGGCACGCCGGCGGAGACGTGACGTGAATCGAGCCGGCGTGCGGCGCCCAAGCGTCGCACGCCGGCTGTTTTTCATCGACGCGATCGCTTCGCCGGGGATGATCCTCTTGAATACGCCTCTCCCTGATCGACTCCCATGACGCCCCCTGAACAACCCTTGAAAGCCCTCGTCGTCGACGACTCGGCCCTGTTCCGCAAGATCGTCCGCGAGGTGCTGCAACAGATTCCCGGAGTCGAGGTCGTCGGGACCGCGGCCAACGGTCGCGCCGCATTGGAACGGATCGTCGACGATCGCCCCGATTTCATCACGCTCGACCTCGAGATGCCGGAACTCGACGGTCTCGGGCTCCTGCGCGAGCTGGCCGTTCGCGACCTGGACGTCAAAGCCGTCATGATCAGCTCGCAGACCTCGACCGGCGCTCAGGCCACCAGCGCCGCATTGCAGTTGGGGGCCTTCGACTTCGTGCTGAAACCGCATGCCGCACAACCGGCGGCCAACGCCGAACAACTGCGACGTCAATTGGAGCCGAAGGTCGCGGCGATCGCCTCGACGATCGGCCACCGCCGGGTGCGCATCGAACCGCCCCAGCCGGCGCCCCCGCCGAGACCCGCCGAGCGCGCAGGCAAGTTCGCGACTCCCAAGATCGTCGGCATCGGCGTCTCGACCGGCGGCCCTGCCGCGCTGAGCCGCATCTTGCCGCGCATCCCGGGGGATTTTCCCTGCCCGATCGTCATCGTGCAGCACATGCCCCCGATGTTCACCAAGAGCCTGGCCGAAGACCTGAATCGGTCATGCCGGCTCGAAGTGCTGGAGGCGTACGACGGCTGCGTAGCCGAGCCCGGCAAGATCTTCATCGCTCCGGGCGGGAAGCAAATGAGGGTCTCGATGCTCACCGGGCGCCCCGTCATTCAGATCACCGACGATCCGCCTGAACGTCACTGCAAGCCCTCGGTCGACTACTTGTTCCGTTCGCTCGCCTCCCACTTCGGACCCGAAGCGCTGGGAGTCATTCTGACCGGCATGGGCGACGACGGAACCATCGGCTGCCGGCACTTGCGCGAGCGCGGCGCCCGCATCATCGCCCAGGACCAGGCGACCTGCGTCGTCTACGGCATGCCCAAGAGCGTGTTCGAGGCCGGACTGGTCGACCAGGTCGAGCCCCTCGATCGCATTGTTCCTAGCCTCGTCTCCGCGGCGACCGTGGAGGCCGCAGTATGAGCAACGTGACCCCCGAGGACATCGACGCCGTTTGCGGACTGGTCGACGATTTGTGCGGAATTTACTGGGACGCCTCGAAGGCCTACCTCATCGAGTCGCGGCTGTCGCAACTGGTTCGCAAAACCTCTTGCGCCAACTACGCCGATCTGGTGCGCAAGGTCCGCGCCGCGGCGCTGCCGGGGCTGCGCGAGGAAGTGATCAACGCGGTCACGACCAACGAAACGCTCTGGTTCCGCGATACGTCCCCCTTCGAAGCCCTGCGCCATAAGGTGATCCCGCACGTCATCGACGGCAAGGCGAAGAGCCTGAATCCCCGCCGACTGCGCATCTGGTCCGCGGCCTCCAGCACCGGACAGGAGGCGTACAGCATCGCCATGGCGTTCGCCGACGTCGTGTACGATTACCAGAATTGGGACTTCAAAGTCTTCGGCACCGACATCTCTCCCGCGGCCGTCGCCCAGGCCAGTCGCGGGGTCTACAACAAGCTGGAAATCAGCCGCGGGCTCGACGTCGCCTACCGCGACAAATACTTCATCGACCAGGGGGACTCCTGGCTGGTTCGCGACTCGATTCGCTCGATGTGCTCGTTCGCGGTGCGCAACCTGCACGAACCGTTCACGGGGCTGGGGCCGTTCGACGTGGTTTTTTGCCGCAACGTGGCGATCTATTTCAATGCCGAAGACCGGGCAAAACTGTTCGAGAAACTGGCCGCGACGCTGACGCCCGAGGGCTGGCTGTTCGCCGGTTCGTCGGAGTCGCTGAGCGACCTGGGCGCCCGCTGGGCCCCGCAGCAGCACTGCCGCGCAACGTGCTACCAGCCGAACCTCGCCCAGGCCTACCAACCGGCGCGAGCGGCGACGGGGCGCGATTGGTAAACGGCGCCGGGCCCTATCGCCCGTCGCGCAGCGCCCGCAGCGTGAACTCGCCGGTCGAACGGAGTTCGAGCTCGTATTCGCCCCCCTCCTTGAGCCGGATCGACGGGGCGTCGGCGTGTGCGGCGCGGACGCCTAGCTCCGCCGCCTGCTGCGGGTCGTTCTCCAACAGGGCGAAGTCCCGCCAGATTCGCTTCTCGAACTCCGAGGCCTCCCCCCCGCGGGCGTACGACGTGGGGCTCGTCCGCGACGCCTCGATCTTGAACCCCTGCTGCGGCTCCTGATATTCGCCGAAGATCCGCTGAAACAGGCAGATCGCCGTCCCGCGATCGAGGTCTTTCTCCTCGACGTACTTGTCGTCGAACTTGGCGACGAGGCACTCGACGTACACCCGATCCCCTTCGAGGGTGAACTCTTGTCGATGCTCGTCGACCGGGGCCCCGTCGTCGTTGACCTCGAAAAACTCGATCCTCGTCCGCGGCCGCTCAGACGAGTCGTTCTGGATCTGCTCGATCACTTTGATCCGGGCGATGCGGCTCCGCATCTTCAGCAGGCGATTCGACGTCTCGAGCTTGGCGACCTGTGCGGCCTTGGCGGCGACGTCGGCTTCGAGCGTTTCGATCGCCGTGCGCTGGCTGGCCACCGTCGACTCGGCGCCGGCGAGCTTCGCTTGGATCGAGTCGAGTTCGCGCTGCTTCTCAGCCAGCTTCTCCTGCGGCTCGTTGTAGAGCGAATACCCCTTCCACCCCGCGAATCCCGCCCCGAGCAACAGCGCCGCGAACAGCAGCGTCCGTACGGCGCTGTTGACGGTGCGAATGGTTTCGTTGACTTTGCCCATGGCGGAGGAAGAGCGATTGGCGGTTAGTGATCGGCGAGGGGGGGAAAGGGGGGTACGACGAACGTCCGACGGACAGGGGCGACGTCTCGCCGGTCGCCCCCCTCAATCTGTCCCTCAGCCGCAAGGAAGCCTCAGCGTCGCCGCCACGCCGCCGGTCGGCGCCGCGGCGAGGGCGACGTCGCCGCCGTGAGCCGTCACGATACGCCAACACTTGGGCAATCCAAAGCCCAATCCGCGGCCCGCCTCGCGCCCCGAGAAAAACGGGTCGAACGCGTGCACAAGTTCCCGCGGCGAGAGTCCGCGCCCCTGGTCGGCGACCTCGATCCGCGCCACAGCCGTCCCGCAGCTTTCGCTGGCCTCCAGAGTCACGGTCGCCGTGATTCGCCCGTCGGGGCTGCTCGCCTCGAGCGCGTTTACCAGCAGGGCCCGCACCGCCTCGGCGAGTTGTTCGGGATCGCCGTCGACGACCAGCCCCTCCGCGGGAAGGTCGAGGTCGAGCCGCACCCCGCGACGCCGACACTCCCCCAGCAGTTCCCCCCCCAGCCGGCGCACCAGCGAGGCCAGACAGACCGGCTCGAGCGCCAACGCCGGCGGCCGGGCGAACAGCATGAGATCTGAAATCATCTCATGCGCCCGCAGCGCCTGCTGCTGGATTGATTCCAGCGTTCGCCGCCGCTCGGGATCCGGCTCGTCGCGCAAGAGCGCCTGCGCGCGGGCCGAGATGTTCGCCAGCGGATTGTTGATCTCGTGGCTCGCGCCGTAGGCCAACTCACGCAGCGCGGCCAACCGCTCGGCATCGACGCTCGCCGCAGCGGGAGCTACTTGGTCGCTCATGGCAGTCGCGTCGTCGAAGGAACCGCAGACAGAAGGGACTCCGCCGCCGAGGACGGGAAGAAATGCCCCGAGACGCGCCTGAGCCGAACGCACCGACGCTCGACGAGACGCCGTCGCATGAGCCTTCGGCGACTCGCGGTCCCTGTGCCCTCTGCGGTGAATGAAGCGTCAAACTCCCCGAGCCGGCGTTACTTCATCGGGGCGCTTTCCAGCTCCAAGAGCTGGCACATGCGGTCGATGAGATGATCGACGTCGAACGGCTTCTGCATGAAGTCGTTGGCCCCCGCGTCGCGCAGGGCCTGCACCTTGTCGGCCTCGACCATGCCCGAGATGCAGATGATCCGCACGTCGTCCATGGTGCTGTCGCTGCGGACCAGCGTGCAGACTTCCTTGCCGTTGATGTCCGGCAGCATGACGTCGAGCACGACCATGTCAGGCCGAAACTCCTTGATCAACATCCCGGCGCCGAAGCCGTTGTTGACGCTCCGGACGTCGAATCGCCCGTCGCGTTCCAGGGCGTCGCAGATCAACTCGACGAGATCCTCGTCGTCGTCGACGACCAGCACCTTGCGCTTGCCGCTGTCCAGGGCGTCGGTCGGGATCCCGTTGTCCCGCATGAAGGTGTACAACTGGTCGCGGGGGATGCGGCGAAACCGGCTGCCGGGGACGCGAAACCCCTTGAGTTGCCCCGAATCGAAACAGCGAATAATCGTTTGCTGGCTGACCTTGCAGATCTTCGCCGCTTCGCCGGTGGTGAATACGGTCTTCATGGTGAAACCACCTCTCTCCTTAGCCGATGGTTGGGGCGCGGGTGTGCACCGGTCTGGCGTGGGATCCGCCGGGGGGGAACGCGAACTCGCTCTCACGCCGACTGACGCCGGCACGATCCCTGCCGCGAAGGCGGACCGGCGAGCGGCGGTTGCCGCAACCAGGTCAAGAACCAACAAGTTCCGAACCCAAAAAGACAGCGGTCGTCCCTGCCGACTGCGAGAAAACGCCCCCAGGGGACCTGGGATGCGTAAACTCCGGAAATCACGCCCGACACCGCAAAGGTGCAAAGCTGTTCAGACGGCAACGTCCTCCGTGTCTTCCAGGTTTTCCTGGCTTGCCAACTGCGGGAATTATAACGGCGCCGGCAATCGAGTCAACATCGCTTGATTCGACCTAACACGTTGATCCAATTAAACTTACGCCAATTCCAGGGGAGCGAACATCGATTTTTTTGCCGCGCCGAAGCCCGTTGTCGGCGATGCCCGTTGCGGTCTTCCTCCCGCCCTGAACTGCCGAAAACGCCCTAACTCACGAACTCGCCGCCGGCGACTTGGCGTCAAGGTGGACCATCACCAGGGCGATGTCCGCGGGGGTGATCCCGCTGATGCGACTCGCTTGGGCGAGATCGACCGGGCGGACCCGCTCGAACTTCTCCCGCGCCTCGGCCCGCAACTGCGCGAGCCGCCGATAGTCGAAGCTCGCGGGAATTCGCTTGAAGGCCAGGCGACGCTGCCGCTCGACGTCGACCTCCTGCCGAACGATGTAGCCGGCGTACTTGGCGTCCCACACCGCCTGATCAATTGCGGCGGGGGAAAACTCGGCAGCACGGGGGACATAGGGCGCCACGTCCTCCCACGTCGACTCCGGACGACGCAGGATCTTGTCGAGCGTCGCCCCGTCGCGCCGCGTGGTCTGCAGCAGCGCGGCAAGCTGGTCAATCTGCTGCGTCTTCTCGCGCCACCGGACGATCCGCTCCGGCTCGGCCAGCCCCAACTCCGCCGCCAACGGGGTCAGCCGCCGATCGGCGTTGTCCTGCCGCAGCAGCAGTCGATATTCGGCCCGGCTGGTGAACATGCGGTACGGCTCGTCGACCCCTGCGGTCACGAGGTCGTCGATCAGCACGCCGATGTACGCCTGCTCGCGCGACAGCACCAGGGGATCGCGTCCCGCGACGGCCAGCGCCGCGTTGGCCCCGGCGAGCAGACCCTGGGCTCCCGCCTCCTCGTAGCCGGTCGTGCCGTTGATCTGCCCGGCGAAGAACAAGCCCTCGATGCGCTTCGATTCCAGATTGGTCCGCAACTGATCCGGCGGGGCGTAGTCGTACTCGACCGCGTAGCCGTACCGCATGATCTCGGCCCGCTCGAGCCCCGGGATCAATCGCATCATCGCATCCTGCACGTCGCGCGGCAGGCTCGTCGAGACGCCGTTGACGTACGCCTCGCGGGTGTCGCGCCCCTCGGGCTCCAGGAACAACTGATGCTGCGTCTTGTCGGCAAAGCGAACGATTTTGTCTTCGATCGACGGGCAGTAGCGCGGACCGCTCGACTTGACCTGCCCGCTGTACATCGGCGCCCGCGACAGGTTTGCGCGGATCAGTTCGTGGACCGCTTCGTTCGTGTACGTGACGTGGCAGGGAAGCTGCTCGACCTCGAGCCGATCGGTGAGAAACGAAAACGGCTGCGGGACGTCGTCCCCCGGCTGCAGCTCGGTGCGATCGTAGTCAATCGTGCGGCCGTTGAGCCGCGGCGGAGTGCCGGTCTTGAACCGTGCGAGCCGTATTCCTTCGCGGGCTAGCGCGGCGCTGATGCCGCCGGTGGTCCCCTCGCCGGCGCGGCCGCCGGGGGTCTGCGCTTCGCCCGTGTGCATCAGCGCCTGCAGGAACGTGCCGGTGGTCAGGACGACGGCCCGGGCGCGATAGCTCGCATCGCCGCGCACGCGCACCCCGACGATCCGGCGCACGCACGCTCCCGGATCGACGTCCGCGCCCTCTCGCGCAGTCGAAGCCGCCGTCGATTCGACGAGCAGGTCCTCGACGATCTCCTGCTTCAAGGTCAGCCCGGGCTGCTCCTCGACGATCCGCTTCACCTCGGCTTGATACCGCTTCTTGTCGGCCTGAGCCCGAGGGCCGTGCATCGCAGGCCCCTTGCGCCGGTTGAGCATCCGAAATTGGATGCCGGTCGCGTCGATCGCTCGCCCCATGGCGCCCCCCAGGGCGTCGATCTCGCGGACAATCTGCCCCTTGCCGACCCCGCCGATCGCGGGGTTGCAGCTCATCTGGCCGACAGTGTCGCAATTGGCGGTCAACAGGACCGTTCGGGCGCCCAGCCGCGCCGCAGCCAGCGCCGCCTCGGCCCCGGCATGGCCGGCGCCGATCACGATCACGTCGAACTCGTAAGTGCTGGCGTTCATAGTGGTTAGCGTAACTTGAGCAAGCGACCTCGCCAATCGTCGGAGCCGCTTTCCCGAGAGTCGAAGACAATATTGTCACATCTCGATAGTGCCGACGCTTCGTGCCTTTCGGGCGTCGCGCTTTGAACCGGGAAGGCCGCTTGCCCGTATCGAGGTTGCGCTGGGCCCCGGCAGCCGCTAGAATTCGAGACGGGCGCCTCCCCTCTCCGGCAAGATTTCTGCCAGAAAGCTGCCATGACTCGCTTCCGAATCGCTGCCTGGTGCTTGTGGATCGCAAGCGTCGCCGGCGCCGCTCAAGCGGCCCGGGCCGACGGCCCTCTCGCCGGGCTCCTCAAGAGCGGCGCCCCCACCGCCGGCAGCGGGTTCGTGTGGTCCACCGAGGTCGCCTTTCACGACTACCGCATCGAAAAACACGCCCTGATCGGCCACTATCGGCTGATCCAACTGACGACCGGCCGGCCGCGGATCACCTTCGGGTCGTTTGACGCCTGTCTGGCGAAGCTCGCGGAGATCAAGCGCGAGCAGAACCTCGGCCCCATGCCCGAGCATGTGGTGATCGTGCTCCACGGTCTGGGCGCCGGACCGGGCTACATGCAGGGGCTGGCCGATTACCTCGAAGAGCAGGGGGGATACCCCGTCGTCAACTTCGGCTACCCCTCGACCATGGGCAAGATCGAGGAATTCGCGGCGTCGCTCGACAGCGTCGTCCGCCATCTCGAAGGGACCAAACGGATCAGCTTCGTCGCCCACAGCATGGGCAACATCGTCGTGCGTCGGTACTTGTACGACATGTCGCGATTGACCCCGGCCATGCGTCCCGAGGTCTCGTACGAGCGGATGGTGATGATCTCGCCCCCCAACCACGGCGCCGAGATCGCCGACCGGATCGGCGACATGAAGATCGTGCAGATGGCCGCGGGAGAACCGGTCGACGAACTCGCTCCGACCAAGGGCTGGCCCGAATTGGAAAAGCGCTTGGCAACGCCCGACTTCGAGTTCGGGGTCATCGTCGGCGGCCGCGGCGACGACCAAGGCTACCTCCCCGGCGTCCCCGGCGACGACGACGGTTTGCTGACGATCGAAACCTCGAAGCTCGCCGGCGCCAGCGACTTCGTCCAAGTCGGCGGCATCCACCAGCTTATGGCCCGTTACAAGGAAGTCCGTACCGCGACGCTCAGCTTCCTTACCAACGGCTATTTCACGACGATCGACGCCCGCCAGCCGATTGCGGCGCAGTAGCTCGGTTCCGCAAAAAAAGCGGAGCCCCGGGGTCGCCGGGGCTCCGCATTCGGTTCAACTTGTCGTTAGCGATCCGACGCCCGCAATCGGCGTCAGACCACTATCGCCCGCGGCGGAACAGCCCCCCCAGCGGTCCGTCGACGCCTGCGTAGGCCTCGTCGATCGCCAGCTCGCGTCCCTCTCTGTTGCCCGCCGCGAATTCGCCGGGCATGCGAGGAACTTGGTCGTCGTCCGCCGCGTCGGCGGCCAACGGGGCTTCGCCGGCCTCTTTCTTCGCCAGGGCGCAGGCCGTGCACTCGGGGAAGGTGAAGCAGCAAAGCAGATTCACCAGCCGCCGGCTGCTGAGGTGGGGCTCGATGTAGTGGCTGCGGCCCACGTCGCGGGTCATCGTGATTTGGCACAGCTTCGATGCGTGCTCGCCAAGCAAGTTCGCGTTGATCCCCGTGACCCCGATCGCACGCCGGCCGCGGAACGACACCTTCGGCCAGTTGTCGAGCGTTTTGTCCGTGCTGTTGCGGGTGTTGAGGACCTTCTCGGCGGCGATGAACGCCTGGCCGTAGCGGCCGTCGAGATTCATCGCGTCGTTGTCGAACGCCCCCGAGATGTTGGCGATGCGGAAATTAGGATGCAGCGTCGGCGAGCCCCCGGCCAGAGTGAGCCCCCGAAGGCTGCCGCCGCCGAGATAATGCCCTGCCGCCGCGGCGATGATGCCGCCGTAGCTGTGCCCGCCGACGGTCACCCGCTGCGAGTAACTCATGCGCTCCAGGAACTTGGCCATGTAGTACCCCTGATACTCGGAGTACACGAACTTGATCCGCAGGTTCTTGAGCACCAATTCTCGAGGCCGCAGGATCGGTCGCTTGTAAACGACCTGAGCCGGCCACGACCAGAACACCAGCCGCTTCTGCCCCGGGCAGCAGCGCATCTTGTTGTACACCTGCCAACACTGCTCCATCGCTCCCTTGTGCTTCAGCGTGTTGCCGTGGGCGAAAAACAGCGTCGGCATCGACGCCTCTTGGGCAATGAACGAATCGACCGTCTCGTCGACGAACCGCCGGCACGAAGGGTCCCAGCGCTTGATCGAAATCCGCTCAAACGCCTGATCGAGATTGCTGCATCGCGGCAGGCAGCGGGTGTTGACCAGCCACAGCTCGGGGGCCTCGTGGCAGCAGTCCAGGCGCATGTCGCAGAGACTGCATTCGTCGCATTGGTCGGGGGTGCAGTACTGGGCCGAGGCGGCGGCAGCCACGCAGACGGCCAACATGGCCGCCGCAGCCAAGCGCCAAATGGCCCACGCGGCGGCGTCACGTACGAGGGGCATGTTCATCGCAAGGTCCCTGGGGAGGTCGGCCCGCGATTGGGGTTTGGCCCTCGCCGCGAGAAGTTCGCGCGATCAGGCAAGATATGCGGACCTGCGAAACATTACCCCGCGTTGCGGAAACGCAACGTCCGTCCCAGGCGACAAACAGGGCGATTTCTCGCTCCGCCGCCGGCGCCAACCCCGCAACCGGCGCAACCGGAACGCCCCGACAGGCAATCGCTCATTTCCCAGCCATCCTGAGGACGAGAATCTGGGGCGACTTTGCCGGCCTGGGCCTTCCTGCTGACGCACCCCCGCAGAGCAGGCCGATCTTTCCGCAAGAGCCGCGCAATCGCGCTCACCCGGCAGCCCCGTACAATCCGTCGCCCCACGCCGCATCCGCTCCCGGAGAACCGGTCGCATGACGAAATCGCTGGTTCTCGCCGCCGCCATCGCGAGCAGCCTCTGGCCGAACGCCGCGGGGCGGGCTCAATCGACGATCACGGGCGACTCCTCCGCCGTCACGGCCGAGGAGTACTTCCCGGGGACGGCGCCGGCGTACGAGTCGACCCCGTACGGCGGACTCGTCGCCGCGCCCGAGGTCTTCGCCCCCTACGACCCGTACCCGGCAAGCGGTTCCGCGTGCAGCAGTTGCGGCGGAGGAGGAGCAGCGGGCTTCTTCAATCGGTGCGGCTGCAACACCGCGCTCTTTCCGTACATCGAAGGCCCGGGCCGATGCGACAACTGGTGCGTCGGGCCCCACCTGCAGGTCGAACTGGACGGGATCGTGCTCACCCGCGATCGCAACGACTGGGCTCCGTTCACGGCGCTGGCCGGCGTGGCGCCCGACTTCACCGACACCTTCGACGTCGCCGCCGGGGCCCGCCTCTTCGTCACCGGGTACAATTGCCACGGCTACGGGCTGCAGGTCGGTTACGAAGGGGTGAACGACTTCACCGGCTACGCCAGCTACTCCGTTGCCGGCGATACGCGCACCTTCGATTACGAATCCAATTACAACTCGCTGGAGATCAACTTCATCCCCGCCACGCAAACCGCGTGGCGCGTGTTCGGCGGGGTGCGGTACGTCGAGATCGACGAGAACCTGGAAGACCGGCTGACCGTGGCCAAGGCCCTCTCGCCCCCCGTCTCGGGCCCCAGCACGAGCGGTCCGTTCATCGACGAAATCGACACGAGGATGATCGACAACCGCCTCATCGGGTTCCAGATCGGCACGTTCCGCGACGCGTGGAATCTTAACCGCTGGCTCTCCTTCGAGGCCTTCGCCAACACGGGCGTCTATCTCAACAACCAGCGGGTCCGTACGCGCTTCACCACGTTCACGACCGTCTACACAATCGACGACATCGACACGCCTGAGAACGAATTCTCAGAGGCAAGCACCTCCGTCACGACCGGGACGAAGCGCAACTTCACCGACACCGCCTTCACGGGCGAGGCGGGCGCCGCCCTCGCACTGCGGCTCAATCCCTGCTTCGCGCTCCGCGCCGGATACCAAGTGCTCGTGGTCGACCGCGTCGGGCTCGCGGCGAACGCGTTTCCGATCCCCGACTACAACGGCGAAACGCTCCTCTACCACGGCCTGCAGTTCGGCATGGAGTATCGCCGCTAAGCCGCACGCGGTTGGCGCCGACTCACTCGAGCCGCAATACGGTCAGCGACGAGGCCGGCGCCTCGTACCCGAACGACGGTCCGACGGCGATGTCCGTCGTCGTCGGCTTGAGATCCTCGGCCGGGTCGCTGCCGTTGACCGCATCGGGCGAACCGGCCAACACCGTGCACGTCGCCCGGCCTGCGGCGAGCGCCGCTCCGCGAACGACCAGCGACCGCGACTCGACGGCCCGATTGACGATCTTCAACACGATCGCCCCCGTGGACGAGTCCTGAACGCTCGAAACCGCCACGTCCGCCGACTCGGCGCCCTCGACCGTCGTCGCCAGCCAGCGATCTCCCGCATTCACGCCGAACAGCTTCTGCACCTCGAAGTTGATCGTCGGTCGAACCGACGTGTTCGAAAAGTAGATGAGGTCGGGCCGCCACTGGGTGCGTCCCTCCTTCGCCAACAGCGGGGCGTACGAGGCGAGCCGCACGACGTCGCCGTTCCGCTCCAGGTGAGTCAAGTACGCCGCCTCGGCCAAAGCCGAACGCAGCGTCGACCGGCGGCCTTCATCGTGAGCCGCGTACTCGCCGAGGTAGACGGCCGACTTCGCTCGATCGTATTTGTCGTATCGCTGCAAGTTCTCGACGAACCACCGCGGCGACTCGTAATAGTGCTCGTCGACCATCGGCAACTTGAGCGCGTTCGCGATTCGCCATCCCTCGTCGTAATCCCGGCCCGAGTGAGTCGGTCCGACCGTGCCGATCAGGACAATCTCGGGGTGTTTCTCGCGAACGACTTTCTCAATCGCTCGAAACCGCTCCTCGAACGCCGGGGTGATGTGCTCCTCGTTGCCGACCCCCAGGTACTCGAGCCCGAACGGGTCGGGATGCCCCGCGGCGGCCCGCTTGGCGCCCCACTCCGACGTCGCGGGGCCGTTGGCCCACTCGATCAGGTCGAGCACTTCCTGGAGATACGCGGCCATTTCGGCCATCGGCAAACCCTCCTGCCCGCGGCCGGCCGTGTACCCCGAGTTCTGGCAACTCACCCCGGCCGGCACGACAGGCAACGGCTTGGCGCCGACGTCCTCGCAAAACTGAAAGTACTCGAAGTACCCCAGCCCGAGCGTCTGGTGATAGCCCCACAGGTTTGGCTGCTCGCGCCGCTCGTGAATCGGGCCGATCGAGTCCTTCCAGCGATACATGTTCGGCAGCCCGTTGCCGTGCACCAGACACCCGCCGGGAAACCGCACGAACTTCGGCGCCAGCGCCGCGATCGTCTCGGCCAGATCCTTCCGCAATCCGTTGGCGCGTCCGCGAAACGTCTCGCGCGGAAAGAGCGACACGACGTCGATCGCTGCGCCCCCCTGCGTCGAGAACAGCACGACCAACCGCGCGGCGTCGCAATCGGCGTCGGCGACGATTTCGCCGGCGACCCGCTGCCAGTCCGTCCCCGAGTAACTCAGCGTGGTCTGGCCCAGGACGGCGCCGGCGGCGTCTTCAAGCTGCGCCGTCAGCGAGAACGCGTCGTCGGCCCCGAACGGCGGACCTCCCCAGCGTCGCTCGACGTACAACTGCCGTACGAACAGCGACAGATCGTACGCGGCCCCCTTGCGGACCACGATGCCGTCGAAGCCTGGGTTGCTGACGCCGACCCCGCCGCCGACGTGCTGCACGTCGACGACCGCGTAGTGGGGATTGTTCGGATGGAGCGGTCGCCCGGCGTCGACGTGCAGCGCCCCCCGCCCCCCGCCGCGCTGGACGAGCTCCCACGAAGTCAGCGGATTCCAACCCCGTTGTTCCGTCGGACGGTACTCGAACGAACGGTTCTGAACCAACTCGGCGTACAGTCCGCCGTCGGCCGCGTAGTTGATGTCCTCGAAGAAGATGCCGAACAGGTCGGGGCTGATCGGCTTGGCCGCCGCCGCGTCGACCTGAATCACGACCGGCTCCGTCGCCCAGGCCGGCGGAATCGCAGCCCCCAGGACGCCCGCCGCAACCAGCGACAGCGACCTCGCTCGACGCCGCATCCAACGAACCGGCACGCACAGCCGCGTCGACATGACAACCTCCGCTCCAGACGAGTCAGGGTGAGACGCACCGCGCCGGCGGCGCCGGGAAATCAGGCGGGCGTCCCGTGCGTCGCCTGCCTGGCCCGCGCCGCAGCGGCTCGCAGATTCAGCGTCTCCACCAACAGCGAGAACCCCATCGCAAAGTACACGTATCCCCGCGGCACGTGCGTGTGCAGCGCCTCGGCAACCAACACCATCCCGATCAAAATCAGAAACGCCAAAGCGAGCATCTTGACGCTGGGATGATTGTTCACAAACTGCGAAATCGGGCCGCTGAACGCCAGCATGACCGCGATCGAAGCCAAGACCGCGGCGATCATGATCGACAGCGGAATCCACCGCGCCGAGTAATCCTCCGGTCGCACCATGCCGACGGCCGTCAGGACCGAATCGAGCGAAAACACCATGTCGATCGCCACGATCTGCGCAAGCGCCGCCCCGAACGACGCCGCCGCCTTGCCTCCGTTCGTCCCGTGGTCGGAGTCCATCTGGTGTCCGATCTCCCAGGTCGCCTTGGCCAACAGAAACATCCCTCCCAGCAACAACACGAGGTCCTTGGCGGTGATCGGCGTCATCCCCGGCCGATCGATCGCGACGCCGTCCTCGGAATGCTCGGCCGGCGCCGCGCTGCCGTGCCCGCCGCTCGGCATGTCGAACGGCAACTCGAACAGCACCGACTTGTCGAGCGTGATGACCCACGAGATCGCGAACAACAGCGCAATCCGCCCCGCGGCCGCCAGGGCCAGCCCCGTCGTTCGCGCTTTCGGCTGCTGGTGCTCCGGCAGCTTGCCGGTCAGGATCGCCAGGAACACGACGTTGTCGATCCCCAGCACGATCTCCATAATCGCCAGCGTCGCAAACGCCACGAGCGAGCCGACCGTGAACAACTCAGCCATAAACCACTTCACGCGATGAGGGTGCGCGGAGCGAACCGCAAGATGCGAGTCGGCGTGACGCCGCTAAATCAACTCGTCGAGCTTCGCCAGCAGCACGTCGATCTGGGCGTCGGTTCCCACGGTCACGCGGAGCCCGTCCCCCCAGTCGCCGTACGGCATGTAGCGAACCAAGATATTCGCCCGCTTGAGCGATTCATAGAGCCCCCGAGGCGATCCCCCGGGGGGACGACACCAGACGAAGTTCGCCTGCGAGTCGACGCACGCAAACCCCCGGCGACGCAACTCGGCGAGCAGCCGCTCGCGGGTCGCCAGAACGGCGGCCCGGGTCCGATCGAACCACGGGCGGTCGCGCAGCGCCGCGGTCGCCCCGGCGATCGCCAGCGCATCGCAGTTGTACGAGTCCTTCACCTTGACCAACTCTGCGATCACCTGCGGCTGGGCAATCGCAAACCCGAACCGCAGCCCGGCCAGGGCGTAGCTCTTGCTCAGCGTGCGGGTCACGATCACCCGCGGGTTCTCCGCGACCAACCGCAGGCAGTTTTCCTCCGCGAAGTCGGCGTACGCTTCGTCGACGATCAAGGGGCAGGGGAGGGCGGCGGCGATTCGCCCGACCTCGGCCGGCGCCAACACGGTGCCCGACGGGCTGTTGGGATTCGGCAAGTACGCCAGCCGCAGCTTGTCGCAAGGCGTCACGAACCGCGGACCGAGCGTCCAATCCGGCTCGAAATCGACCACGTCGCACTTCGCCCCCTGAATCGCCGCCAGCGTGTCGTACAGCACGTAGCTGGGCCGCGGGAACCGCACATGATCTCCCGCCCCGACGCACGCCCGGGTGACGATCGTCAGCAAATCGTCGCTGCCGTTGCCGCACACGATCCACTCCGGCGTGATCCCCGGCACGTCGGCGGCGAACAACTCGGCGGCCGCTGCGCGAAACTCGGTCGCCGCCGGGTCGGGGTACTTCTGCAGCCCGGCCTGACACACCCGCCCGATCGCCGCCTTCACCGTCGGCGAACACGGATACGGGTTCTCGTTCGTGTTGAGCTTGACCACGTCCCCCTCGCGCGGCTGTTCGCCGGGGACGTAGCCGCTCATCGCTGTGACGTGGGGAAGGAACATAGGGGGAATGCGATTGGTGATTGACGTTTCGTGATGAACGTTTAACGTTTGGCGCCCGCTTGCCAGCCGTTCGATCGTCGCAAGCTGCAAAACATGATTGCTATCGAGCCTTGGACAGCCACTAGGCCCGGAGGGCCGACAGACTGTAGCCAGGGGCGCAAGCCCCTGGAAAGTCAGCGAAGCTTCGTTCGTAGCCCCGGAGGGGCGACAGGAATCCAAACCCCGCAACCTCGATAGCGTTGCCAGTCGGCCACGGCGGCAGCCTCACACGGTCCGTCATACGTCCTCTGGCCGCGCACGAATCAATCGCCTCGTCCTCCTTCCCCTTTCTCCATCCGCAACCGCACGCTCTCCGCGTGTCCGGTAAGCCCTTCCTTCGCGGCCATCAACAGCACGTCGGCGGCGATGTCCGCCAGCCCGCTGCGCGACAGGTCGATCACGCTGTTGGACCGCAGAAAATCGTTCGCCGACAACCCGCTCGCCCACCGGGCAGTCGCCCCCGTGGGCAACACGTGCGACGGCCCCGCCGCGTAGTCCCCGACCGGCACCGGGCTGTTGGAACCCACGAAGATCGCCCCCGCGTAACGAATCCGCGGCAGCAGTTCCTGCGTCGTCGGCCCGGCCAAATGCAGGTGCTCGGTCGCCAGTTCGTTGGCCAGCTCGACCGCTTCGTCGGCGTCGCGAACCAGCACCAGCGCCCCGAACGACTCGAGCGCCTGCCGCGTCAGCTCGCCCCGCTCCAACCGCGCAAGTTGCGACTCCAACTCCGCCGCCACCGCGTCGATCAGCGGCCCGTGCCATGTGATCAGCGTCGCCGATCCCGGCGAGTGCTCGGCCTGCGCGATCAAGTCGGCCGCCGTGAAGTCCGCGCGCGTGAACGCGTCGGCAATGACGATCACCTCGCTGGGCCCGGCGATCGAATCGATGTCGACCGTGCCGAACACCTGCTTCTTCGCCAGCGCGACGAACAGGTTCCCCGGTCCGACGATCTTGTCGACCGCCGGCAGCCCCTCGATCCCGTACGCCAGCGCCGCCACGGCTTGGGCGCCCCCGATCCGGTACACCTCGCCGATCCCCAGCTCGTGGCACGTCGCCAACAGGTCCTGGTTGTACGAGCCGAACGGCGTCGGCGGCGCCACGACCGCCAGCTCCTCGACCCCCGCGGCCTGCGCCGGCACGGCCGTCATCAACACCGTCGACGGATACGCCGCCGCCCCCCCGGGGACGCAAATCCCCGCCCGCCTCAGCGGCAAGTAACGCTGCATCAGGTAACTGCCGTGGTCGATCGGCACGGTGACGTCGCGATGCAGGATCGCCGTCTGGAACCGCAGGATCCGCTCCCGAATCCGCCGCACCGTCGCCAGGAACTCCGGCTCGGCCGCCGCGTGGGCCGCGGCCAACTCGTCCGCCGTCACCCGCAACTCGCTCGCCGCGAGCCGTTTGCCGTCGAGCGCCGCCGTGTACCGCAACACGGCCTCGATCCCCTGCGCGCGCACGTCACGGCAGATCCGCTCGACGACCTGCACCGGGGCGAGCGGCTCGCCGAAGACCTCGATCGTCTTGGCGCGTCCCGCCTCGCTGACGACGTTCCCCTCGGGCGCCAGCTTCGCCCGCAACGCCGCAATCTGCCCCGCCGCAGCGGGGTCGCGCGTATCAATCCTGGCAATCGCAAGCGTCATAGTTCCCACAACAACCGAACCCGCCGTCGTCCCGCGCCCTCAGTGGCGCTACCCCCCGGCGAACAACCAACCCCAATCGCCTCAATCCCCGGTAGTGATCCCATTTGCCAAATTGATGGGTGGCTGGGGTCGCAGCGCAGCGGAGCCCCCAGGGGATCCTCTGGGGGCTCACTTCGTTCGACCCCAGCCACCCATCCATGGGCGCAAATGGTATCACTCCCCAATCTCCGTCACGCTTTCCGCCCCGCCCCGATCGACTACAATCGGCCCGAAGCGCCCCCAGCCTACCCCCTCCGGGCCGAACCCTCCAGCCTCCGCCCCGCGCGACGTCTCGCCATGATCGATCTCCGCAGCGACACCGTCACCCGTCCCGCTCCCGCCATGCGCCAAGCCATGGCCGCCGCCGAGGTCGGGGACGACGTCTTCGGCGAGGACGCCACCGTCAACCGCCTGGAACGAACCGTCGCCGAGCTATTGGGCATGGAGGCCGCCCTGTTCGTCCCCTCGGGGACCATGAGCAACCAAATCGGCCTGCGGATGCACTGCAACCCCGGCGACGAATTCCTCATCGAGGCCGAGTCGCACGTCCTCCGCTACGAGCAGGTCGCCTACGCCCAGTTCTTCGGACTGTCGGCCTGGCCGGTGACGACCCCCGACCAGGTCCTCGCCCCCGAACTGCTCGCCCCCCACGTCCGGCCGCCGGGAATCCACACCCCCTGCACGCGGCTGGTGTCCCTCGAACAGACCCACAACCGGGGCGGCGGTTCGGTCATGCCGTACGACGCCCTCGAGCGCGTCTGCCGCTGGGCGGCCGAGCAGGGGCTCAAGCGGCATCTCGACGGCGCCCGGCTGTGGAACGCGGTCGTCGCCACCGGCGTCGAGGCGCGCGACTGGGCCCGGCACTTCGACACCGTCAGCGTCTGCTTCAGCAAAGGCCTCGGCGCCCCCGTCGGCTCGGCCCTCTGCGGCGACGCCCAGACGATCGCCCGCGCCCGCCGCGTTCGCAAAGCCCTGGGGGGCGGCATGCGCCAAGCCGGCATCCTCGCCGCGGGCGCCCTCTACGCCCTCGAACATCACGTCGAGCGCCTCGCCGAGGACCACGCCCACGCCCAACGGCTCGCCCAAGCCATCGCCGACACGCCGGGCCTCGAGCTCGCCACGCCGCGCGTCGACACCAACCTCGTCATCTTCCGCATCGACGAATCCCGCGGCACGGCCGCCGACCTCAGCGCCCGCCTCGCCGCCGCGGGAGTCCTGATCAACGCGATCGCCCCGCAAAAACTCCGCGCCGTGACGCACCTCGACGTCTCAAGCCCCCAAATCGACCAAGCCTGCCGCACGATCCAACAGATTGCATCGGCCCAGGCTTAACCCCCCCAACGACGAGCGACGGACGACAGCCCCCGGCAAACGACCAACCCCCGCTGCCTCGAACCCCGTCACGCGCAACGCCGCCGGCAAGCGCCCTCCGCTCAAAATCCCCCGTCTCAAGGCCCGCTGGGCCAACATGCTTCTCACGGCCCGCTGCGCCGATACTTTTCTCAAGGCCCGCTGCTGCGATACGTTCCTCAATGCCCACTGGGCCGACATGTTTCTCTCAAGGCCCGGAGGGCCGCCGTGCTGTAGCCAGGGCCGGAAGGCCCTGGAACTCCAAGGACCTTGAACCGCAGCCCCGGAGGGGCGAAAGGAATCCCAAACTCACCTCTGCCCCGCCGTCGGGGCTGCCGTGATTCAAGTGGCGATAGAATGTCGGCCCCACCGGGCCCGAGGAGAGCCCCAAAGGTCAAGCCACGTCGCGTAAGTTCGGGTAGCCCAGGTTGTCCTCAACCTGGGCGGCGCAGTCGCAGGAAGCATCCCATCGCCACGCGACGCTCCGGTTTGGGGCCACGGTTGGCGGAAGGCTTCTTGCTTACGCACTCCCTTGAGGACAACCGGCGCTGCCCGCTGCGGATCCGTGCGAGTCATTGAGAACCAATCCCTACGAGGAAACCTCTTGGCCCGCCCTGCTCAAGCCGTCCGCGACGCGAGGTCGGATGGTGCCCCGACTTCTTGATGCAAATCCTTACCGGGTACGGAAGTGAGTGTGCGCTGGCCCTGGTGTTTAACCGTTGAGTGACATTCTGTCAGACGCCAGTCGGCGGATTTCTGCGGGGCTTTGGCGCTTGAGGGCGACCAACGGCAGTCACACGCGGTCATGCCCGGCGCGGCCGGCGGCTAAACGATGTCGGGAACGACCCAGGGCGCGCGGTACTCACGCTTCAGCATGGCGTTGGCTTCCGAGTCACCCTTGAACGACTCGGTGGACCATTCCACTTCAAGCTTGCGCCCGCCAAGACGATAGCTGATGTTAGCCGCCTGACAGAGGAACGTGCTTCGATGTCCTTCCTCGATGTCGGCATTCGGCAGGGTTCGATTTCGAACAGAATCGCAGAAGTTCTGGAAGTGCTCAAGATCCGGGAAGGGCCCGTTCCCCTGACTCGCCACGACCGGATTGCGACTCCTGGGGCGATCGTAGACTTGCCACCCGCCCCCGTGTCGACCAAACACCATCAACCCCTTGCTGCCGTACAATTCAACCCGTTCCGCGTTCTGCATCCAATACGGATACATCGTCTCGCTGTCGCGCAGCTCCTGATCGCTCTTGATCATGTAGGGAGTGTCAAGCGTCAGGTCAAACGTCATCACCATGTCGTCGTACTGAAAGACCGCAACCTGGGTGTCGGGCGTTTCGAAGGCGCCTTCCTTGCCGTAGCGTCCTCCTGTCGAGTAGACGGTCTCGGGGTACGGCTTGCCGATCAGATAGCGCGCAGCGTCCATTTGATGGACGGCGTCATTGGCGATGTCCCCGCCAGAAAATCTCCAGAAGTGAGTCCAAGAGCGGTGCAGATTCTCGTTGTACGCCGCCATGGGAGCGGGGCCGGTCCACATGTCCCAGCTCAAACCGGCGGGCGCCTCGGTGCTGGGAACGACGGCCGGGTTGAGCCATTCCTTCTGATTGACGACTCGCACGAGGTACAGTTTCCCCAACTCCCCGCTCTCGATGTAGGCCTTGGCTTGCTTCGTGTACTCGCCGCTGCGGGTCTGCAGTCCGACCTGCACGATGCGGTCGTACCTTCGCGCGGCCTCCACCATCTTTCTTCCTTCCCAAGGAGAGTGACTGACCGGCTTCTCGCAATACACATCCTTGCCGGCTTGGCATCCCCAAATGGTCGCTAATGCGTGCCAATGATCCGGCGTCGCAACGATGATGGCGTCGATGGACTTGTCATCGAGGGCATGACGAAAATCCTTGATCGTCTTGGGCTTGATGCCCTGCGATTTCTCGACGGCGTCGATGCGATTCGGAAACAATGATTCGTCAACGTCGCAGAGATACACGACCTCGCAGTCCGGTCGAGAGGCGAATTGCTGTGCAAGGTAGCCGCCACGACCGCGAATGCCGACAACAGCCAGGCGCAACCGGTCGCTAGGCGCTACGACAGCGGCCCGACTCCGCGCCGCGGCAAGACCGGCGAGAGCAGCGCCAGTCCCGACGTGCCCCAGCGTGCTCATGAAAGTTCGCCTCGTCGTTGGATAGGAATTGCTCATGCTCGGTTACTCTGTTCATGGGGAAGAGCGGTCGGAATGGCAAGAGGGGCCGCAGCTCGAATGGCACTTAAACTTTCGCAAGTCGTTCCCGCGGCGTCCAGAGCCTGGGTTCGTTCAACTTCGTCGCCTTCGTTGAGGACGACTTCAAAGACTTGGTCCAGGCCGTCGAAACCCGTCACGCGCAACGCCGCCGGCAAGCGCCCTCCGCTCAAAATCCCCGTCTCAAGGCCCGCTGGGCCGACATGTTTCTCTCAAGGCCCGGAGGGCCGCCGTGCTGTAGCCAGGGCCGGAAGGCCCTGGAACTCCAAGGACCTTGAACCGCAGCCCCGGAGGGGCGAAAGGAATCCCAAACTCGTCTCTCCCCCCCGTCGCGGCTGCCGTGATTCAAGTGGCGACAGAATATCGGCCCCCCACGGGGCCCGAGGAGGGTCCCAAAGGTCAAGCCAAGACGCGTAACTTCGGGTACCCCAGGTTGTCCTCAACCTGGGCGGCGCAGCCGCAAGGGCGCCCATTGCTATGCGGTGCTCCAGTATGGAGCAACCGTTGGGGGGGGAATGCTTCTTGCTTACGCACCGGTTTGGGGCGACGGCGTGAAAAATCCTTCTTGCTGACACACTCCCTTGAGGACAACCGGTGCTGCCCGCTGCGTCCCCGTTTCCTTCCCCGCTTACTCAAATCGCTCGTCTCGTTCACTGACCCGCGCATCCTCCCACTCCCTCCATTGACGAATCTCCTCTTCCAATTTAGGGCGAGTATCGGCGACCAACTTCTCTATAGCCGGGTTAATCAATTGATCAAGGCTATCCAACAGTCCTAACCTCGATTCGAGAATGGCGGCAAGCGAACCAGACCAGCTATTTGATCGAAACTGCCCTATGAAGGCTTCAAGAACAGCGAGTTGATCTGGTGCCCGCTCTAGCATCTCCATCGCTACCGTGGTCCACTCCACTCCTCCTTCGGGCCTCGACTTATCGAACGAAATTAGCATCGCAACTATCGGGTAGCGCACGGCGGGATCATGATCGCACCAGCGGAATAATTCATCGCTTGGAACTCTGTCTAACGGACTCCTCCGAGCACCACGCTGCAACCAGTCGAAAACAACCCTAACAGAACCGCGGCTATCGGCCGATGACTCGCTCCCGAGAAATGCGCCCAAGGCAATTCTCGGCTGAAGTTCAAAGACAGAATGCAGTAGTTGCTCGAAATCGTAGTCTTGAATCGAGCGATTGGACAACTCCTGGTTGATTCGCTCACAAAGCCCTTGTGCTGCAGTCGATCCGTCAGGCCCTCGCAAACAAACATTCGCAATAGATTGCAGGTAGTAATCACGAGTCTTGTCGAGGGCTGATACATCTGGGGACGATAGCAGCGCGCGACCTAAGTCAATCAGTTCCGACGGATGTTCCTTGTACTTGTCGGCACCCGGATGAAAACGATCTGCAAGCATGTCGATTGCGACCGCGTAGCCAAGTTTCTGTTTGGCAAGAGTCTCGATAATAACACGCAGATCCCCCGCGCTGACGGACTCCGCAGTCCGCTCCCATGAGAGAAACCGGAAGCTGTCAGGCTGTGCTATTCCGAGCTTTGCGGCACGAATCAGGCGATCCACACCTGCTGGAGTAATGGCGATCGAGGATTGCAAGCGTGGAAACCACACGCCGAAGGTTTGATCGGTCAGGGCTTCATCCAATAGAGCTTCGCAAAGGGGCAGATCAATCGTAGCGAGCCCGTTGAGAAAACCGTCAAGGGCACACAGATTGCGTTGATTCTCCTCCGTGTTCGCCACGGCGGCAGTAAGCTGCCCCCATACTCTACGAATATCGTCGCAGCCCAACGCCAACCCTCTTCCGAAAGGAAACAAGCGTTTTCCGCTACCGCTCACAAGGTCAGGCAATAGCTCCGTAAGCAGCGCCAAGTCGCCGCCTACGGTCTTGCCGAGTTTCTCGGCGACTACATATGCCCTTTCGTGCAGATCCTTGAGCCTGTTTGCATCATCGATTTCGTCAACTGACTCATCATAGTCAATCATGAGACGACGACCCGCTAAGACGACGGCCCGAACTTGTTCTCTAACGTTCAAGGGACGGAGACGCCGCTCAAATTCCTTAAGACGTGCCACACCAGAAATATCTTCCTTTTCCTTGTCAGAAAGACGAGAGAGCTTATACCGAACCACTATCCATCCGTCTTCCCAGTAGCTATTGGTAGCTACCTCTACTGCGAATGCCTCAAACTGCGCCTGTAACATGCCCCCCAGGAACCAAAGGTCCCAAATTGAATCCGCCACCATTGCCCGAATGACCGAAACGTCATGACCGCCTATCGAGACGAATCGCCGAGTCATTTGAAGTGTTGTCGTGAACCAATGCTCGTGCTCGTCGGGCGTTGTTGGCGCATATCCGTAGTCCCGAGCCCTTGCGCCGAATTCATATCGTTGAGACCGCGGGATGCGATCACATCTAAGAAGTGCTTCCAGTAGCTGAAGCCCCAGCCCTCGTCGCTCAGGTAGCTTTGATCCGAGGAGACCTTCTACGATTTGAGTCCGCTGCTCGATGGTGGCATGCGTTCCCGACAGAACAACGTGAAATAGTGATTTGATCGCATCGCGCAGAGGGTGTGATCGGTCGTCTGACTTTTCGGCAAGCGCAAGTGGTATCAGCACTGCAACGCATCGGTCGAACAACGATTCGTCATAGGCTATCGATTGCAGTATGTATCCAATCCGTTCACGCTGTTCTTGTGCAGTGAGCAATTCGACGGCTCGCGGCCCGGACCAAGCACGCTCAATTGCGATAAGCGTTGATTCCGGAGAAACGGGAGCTATGTTTTCGAACATCGCAAGGCCAAGTTTGGACAAATGACCAACGCAATCAAGGAATCCACCATTCGCCAACCATCTCTGGGCAATGCGAACCGCATCTTCACTGTCATGCAAATACCCAAGCCTGCGACTAAATGACTTCATCAGACGCTCTGTATTAAACGCCGTTTCGATTTTTACAAGCGGAGTCTCGCGGAGTGCCATTCGCGCAAGCCTGCCCGCAACTGCATGCGGCAGTATGGCGCGCCACACGCTGCGGCGCTGTACGAGGTCGCGTTGCCTTAGCACCGAAATATTCGCGAACAACTGCTGAGCATCCATTCCTGCAAGCGCTGCAATCTTGGGCAACTCCGCTTCTTCGCCACTGAGGGCCTCGCCTTGAAAAGAGTAGAGGAGTGCGCAGGCCTGTGCTGCCTGAAGCAGGCTTTTATCAGGGGTTTGTCGCTGGTGAAAAAGCCGTCTGAATAACTCTTCGTCTTGAAGGCCCGCAACAGATTCGTGACGCTCCAAGGTGTTGGCGATTGCCAATGCAACGCGTGCATTACCGCCAGAGAATTCCGCGATTCGCTTGACGTCAGGCTCTGTCATCGCTGGGTAGCGGCGGGCGAGGAGTCTTTCCACTAGTTCGCCCGACGACGGCTTGAAGCAAAACACGTCTGTTCCTTCCGGCTCGTCGTCCTGTACGTCGTATTCGATCGTAATGACGCTGAGAAGACTTTCCGGCCCCCTAGAAATTTCCGTGATGCGGCGATGCAGATCAGGTGCACAGTTATCTATCACGACTACAGCACGTATCCGCGAAGCAACTAGGTCCGAGACCATGGCAGTCGGCTGCGGCGATGGATTGTCGTTCATGTCGGCATAGACCGCCCTTGCTGATGCAAGCGGATTGCTGCCCACGCGCGCATCGAAGAGCGCCTGCACAAGACGAGTCTTTCCAACACCCGAAAGTCCTGCGAGGCGAACAACACTTCGGGGCGTGGCCAAAATGCCACGGAGCTGATTGATGCCCTGCGTGACGTCGACGCCCTTCTCGTCAGTCATACCGGCATGCAAGCGAGCCTTGTCGTCTAGCAGATACTCATCGTCCACGCCATCCGGCGATACAGCCCATGAGCCATATGGCTGCCACCCAGGTATGCTGTAGCCGATGTGCTGCCGAACCCATAAAACGATGCCGGGATGGCGTCGGGTCCATGTAGCTAGCCGATTGCGATCGTAGAAATCGAGATGCAAGTCACCATGGTCTGGGTGATCAGCCACGGCCGCTCTCATGGCATCGATACGATCAGTCAAAGCGGAGTCGGACGCATTTGTGCCCGAACTCGCGATAATGTAGGCTCCAGCTAATTCTATTAGGCCCTCAATTGACTTTCGCAAACCTCCCTTGGGGCGCATTTCTGGACCGATTGACGCAGGAGTGAAGTCACTCTTCTTCACCTGAAAGCCGATATAATTCCTAGGGATGAACCCGCCCGGAGGTTGTCCCTCTTCACTCTTGACGCGTACATCGATCCCGCCATCAATAGCGTTTTGATTTCCGCCCCACGTAACGGCAGCAGATGGAAGCCCGTGCTCGAGCAATTCTGCTTCGCAAAGCAGTCCTACTAGACTTCGCAAATCTGCGTCATCCAGTACTGCGATGTTGTCGCCAGTCATTTCAAGCATGGCCCAGAACTCGCTTCGATGCCGCTTGGATTAGTAGAGACAAAGGCCGCAGTTCATTTCGTGACGGTTGGAGACGGTCCGGTTCGTCAGTCGGCAGGCCACGCCCTGCTCGCTGCGCTCCCGGGTGAATGGTTGCGATCGCCCACGACTCTCGGGCAGTGACGTCGGACAACTCCGCCGCCTGCCGCACGTTCCTCACCACCCAATCTCCCCGCGCACCCGAAACCAATCGAACTCCGCGCTCCCGCCCGCTTCCTCCGTCGCATAGTGGAATAGCCCGAAGCGGTAGCCCATGAAGTGGGGGAGCGTGTAGCTCATCTTCAACGGCGTTCCC
Organism: Pirellulales bacterium; assembly: GCA_019636345.1. Taxonomy (NCBI): domain Bacteria; kingdom Pseudomonadati; phylum Planctomycetota; class Planctomycetia; order Pirellulales; species Pirellulales bacterium. The sequence continues at coordinate 770,262 of JAHBXQ010000001.1, read as the reverse complement.
AGCGGCGTCCACGTGTCGCCGTCCAGGCTGTACAAGAACTTCGCAACGTCGGCCCGGTCCGTGAAGTCGCAATCCGCCCGCAGGTAGACGACCGGCTGATCGAGCGGGATCGACTCCGCCTCGATCGGCTCGCCCGTCGAGGCGTTGAGCATCACAATCCGCTTCGTCGCGCCGTCGCACCGCACGCCCGCGAAGCCGTAGTTCTTTTGCAGCAGGATCAGCCCGGCGACGTCTCCCTGGGTCATGTGCGTCGTGTCGAGGGCCGTCGTCCCTGAGCAGGTCGGTCCGAACGTTCGCTGCGTCAGCATGTTGCGGCAGGCGAGGACCTCCGCGTCGATGCGCCCCGTCGTCAGCCGCAGGAACCCGGGCCGCTGGTCGAGCGACCACAGCTCGTCGACCGGGTTGTGGTTCCACTGCCACACGAGCGGCAACGGCCGCGCGCCGGGGCGGCGGTCGAACTCGTCCGAGTCGACGATCCCCGGCGCCAGCCCCCGGCTCGCCGGCAGCGGCAAGGTCATCGGCGCCTTCCCCTCGTCGCCCAGCACGGGCCACCCGTCGACCCACGTCACGGGAACCAGGTACGGAATCCGCCCCACCGCGCCGCAATCCTGAAACAAATAGGCGTACCAGTCTCCCGCGGGGGTGTCGATCAGCCCCCCCTGGGCGATCCCGCGATCCGCCAGCGCGACCCGGCCCTCGTACGGCCCGGCGATCGTGTCGGCCCGGTGAACAAGCACGGTCCGCATCCCCCCGCGCGGCCAAGTGATGTTGAACAAGTAATACTTGCCGTCGACCTTGAACAACTGGCTCCCCTCGGCCGGCAGCCCGACGTTGCTGCCGGCGACGAGACCGGCGTTCTTGACGACGACCTGGTTCACGCCCCCCGGCTTGATCCCCGAGAGATCGGCCTCGAGCTCGACCAACCGCAGGTCCCCGGCGCCGTACAGCATGTACGCCCGCCCGTCGTCGTCGAACAGCAGCGAGTGGTCGTGCAGCGACGGCCGAAACGAGCGGGCGCGCCACGGCCCCTTCTCGATGTCCTCGGTCGTGTAGACGTAGGTCTTGCCGGTGGTCCCCGAGAAGGTCGTCGCGTAGTACGTGCCGTCGTGATAGCGCAAGCTGCTGGCCCACGAGCCGCCGCCGTAGCTCGTCTTGCCGTGTTCAAGATTGAGCGCGTCGACGTCGTCGAGCTTGTCGTAGGCGTAGCCGACGAGCCGCCAGTTGACGAGGTCCCGGGACGTCATGATCGGCAGCCCGGGACTCATGTGCATCGTCGTGCTCGACATGTAGTACGTCTCGCCGACGCGAATGATCGCCATGTCCGGCACGTCGGCATGAATGATCGGATTCTCGGCGCCCGGCGCGCATTCCTGACAAGCCGCGACAAGACCTGTCGCACCGACGACAACCAGCACCCGTAAGAACCGCATTGTTCGCCTCCCGGAGTGAGAACAGGTCGCGTGCAAACGCCCGTCGAGCAGGACGAGTTTCCGCCGCCCACCCCCTCTTCCGCAATCCGATATCTTTCTGATTTTCGGACGAAATTGGGCCACGCTCTCTGCGATAATGTCGCTCGTTCGACCTCGGAGTTCGGCGTGCTTGTTCGCGGCGGGCCGGAGTCGGCGGATCGCGCGGCCGTGCACGCCTGTCGTTGCCATTGCTTGCAACCGGCAGGTTCTAGAAACCGCGTCCCGCCGCCGACGGCGATCGCATGAGGCGAACCTCGCCCGCTCCCGGGGCGCATCCCCGTGCTGACGTCCCTTCCGGCCACGCCGGCAATACGCTCCAGACGCTCTCGATGCGCGCGAATGTTGGGATCCCAACTTTTTTTCATCCGCCGTAGGGAACCGTTCACCCCGTCCGACGTCGCCCCGTCCGCTGCCGAGCCGCCGCGAATGACGCGGCTGGCTCGGACAGGGATTCAAGCCTCCCGTCTTGCGCCGCTTATGCCATTTTATTCGGTCGTTCCCAACCAATGCCTTCGCACTACACGATCCCCGCCAACACCGACGCCTGAGCGACGCGCTGAATCCCCAACAGGAACGCCGCGGTGCGCAGGCTCACGTTCCGTTCCTTGCTGAGGTCCCACACCGCCTCGAACGCCTGCGACAACACGCGGTCAAGCTCTTGCCTTACCCGGTCGAGGTTCCAGCGGTAGTATTGGCGATTCTGCGCCCACTCGAAATAACTGACCGTCACGCCCCCCGCGTTCGCCAGAATGTCGGGGACGATCACCACACCCCGCTCAGCGAGCAGGTCGTCCGCCTCGGGCCGGATCGGCTCGTTGGCCGCTTCCACGATAATCGGCGCCCTCACTTTGGCCGCGTTCTCGGCATGGATGACTCCCCCCAAGGCCGCCGGAATCAGCACGTCGACGTCGAGTTCCAGAAGCTGCTCGTTGGTGATCGTCTCGGCGTCGGGATAGCCGGCCAGCGACTTGTTCTTGGTCCAGTAGCGCATCGCGGCCAGCACGTCGAGCCCCTTGGGATTGTAGTACCCGCCGCTGACGTCGCTGATCGCCACGACTCGGCACTCGGCGTCGCGCAGGAACTTGGCCGTGTGCGACCCCACGTTGCCGAACCCCTGAACGGCGAACGTCGACTCGTGCGGTTTGCGGTTCAACCGACCGAGCGTCTTGATCGTGACGATCCCCACGCCGCGGCCGGTCGCTTCCTCGCGCCCGGGGATGCCGTACAACTCGACCGGCTTGCCGGTGACGACCCCAGGGTTGAAACCGTGGTACTTGCCGAACTGGTTCATGATCCACGCCATGCACTCGGCGTCCGAGCCCATGTCGGGGGCCGGGATGTCGACGTCGGGGCCGATGATGTCGTGAATCGCGTCGACGAACTTGCGGGTGAGCCGCTCGAGTTCGCGCCGGCTGAGATCGCGCACCTTGACGGCGATCCCCCCCTTGGCGCCCCCGTAGGGAATGTTGACCACCGCCGTCTTGAGCGTCATCAACATCGCCAAGCTGCGGACCTCGTCGAGATCGACCTCATGGTGGAACCGCAGCCCCCCCTTCATCGGCCCGCGGGCGTTGTTGTGCTGCACCCGATAGCCGATGAAGGTCTCGATCCGGCCGTTGTCGCGCTCGATGGGGACTTGCACCTGGACCTCGCGCTTCGCGGTCAGCGCAAGCGTGCGCATGTTGTCGGCCATGTCGAGCAGGTCGGCCGCCCGGTGGAAATATCGCTGGGTCGCTTCAAACGCCTTCATGGGGTCCTCAGGCAAGCGGGGCGGCAAGGGGGGCGACGGAACAGCGGCGCCGACCGCACGGATCGCAAGTCGGCACGAGCGCCCACGGCAAGAACGCTCTGGCCGCCGCCCGGCAGAGTTGGATAATACGAAAGTCGCCCTCAGGAAGACAGCCGCCAGGAGCGAGCAAGACATGCGATTGGGAATCTTCGGCGGCAGCTTCGACCCCGTCCACCACGGCCATCTGCGGCTGGCGGCGTGCTGCGCCGATCAGGGGCGGCTCGATCGCGTGCTGTTCGTCCCCGTCGCGGCCCAGCCGCTCAAACCGATCGGCCCCGTCGCTTCGGCCGCCGAGCGCGCCGCGATGGTCGCGACGGCCATCGCCGTCGACCCGCGGTTCGAATTGTCGACCCTGGAGATCGAGCGCGGCGGGGCAAGCTACACGATCGACACGTTGGCGACGCTCGCCGACCGACTCCCCGACGCCGAGTTGTTCCTGCTGATGGGCGCCGACGCGTTGGCCGATCTCCCCCGGTGGCGCGATCCTGTTCGGCTTTGCGAACTCGCGACGCCGCTGGTCGTCGCGCGCGCCGGGGAGCCGCCGGTCGACTTCTCGGTCGTCGCACCCTACGTCGGGTCGAAGCGCCTCGCCGAGATCAAACGGGCGCTGGTGGAGATGCCCCCCGCACCGATCGCCAGTCGCGAGATTCGGCGCCGCATCGCCGCGGGCGAATCGTGGCGCGAGACCGTCCCCGACTCCGTCGCCGAGTACATCGCCGAGCGCGGCCTCTACGGAGCCGTTTAGCGTCGCTCCCCGCGGCTCGGTCGTGGTACGATTTGCCAAATTGAAGGGCGCCTGGGGTCGAACGAAGTGAGCCCCCAGCAAACCCCTGGGGGCTCCGCTGCGCTGCGACCCCAGCCACCCTTCCAAGAATGCAAATGGCGACGCTCCCCGCGCCTCACGCCGCTTGCGTCAATTGCACCCTGCTGGCGAGTTGCGGCGAGACGGGATGCTTCCACAGTTGAATCTCGCCGCGGAGCGCATCGACGACGTCGGCCAGTTGCTCCTCGTCCGACTGCGTGACGTCGAGCAGCAACAGTTTGCGCATCGAGAGGATGCAATGCCCCCCCCCGGCGCCGTCGAGCAACTCGTGGCGAACGGTGAAGCCGAGCTTCTCGGCAAGATCGATCGCTTCTGCTAGCAAGGAACTGAGGCTGTTCATCGGAGCCGTCCGTGGGGTCGAGGTCGTCGACGTGGAATTGCGCCGACCGAAGCGGGCGGCGCGGGGCGAGATTGTAACGCGATCGGTTCGAGTCGCCCACCGCGGTTCGACGATAGTGAAACAGGTCGGCGGCCTCGCGCGGCAACTGCCGCGTTAACTCTCAACGGCCAGCGAAGATAGGGCGCCTGCGACCTCGCGGCTTGGCCAACCTGGGCGAGCGGCGGCGACCTGAACAAGCTAGCAGTGGAGTCGAACCCGACGATGCCCGAAGCCGCACCCAGCCTGCCCGAGCAAATCGCCCAGCTCAAGCAGCAGCTCATGCACGCCCAGCGACTCGCCGCGCTGGGAGAGCTCGTCGGCACCACCACCCACGAGTTCAACAACGTGCTGACCACGATCGTCAACTACGCCAAGCTCGGCCTGCGGCACAAGGACGAACCGACGCGCGACAAGGCGCTCGACAAAATCCTCAAAGCGGCCCAACGCGCCGAGCGGATCACCAACGGCGTCCTGGGAATGGCCCGCAACCGCAAGGAAGAGTTCGGCCCGACCGATCTCGCGGCGCTCGTCGAGGAGTCGCTGGTGCTCCTGGAACGCGAGATGATGAAATACCGCGTCGCCGTGAACAAGGACTTCGCCGAGGTTCCTCCGGTCCGCGCGATCGGCAATCAGATCCAGCAGGTCCTGTTGAACCTGATGACCAACGCCCGGCAAGCCATGTCCGGCGGCGGCGAACTGACGCTGCGAATCTCCGTCGACGAACCGGCCGGGCTGGTCGATCTCGTGGTGCGCGACACCGGCGCCGGGATCCCGCGCGAGCAGCTTCCCAAGATCTTCGACCGCTATTACACGACCAAGAGCGGCCCCGACGCCACCGGCAAGGGGGGGACGGGCGTCGGTCTCTCGACCTGCCGCGACATCATCGAAGCTCATCAGGGGCGCATCCGCGTCGAGAGCGCGGTCGGCAAGGGAACCTCGTTCACGATCCGGCTCCCCGTCTATCGCGCCGCCGAGTCCGACGCCGAAGCGGCGCCGATCGTCAAACTCGGCGTGCCGACGACGTAACGCGCCAGAGCCGTCACGGCGCAGGCGACGTGAGTCGCTCTTGGATCTCGGACAGAATTCGCTGCTCGAGCGCCGGATCGCGTCCCAGCGGGATCCAGTAGGGAGACAACCGCGTGCGGCTGACCGTCTCGTCACGGGGGCTGGAGAGCGAGTCGTCGTTGCGGAACGACGCCATCCCCGCAGAGGCGCTCTCCGGCTGGGGCAAATCTTCCAACTCCTTGTCGACCGTGACGTCGACGAGATACCCGGTCTGGTCAGGAATGACGCGCAACGTCGCCCGGCGGCGAATCGTCTGGAACGTGCTTTCCCAGCGATTGTAGCGTCCCACGGAATCGCGCCGGTGAGGCTCGACGATCGTGGCGCCGACCTGCGGATACGTGTCGATCCGGCCCTCGGCGAGCACTTGGCCGATGAGTTGCACTTGCCGCTCTTGCTCGATGCGGAAGTAGTCGTCGACCACGTCGACGATCTGCTCCCAGGCCCAGTCGCGATCGACCACGGGGACGTGAATGACGCTTGCCGCGGCGACGCCCGGGTCGCCGAGCGTCGCGACGGGGGTCGCCTCCAACCCGGTCGCAATCGTCCCCGGGGGAGGAGGCGCGGAATAGACCGGCGGCGCCTGCGGACCCAGCGCAGGCTGTTGGCACCCCGCGACTAGCGCGCACCAAGCCGCGACCGACAGGCGACGACGACAAGTGGTCGGCAAGACAATCACGCGCAAACGCCGCGGGGCTGAGCTGATGCCGCGGAAACGCGCCTCAAGGCGAGGGCGCCGCGGGACAAAGGCCGCGGATCATCCCGAATTCGCCGCTAGCGGACAAGGCCGGGTGGGCGTCGCAACGCCGGCGCCGCTAGCAAGCCCGGCCTCGCCGTCGGCGACGCCCGGCGCAAAAAGTCAGGCCGGCGATTCGTCCGAATCGCCGGCCTGGCGGTTGCAAGCCGCAGCCAAGTGGCAGGTGCGGCAGTTTGATTCGATCGGGGGCGGATCAGTACCCGGCGTCCATGCCCAGCCGCATCTTCAACGCCTCAAACTGCTCGATGTACTCTTCCGTCGTCGAGTGGACGTGCTCGGCCTCGGTGATGAACCGCATCTCCTCGCGACAATACAGGCCGCCGTCGATCAGCGCTCGTTCGTACTCGGTCAGGTCGGCGCCGTAGACGATCAGCAACTTGTGCTCGTCGAACTGCACTTCTTGAGGCCGGCTCGGATTGAGCACCGCGATCCCCGTGCAGCCGTCGTTGACCAGCAAGTCCTCGAAGTCGTAGAGGATGCTCTGCAAGATCGGCATATCGATGTGTTCGCGGTAGCTCTCCTGGCGGCCGGAGCGTCCGTAGTCGTGGCTCGATTCGAGCACCACGTCCACCTCAGGCCCCAACGGCGCGAGCAACTCCATGAACACGTCGAACAACTCGTCGCGCGAAGCCGCGGCCATCAGCACGGGAACGTCCCGCTTCGACGATTCGTCGCGGTAGACGTCGTGGCGGAACCCGGCCGAGGGGACGACTTCCAGCCCGTACGAGGGTCGCACGGCGTCGGTCAACACGAAGCTGCCGTACCGCGAGACTCCCAGGTGCCCTTCGAGTTCGGCTTCGGTAAGCAGTTCGAAACTGCTGTCCGGAGCGACGACTCCCGGCGACTCTTCCTGGAAGACGTTGCTAAAGAACTGTTTGAGAAAGCCCATCGGCGTACTCGTTGCTGCAAGCGAGCATTCGTGATGCGGGGTCAGTCTTGGGAGGCGTGCCGGGAGCTTGCGTCGGGAGCATGAAGCCGGGGGGGCGGCCAGGGGAGCGTCGTCTGTGCAAGTCGGAACCGCGAACCAGGAGGGCTGGCACGCAATCCGCGAACGCAAGTCGCCGTGCAACTTGCGTCCACAAGAAAACGTAGGTCGCGAACCGCAGTCCGGGTGTGGGGCGAAGACAAGGCCCGGAGCAATCGCGGCGAAGCGGGCTGAACAACCCGCAGAATCGGCCAAGCCGGAGAAGTCGTGCGATCGAGCGCCCGACATGCAGGAAATCCGCTTGAGGATCGCCCGCATCTAGCGCCGACGGCTCGGGTCGAGCACAGCGCCTAACCCGCCGACGGCGCGTCGCCTGTCGCGGACTGCGTTTCATTTGCAGCGTCGCCCGGCAAACATCGCACGAGCGACGAGACCGCCATCGCGGTGCCCCAGGTCTGGTGGTAGTTGTAGAGCGGGTAATCCCACCAACTGCCGTCGGCTTCCTGCAACGGGAGCAGAAGGCGGGCGAGATGACCTTGGTGATAGGGGCGCTCGCTCGCCGGCAGTTCGGCGATGCACAGCGCCGCGTAGAAATGGCCGTAGTAGTAGAAATACCCTGCAACGCCGAAGTGCGATTCGTGCGGCACGGGAAACTTGCGGCCAATGCTCAGCCAGCCGTTGCGGGCGTAGAGCCGATCGAGCCAGTTCTTGAGCACCTCGTCGGTCTCGTGCTCGTCGCCCCACAACCGCAGCGCCAGGTTGCACGCCTGCGACCGGCCCAAGCTTCCCGGCGGCGTGTTGATGCCCATCCGCGGGCGCATCCGCAGGTACTCGCCGTAGGCGAAGCTGAAGTCGGGATACCGCTGCCGCAGGAGCGACTCGACCGCCTTCTTGGCAAGTTCCTGCGGGAACTCGACCCCGAGCTTCTCGGCGTCTTTGAGCGCCACCAGGACCGTGGCCGTGGTGAAGCTCATGGGGCTGCTGCTGGGACGCTGAGTGCGACCGTCGAAGTCGTAGTAGCTCCAACCGCCGTTGATGAACTCGTAGCGTCGGAGCTTGTCGACCTGCCCGCGGCAAAGCTCGACCAGTTTTGCTTGTCGCTCGGCGTCGCCGGCTGCGTCCTGATGGAGCCGCTGGGCCGCGTGGATGGCGTAGGCATGGCCCCAGACGTTGTACAGGGCGTCGGTCTCGGCGCGGCGCAGACGCTCTCCGCTTGCCAGCAGCCACGGTTCGGCCTTGGCCAACGCGGCGTCGACTCGCTCGTGCAACTCGGCCGGCAGGCCGGGGCGCGCCTCGCAGAGCGCGACGATCGCCAACGCGGTCACCCCCTGGCGAAACGCCTGGTGCGAACCGGGGACGGGGGCGTAGATGTTCAGCGACTTGGTCTTCCGAGCGCTGCCCCACGAACCGTCGGGGTTTTGGGACTCGACGAGAAACGCGACGCCGCGTTCGATCGACCCGTTGATCGACTCCCGCGTCGGGGGCGTAATCGGCAGGGGGGCGGGACCTTCCAGGGCCAGCGGGTAGGGGAACTTCGGGGCGGTCGCGTTATCGGTCGAGTCGACCGGGGCTTCGGCGACCGAGGCGCCTGATTCTTCGGCCCGCAACCCGCACGCCCCGATCGACCAGACCGTCGCCCACGACGCGACGACGGCCCCTGCGAGACGACGAACGGCGGCGAAGCTTAGTCTGAACATGGCGGTCGTCCGTGAAACCGTGGCTGTACGACGAAGAACGAGACCCGGCGACCAAGGCGGCATGACCATGCCGATCGACGCCCCGGACTAGGCGGCAATTAATCTTTCTTCGGGGGCTCCTTAGAAATCAAATCCCCCGCCTTGAGCCCCTTGAGCACTTCGACCTCCTTGCCCTTGGTCTTGCCCAGCTTGATCTCGCGACGGACCGGCTTGTCCTCGTCGTCCTCGGACTTTTCGACGACCATCACGTACTTCAGTTTGGGATTGTCGTCGTCGGTGCGAACCAGATCGGCCGGGATGACGATCGCGTCCTCGGCGACATAGGTCGTGAACTTCGCCTTGCACGACATGCCGGGCAGCAGCCACTCGGGCGACTTGTCGCAGTCCAGTTCCAGTTCGACGGCAAACTTGTTCCCCGCGCCGGGCGCCGCCTCGACGGATCGGACCTTGGCGGGCAGCTCGACCTCGGGATCAGCCACCGGCGAGGCGGTTCCCGACTGCCCGACGGAGATCGACGGAAAGTCCTTCTCGCCGATCGACGTCAGCATGTACAGCGAATCGGGCGAGACGATCGTGAACGGCACCGAGTTGGGGCTCGCCGTGCCGTGAGGCTGCAGCTTGGACTTGTAGCTGCCGATCTCGGCCCACCGCCCGTCGACGCAGCGACCGTAGTACACGATGCCGTCGACCGGGGCCCGCAACGTCATGAGATCGCGATCGGACAGCAGCTTGGCGTGCTCGGCGACGCTCTTGGCTCGCGCCTCGCGCAGTTGTTCCAACTTGTATCGCTCTCGGGGAAGCGAGACCGACTTGATCGTCTTGGCATGATCGAACGAGAGGGTCGCCTCCTCGAGCCCGAGTTCGAGCGCTTCCTGCCGCCGCGGGATTGCGACGTTCATCGTGTAGTCGTGGTTGATCCGCGAGTACTCGACGTAAAATTTGGCGTACTCGACCTCGAACTCCTGCCGCTTGAGCACGATTTCCTCGGTCTCCTCAGTCAACTCGTCGGCCTCGTACATTTGGCGCAGTTGCTTGAGCTCCTCCTCGGCGTTCTGGAGATACTGCTCGGCCGATTTGAGATTGTACTTGGCCATCTTCTCGGACAAGGGGCGCATCGTTTCCTTGAACCGCTTGAACTCCTCGACGAACTGGTCGTAGTTGCGCTTCGCTTGGGTGAAATTCAGATCGACCGCCTTCTCGAGCCGGGGAAATTGCTCCTCGGTCTCCATCATCGTGAGCTCGCCGAGCCGCTGATCGAGCGACGCGTCGGCGATCGCCTTCTCCAGATCCTCGTCGTCGAATTTGACGAGCACGTCCCCTTTGCGAACCTTGACGCCGTGGGGCTTCGCCTCGACGATCTCGAACTTGCTCCACTTCTTCGGTCGGAGCGGGACCTCGGTCATCTCGCTGGCGACGAACGCCCCCTCGACCTCCATCTCGATCGTGAGCTTTTTCGTCTCGACCTTGTGGGGCTCGGGCTTCTTGGCCTCGGGCTTTTCCTCCTTGGCAGGCGCCTTGTCTTCTTTCGGTTTGTCGGCCTTCTCATCGCCGGCGGCGCTCGACTTCTTGTCAGACTCTTCCTCCGACTTCTTGTCGTCGGACGATTCCTTTGCCTCCTTCGCCTCGCCTGCTTCCTTCGAGTCGGCGGGCTTCTCAGCTTCGGCGACGAGCGCCGGGGGCTCCGCTGGGACGGCGTCGACGGGAGGGGCGTCGGTCGCTTGGGCTGTGCGGGCCGGTCCGGGGCCCGAGGCGTCGTTGACGCCGGCCGGGGCGGCCAGGATCCGTTCGGCCGACCAGCAACCCCAGGCAAGGACGACGACAAGAATCACGCGAACCATCGAGGGCTCCTTCTTCGCGACGATTGGAGGCGAAACCAGGACCGCCAGCGGCGGCGGTCGGCTGTTCATTACGGGTGTTTGAACGACTGAAACAGACAGGGACGGCGTCAGCGGAGCGCCGCAGCCGTCGTGTCCTCCCTGGCCCGAGGCGCCGCGGGAGCGGCTCGCATCGGGCGAGGCACGGTAAGCCTACATTGTCGTCATCGCCCCAGCGACGGGCAACTCGCAAAACTCCCCGGATTGCCTAATCCGCAAACCCGCCGACGGGCCAAGCGGGACCCCTCAACGCGGGGCGTGCGTCGTTTTCCCACTGATGACTTGGCTTTCGACGCCGGGAACGCCGACAAAGACTCCCCGTTCCCTCATGCGCCTCCCCGTGACGAGCCCTCCATCCCCCCCGTGGCACGGATCCCGCAGAACTGCGACCCTCGCCCTCAGCCGTACGATCGTTACATTTGGAACGACCGATCACTGGGCAAGGGGAGTCGTCGTTTGTCCTCAGCTTGCCTGGAGCGCGGGACAGGGAAGCACGACTCCCTGTCCCCCTTTGATCGCCGCGCTTTCGCATTCCTGTGAGAATCCCCGATGAAGATCTACACGCGCCAGGGCGACACGGGCGAGACCTCGCTGTTCGGCGGGCGAAAGGTCCGCAAGTGCGACCCGCGACTCGAGGCCTACGGCACGCTCGACGAGCTGAACGCCTTTCTCGGCGTGGCCCGAGCGGCGACGTTGCCGGCGCCCCTCGACGCGGCGGTCGAGCGGCTGCAGCACGAACTGTTCTGTCTCGGCTCGGAACTGGCCGCTCCCGACGCAACGGGTTTGCCGCTGTTGGGCGAAGAGGTCGTCGCGCGAATCGAGCGCGAGATCGACGAGTTCGAGTCGGGGCTCGCCCCGCTGAAGACCTTCATCCTGCCGGGAGGAACTCCCCAAGCAGCCGCTCTTCACGCGGCCCGGTGCGTCTGCCGGCGGGCCGAGCGAGGGGTCGTTGCGCTCGCCGCCGAGGCTCCCGTCCGACCCCTGACGGTTCAATACTTGAACCGCATCAGCGATTATCTGTTCGTTCTCGCCCGTGCGGCCAACGCCGCAGACGGGACCCCTGACGTGCCGTGGGCGAAGCCGACCCCCTGAGCAGGCGACTCGACGGGCCCTGCGCCGCCTGGGCGGGACGCTTGCCCGGCGAACGGCTCATAACTTCTCCTTTACGCCGCGCAGTTGCATTTCTATCCTACACCCAGTCGCGGACCGGGCGTTCCCGGATTGGGATCAACACTACAGCAAGGCGGTCATGTCATGTCGACTCTCCTTACGCGCGCCGTTGCCGCGACTGTCGCCGGCATCGCGGTCACGTTCCTCGCCCCGACGGCTTTCGGACAAGAGGGCGAACCGGTCGTCGATCTCGCTGCGGTCGCCGAGACCGCCGACGCCGCCTTGCTGGCCGGCAACACGGCCTGGATGCTCACCAGCAGTGCGCTGGTGCTGTTTATGACGGCGCCGGGCTTGGCCATGTTCTACGGCGGCTTGGTCCGAAAGAAGAACGTGTTGAGCGTCATGATGCAGTGCCTGTTCCTCATGGGCCTGATGACCGTGCTGTGGGCCTTGTACGGCTACTCCCTCGCGTTCGGCGGCGACGAACCCTACGTCGGCAACGGCGAATACCTGTTTATGAAGGGGGTTGAGCGGACCTGGGACGAATCGGCGGGCGAACCGAAGGAACCGACGTACGACGTGGACGGGACTCCGATCCCGATGTACTGCCACATGCTGTTCCAGGGGATGTTCTTCATCATCACGCCCGCCTTGATCTGCGGGGCGTTCGCCGAGCGGATGAAGTTCAAAGCGATGGTGCTGTTCAGCATCCTGTGGGGGACGATCGTCTACTGCCCGCTGTGCCACTGGGTGTGGGACGGGGGAATTCTGGCGTTCGACACGACCGCCGCCATCGAAGCCGGCGAAGGAAACTCCTGGGCCGGGGGGGCCCTCGATTTCGCCGGGGGGACGGTCGTTCACATCAGTTCGGGAATCTCGGCCTTGCTGTGCGCCCTGATCATCGGACGCCGCGGCGGGTTCGGGCACGAGGACATGCGGCCCCATAATCTCACCTACACCGTGCTGGGCGCGGGAATGCTGTGGGTCGGATGGTTCGGATTCAACGCGGGAAGCGAACTGCTCAGCGATCATCTCGCGTCGAGCGCGTTCGCCGTGACCCATTTCTCGGCCGCGGCCGGCGTGCTGGGATGGTCGGCGTACGAGTGGCTCCACAACGGCAAGCCGAGCGTGCTGGGCGCCGCGTCGGGCGCCGTCGCGGGATTGGTGTGCATCACGCCGGCAGCGGGGTTCGTCAACCCGATGCCCGCGCTCGCCATGGGATTCGCCGCCGGAGCGATCTGCGCCCTGGCGTGCGGCAAGCTCAAGGGGCGGTTCGGCTACGACGACGCGCTGGACGCCTTCGGCGTGCACGGCGTCGGCGGGACGTTGGGGGCGATCCTCACCGGCGTCTTCGCCACGCGCGCCTGCTGGGACATCGACGCCGGCAACAAGCTGGGGCTGGTCGAGGGGGGCGGGACGCGGCTGTTGATCGGCCAAGTCGTGGCCGTGGGCGTAACGATCGTCTTCAGTCTCGTGGCGACGTTCGTCATTCTCAAACTTGTCGACGCAATGGTCGGCCTGCGGGTAAGCGAGCAGGACGAACGCCGCGGGCTCGACCTCATCGAGCACGGCGAGGAAGGCTACATTTATGCGTGAGGGAAGCCTGACAGGGCGACGCGGGGGCGCTCCGCTCCCCCGGTCCCCTCGTCGCTCCACTAGCCGCCGCGACGCCGGCCCGGTAACTTGACGTTCAGCGGAGGCGCTCCCGGCGGCGCCATGGCGTTCGGTCATTATCCCGAGGAATTGATTGTCATGAAAAAAATCGAAGCCATCGTCCGCCACTACAAGCTTGAAGACGTCAAGAACGCCCTCAGCGAAGCCGGCGTCGCGGGGATGACGATCACCGAAGTCCGCGGCTTCGGGCGCCAGAAGGGGCACACCGAGACTTACCGCGGCACCGAATACGCGGTCGACTTCGTCCCCAAGGTGAAGCTCGAGGTCGCCGTCAGCGAGGATCGCCTGCAGGCGGTCATCGACACGATCATCAAGAACGCCCAGACGGGTCAGATCGGCGACGGCAAGATCTTCGTTTCCGATCTGGTCGACACGATTCGCATCCGCACCGGAGAGACGGGGAACGAGGCGTTGTAGGGGATGAGACAGAGCCCGGGAAACGGGTTGGCGAAACGCTGCCGCCCTGACGTTATGTCTCGTTCAGGCGACGTGTGGTCCTCCTGCCTGGGATCGGCCGAACCGCACCGCCTGCGTGCTCCGTGCTTCGTGATCGTCTTCTCGCAAGCCGCTTCGTGATTGACAGCTCGCATCATGTCCGCCGCTGATTCCTCACGAGCCGAGCTTATCCAGTCGGCTCGCGAGGAACTGGTCGCGGGGCGGCAACGGATCGCCGAGTTGCACGATCGGGGGCTCGACTCGATTCAGGTGTGCGCCCGGCTTGCGTCGCTCATCGACGGGGTGCTGCAGAAGCTCTTTCTCGCGGCCGTCGACTCGTTCGAGACGCAGTACGGCGAGGTCCGCACGCGGGTGGCCCTCGTGGAACTCGGCAGCCACGGTCGGCGACAGGCGGCGCCCTATTCCGACGTCGATCTTATGGTGCTGCACTCCCCCGGGGGCGTCCCGCTCGCGCCGCTGGTGCGCGAGTTCACTCAGGCGATTTACGACACGGGACTCCAACTGGGGCACAGCGTGCGCACCCCGGCCGAAGCGGTGCAGATGGCTCGCGAGGATGCGGTCGTTTGTTCGTCGCTGATCGACGCGCGGCTCCTCTCGGGCAACCAACCGCTGTTCGACCAGTTTCGCGAAACGTTCTCCCGGATGGTTCGCCGACGGGCCAAGGCCGTCGCCCGGTCCCTCGAAGCGGCGCGGAACGCCGAGCGCGATCAGTACGGGGAAAGCGTCTACCAGCTCGAGCCCCACGTGAAACGCTCGCGGGGAGGGCTGCGCGATCTCCATCTCGTCCGCTGGTTCGGTTTCATCGACAGCGGCGAGTCGGACCCCGACCGGCTGTTCATGATGGGGGCCCTCTCGAAGCTGGAACATCGCCGGTACCAGTCGGCTCAATCGCTGCTGCTGCGGCTGCGGAACGAGATGCACTTTCACGCCGGCACGGCCAAGGACCTGCTCGACCGGGCCGAGCAACTGCGGATCGCGGAGAAGTTCGGCTACCGCGGGGGCGAGGGGCTGCTGCCGGTCGAGCAGTTCATGCGCGATTACTTTCGCCACACGAACCACTTGTGGCAGCTCGTGCGGCGACGCGTGGCCGCGGCGACCGCGTCGACGGTCTCGCGCGTGCTCGACCCCGTGCTGGGCCGGACCGTCGCGGGGGACGTCAAGGTCGGGGTGTCGTCGATCTCCGCGACCCCCGCGGGGTTGTCGCGGATCCGCGGCAATCTCGACGCGGCGATTGAACTGGTCGAGTTGTCGGTCCGCGAGAAGAAGCCGTTCGATCAGGGCGTGTGGAGCGCCCTGCTGCTGGGCGCCCCCGAGTGCAGCGAGGATCTGTCCTCCGCGGCGGCGCAGCGGTTCTTGGCGATCTTGCCCGACCCGGCGCTCGTCGGGGACGTGCTCGCGCGGCTGCACGAACTTGGTTATCTGGAGCGGATCATCCCGGCGATGAAGCACGCGCGGTGCCTGCTGCAGTTCAACCAGTATCACAAGTACACGGTCGACGAGCACTGCCTGCTGGCGGTGCGGCGCGCGGCGGAGTTCGCCAATCAGCCCGGCCCGTTGGGGGACGCCTACCGCGCAATCAAGAACAAACGCATTCTCCATCTCGCGCTGCTGCTGCATGATCTGGGCAAGGGGCGCGAAGGGGATCACAGCGAGATCGGCGGACAGCTTGCCCGCGAGACCGGCGTCCGGTTGGGGCTCCTCGCAGCCGACGTCGACGACCTGGAGTTTCTCGTGCTGCGGCACTTGGCGATGTCCCACTTGGCGTTTCGTCGCGATACGAGCGACGCCAAGCTTCTTGCCGAGTTCGCCGACTTGGTGCGAACAAGCCAACGCGCGCGGATGCTGTTCGTGCTCACCTGCGCCGACCTTGCGGCCGTGGGACCCGATGTGCTCACCGATTGGAAGGTCGAAGTGCTGGTCGGGCTCTATCACCGTACGCTCGCGGAGTTGGGCATCGGGGTGACCGGCACCGACCACGTCGGCCTTGCCGAGCGCCGCCGGCAAGTTCTGCGCAGCTTGACCGACGCCGAGCGGAACGACCCGTGGTACGCCCACCAAGCCGACTCCCTGCCGCAGGGGCTGTTGGCCGCGTGCGAACCGCGGGCGCTGGCCGACGCGTTGCGTCGGTTTCGGCAACTGGCGGCCCGCGGCGCGGTCGCCTGGGGGGCGAATCAGCCCGGGACGAAGACGGTCGAGTTCCTCGCGGGGGTCGACCAAGGGCCGGGGCGAGGCGCCTTCTCGGGCATGGCCGGCGCGTTGTCGAGCCGCGGGCTGCAGATCCTTGCCGCCGACAGCGAAACGCTGCCGGGCGAACTCTTGGTCTTGAGGTACGTGGCGACCGATCCCGATTACCCCGACGGCACGCCCTTGGAGCGGCTCGACGAGATCGCCCGCCTGATGGCCGGCTCGGTCGACCGACACGAGCCTCCCAAGTTTCGCCAAGTGTGGGGCCGCGATCGAGCCGAGCAGACCGCCAAGCTCACGCAGTTGCCGTCGCAAGTTCGAATCGACACGACCACCTCGGCCGAGTGCACGATCGTCGAGGTCTTCACCTTCGACCGGCTGGGCCTGCTTTACGATCTGGCGCGCAAGCTGCACGACCTTGACTTGACGATCCGCCACGCCAAGATCGGCACCTATCTGGATCAAGTGGTCGACGTGTTCTACGTGACCGACCGCGAGGAACGGAAGGCGACCGACGCGGACCAATTGGGCCGCATCAAGGAGGAACTGCTCGGCGTGATCACCAGCGCACAGTGACTCGTCGTTCGATCGCCTGCGTCGCGAACAGCCCGGCGAATCACTCGATCTTGCCGACGAGCGTCGTCGGTTTGTTCTCCCAGAACGCCACGTTGTCGGCCATCGTCAGCACGACTTCGCCGGCCAGGAATTCGCCGGCCAGGAATTCGCAGCGCAGCGTCTGGTAGTACGGCGTTTCGTACTGCACGATCTTGGCGAAGTAGACGTTCGGGCTCGTCCACGCGCCGGCGCCCGCGGCCGGAGAGTCTTCGCTGGAACCGCGGAGGTCGACGGCCAGTCGCGGCCACACGGCGCTCTCGCCCCACGTGTCGCCCGCGCAGGCGATCGCATAGTCGCGCCCCTTGGCCCGCAGAGCGATCGTCGACCCCGCTTCAGCGAAGTTGAAGCGAATCGATTCGACTTGCCGCACGTTCGGGGCGAACTTGAAGGTCTTGCCGGCGAATTCCTCAGCCCGCGGCGAGGTCGGCTCGCCGTCAGGCGTCGGGACGACAAGTCCGGCGAGCCGCTCGGCAAGACGGCGCCCGGCGTCTTCGTCGGCGGGGAGCGGCTCTGCAGCGGACAACGCCGGCGCCAGGGTTCGCCAAACGACGTTCATGACGCCCTGCATGTCGCCCGTGCCGCCGGTCATCGCGAGCACGGCGTCCTGCTCGGGCATGACGATGCAGTACTGCCCGAACGCCCCGTCGCCGCGGTAAACGCCCCGCGGCTGACAGCGCCAGAACTGATAACCGTACCCTTGATCCCAATCGCTCGCCGGGTTGCTGCCGTTGGAGGTCTGTCGGCTGGTCGCCAGGTCGATCCACTCGGCCGGGACGATTTGCCGAGCGTCGTCTCCCTCTCCCCACCGCCCGCGCTGCAGCAGCAACTGGCCGAACTTGGCGATGTCCTCGGTCTTGAGATGGAGCCCGAACCCGCCCTGGCTGACCCCCTCGGCCGTGCTTTCCCACCGGGGGCGCTCGATCCCCAACGGTTCGTAGAGCCGAGTCTGCAGATACTCGTTCACTGACTGCCCGGTCGCGCGATTCACGATCGCCGAGCAGACGTACGAAGCGGGCGTGTTGTACACGAAGTGGGTCCCCGGCTTGTGGGGGACCGGCAGATTCAAAAACGCCTTCACCTGCGACTCCTTAAGGTCGAATCGGATCGTCGCGACGTCCTCGGCATGCTGGCCGGCGTTCATGTTGAGCAAGTCGCGGACCCGCATCGCTTTGAGATTGTCGCTCGGCCGCGCGGGTCCCCAGCCGGGGAAGAAGTCGAGCACCGGGTCGTCAAGCGAAAGCTCTCCCTCGGCGATCGCCAGACCGACGGCGGTCGAGGTGAAGCTCTTCGACAGCGAGTAGAGCGTGTGCGGATGCTGCGGTTCGTACGGCCTCCACCACCCCTCGGCGACGACGCGACCGTGCCGCAGCAACATCAGGCTGTTGAGTTGGTCGAACTTGTCGAGTTCCTCGACGAACTCCAGGATCGCCGCGCCGGCGATCCCTTGCTCCTCGGGCGTCGAGCGGGGGAGCTGCTCCGCCCGGGCCGGAGTCGCGGCGCCGAGAGGCAACACGCAGAGGCAGATGAGTGCCAACCGACGACGGGAACGACGTGTCATGCGTCAGCTCGATGCGAGAATACTTGACGAGAGCGTGGAAACGCGGCCGGTCGGAGCCCCGCTCCGCGCGGCGTTCACTTCTTCTTGATCTGCACGACCGAGTGCTTGCCGAGATCGAGGAACTCGACCAGCAACGGGTCGCCCGTCGCCGGGGTCGCCAGCCACGAGATCTTGCTCGACTCGTCATCCTTCTCGCTCGGAGCGGGCTTCACGGGTTCCAGCTCGTACCCCGCCGCGGCGAGGCGCTCGTGGTAGAACGACTCAATCTCCGGGGGATCCTGCGGGCAATAGTAGTACAAGTACGGCGGATCGTCCGCGAACTGCACCAGCCGGGCGTCGGGAATGATCGGCAGTTCGATCTTCACGACCGTCGCCTGGGCGAACACGCGGGTCTCCGCCGCGGCGTCGGCGGGGTCGGGGGGAAAGTAGTTCATCGTCAGCCGACTGCTTCGCTTGAGAAACGACTGGCTCCGCTCGACGACCGCAGGGGGGAGTTCGACCCCCGGGACTTCTTTGTATTCGCACTCGGTCCAGCCGAGTGCAGCCAGCTCGCGCGCGTAGAACTCGCGAAGCTGCTTCAGGTCGATCTTGGTCGTATACAAGACCATCGACGGGAGAGCCGACTGCTCGGACCGCGGCTCGGGGCGGGGAAGATCGCGGGCGTCGACGCAGCCGACGAGCAACAGCGTCGCGTTGAGCTCGTCGCCGTCGGCAGCGCCGCGACTGACTCCGACGCTGGTTTGCAGGATCACCCCGCGCTTGGCCGAGAACAACTGGCATCCCCAGTCGCCGACCACGGGGTCGCTCGCGGGAAGTTCCTTCCACCCGGCGGCGGCAAGCTGGGCTCGCAAATCGGCGACGATCGCCTGTGTCTGCTCAGCACCTTGCGAGGCGATGCTGAAGAAGGCCGAGGTCGCGCGGGTCTCGGTGCGCGTCGCCTCCGCGGGGAACTTGAACTTGGCGAAGTCGACGCTCGCCAGCACCTCGGCAAGCGGCAGCGGTTCGCCCGCGGCGGTCGATTGGGCCGCTTCCGCCGACTCGGTCGTCGCTGCGGCGCTCGACGAGAGTTTCTCGGGCGAATCTCCTCCGCCGGCAGAATCCTTCCCCGAACATCCCGCGGCCAACAGCAAACACAACCCCGCACTCGCAGTTCGCAATAACATCGTCGGCACATTTCTCCCGGGCTTGGCAGGGCAGCGATCTGGCGGTCACTGCCGAATCAACTCTTTGACGGACGCTGTGGCATGCGTCGCGCAATTCACGTTCACATGTCGTAATCGTACGGCTTGCGCATCTCGCGCACGAGCATGCCCGAGGCTTCTTTGTCGCCGACGAAGTCCTCGGCCACGGGATCCCACTGCAGCTTGCGGCCCAGTCGGATCGCGATTGTTCCCAAGTGGCACAGCGACACCGAGCGATGGCCGACCTCCGCGGGGCAGATCGGCTGCTTGCGCGTGGCGACGCACTCGAAGAAGTTCGCCATGTGATCGTCGCTCGCGTAAAGTCGCACAGCGTCGGACGGGAGCGGGGCGACGAGCAGCTCGGGATCGCTCGCTTCGAGCTTGCCGTCGCGGGTGACGAAGAGCCAGCCGTCGGCGCCCTCGAACATGACCCCGTGGTAGCGTTCGCCCTCCTTCGGTTTGCCGACGACCGCCCCGCCCCAACTGTTGGCGGAGGTCGACTGGCAGATGTGCTCGACGCCGTCGTCGTAGGCGTAGCGAATGCGGTAGGCGTTGGGCGCCGTGTAGCCGCCGGGGACGGTCTCGACGAGTCCTTGTCCTTCGACGGCGGACGGCCCGCTGCCGTCGCGGCCCAGGCCCCAGAGGGCGATGTCGTTGTGATGGGCGCCCCAATCGGTGACGGTCCCCCCCGAGTAATCCCACCAGTACCGGAACGTGCGATGGCATCGCTCGGGGACGTACGAGCGGGCCGCGGTCTGGCCCTGCCAGAAGTCCCAGTTGAGCTCCTGCGGCGCCGGTCGCTCGACGAACGGCCCGCCGCGCAAGCCTTCGGGGAGCCAGGTCTGCACTCGCGTGATTTTGCCCAGCCGACCGTTGCGGACCAACTCGCACGCGAAGCGGAAGTTGCGGTCGCTGCGCTGCTGGCTGCCGGTCTGCAGGATGCGGTC
This sequence comes from Pirellulales bacterium, assembly GCA_019636345.1. NCBI lineage: Bacteria > Pseudomonadati > Planctomycetota > Planctomycetia > Pirellulales > Pirellulales bacterium. The sequence continues at coordinate 749,762 of JAHBXQ010000001.1, read as the reverse complement.
GCCGGCCTTGACCGCCGCGACAAGCCGTTTGCCTTCGTCGATGGTCAGCGTGAGCGGCTTCTCGGCGTACACGTCCTTGCCGGCCGCGAGCGCCCGCAGGTTGACGAGCGTATGCCAATGGTCGGGAGTGCCGTTGACGATGACGTCGATCTTGGGGGACTCGCAGACCTTGCGAAAGTCGTAGAAGACCTCGGCGGAATTGAACTTCGCGCGGGCTTCGGCGGCGCGACCCGCGTCGACGTCGCAGACCGCGACAATGTCGCCGAACCTCTGGGCAAGGGTCGCGTCATACGACCCCATCCCGCCGCAACCGATCAGCGCGACCCGCGGCCGCGCGTTGGGGCTTTTCACGGGCGCCGCTTCCTGAGCCACGGCGCCTTCAAGAAACCACGCGGGGAGCGACGTCGCCGCCGCGGTCGCGGCAGCGGAACGGAGGAGCGAACGACGAGACAACGACGCAGGGTACGGCACGGGCATGGCGAGGATTCCGCTGCATAACGGCGATGTGGAAAACGCCCATCATACTTGCGGCGTTGGCCGACGACGAGATCCTGCCGGGCTTTCTGTTGAGGCGGGGCGACTTGCTTCGCGGGCGGAACGGCGCCGGGGCCTCACCGCCTCACGCGTTGAGTTCCACCCCCGGATCGTCCGCCACGTTCACCCAGACGTGGACGTGCGGGGCGCCGCGGTAGTGCCAGACGAAGCTGGGGCCTTCGAGGCGCCAGATGTCCCAGACGCCGTCGTCGCCGATGTCGTCTTCCTTGTAGAAGGCAAGATGGCACGCCGCGAGACCCCCTTGCTTCTTGAGGCATGCGATCGCTTCGTCGCGATCGCTCTGCCGATACGGTTCGACGAGTTTCTGCAGAACCTGCTGGACGTGCGCCTGCTGGTCGCCCGACAGTTCGGAGATCGGAATGCCGTCGAAGCCCCGCTTGTCGCCGCGGAATTCGACGGCTCCCTCGTAGGGCGCCGTCGTGACGAGCGCCAGTTTGCGCTGCTTGCCGTCGAGCATCTCGTACAGCTTGTTCGCCTCCTTCGCCTGCGGCCAGAAGACGTTGCCCGGGTGGTCGGGCTTCTCGTCGAAGCCGTCGGCCGCGTGGCCGTAAAAGATCGGCCCGCCGAAGGCGACGTGGTCGGCCGAGTCGCCGTCGCAACGAAGCGTGGTGTGGCGACCGCTGAGGACGAACTCGAACTTGCCGGAGCCCGGCGTGCCGAAGACGGCGATCGCGGCGTCGTTGCCGAACTTGCCGCTGTCGTCGCGTTGCTGTTTGTGGAAATTGTCGAGCCAGCCCGGGTCGTGCAGCCCCTCGGCGATGGCGCGGATGAGGGCCCGTTGGTCGAGCGTGTAGAAGTCGCCGTTGATCTCCTGGTCGGTGATCATCCAGTTGGGATTCACGTAGGTCCGCAGCAGCGCGCGCTGGTCGTCCTCGTGGTCCCAAGCGAAACAGACTTGTTCCTTTTGGCCGGGGGTGAGCGATTCGTAGAGGATTTTGACGAGCGACTCGGCTGACGGGGCCTTGGCGACCGGGGACTGAGGAGCGACGGCAGGCCCCGCGGCGGCTGAGGTCGCCTCGGCCGCGTAGAGCGCCTGCGGTCCAACGGCCAGCGCCGCTCCGATCCCCGCGACCTTGCGCCCGGCTTGGGTCAGAAACTCCCGTCGCGGCACACAACACGCGGGCGTCACGATGCGGCGATCGTTCATGATCTCAAGCTCCTGCAAGGAAAGTTGGGGCAAGCCCGTTCGACGAGATCGATAATTCGCCGCGGAGGCCGCAACGAGCGCAAGAATTCCGTCGCGAGCAACCTGCCTGGATCTCGGCGGTCGCACGCCGAGGTTGGGCGACCGCGACTCATTCTCCTCTGCGCCCGCTGCGGTCGACTTCGACGCGCAACCGAGGCGACAGCATGGCCCGTGAATTAGACCGGTTTCGCCGCGGCGCGGCAAACTTTCTCTCGGCTCGGCGGCGCGGCGCCGTTGGCTTTTTCGTGGGCTGCCGTACACTTAACTCCAAAGCGACCCCGCCGCACGCCTCTGCTCGAAGCGTCCCCGGCGCCGATTCTTCCGAGACCGCCGCGATGCCCGACTTTCAGGACGACGATCCGCCCGTCACCGGAACGGACACCTATCCTCACATCTACGTGAAGGACACCGACGCGCAGCTCCCGAAGTACCAGACGACGGGGTTCGGGCGCTACTCGGACTTCAAGCCCCTTGCCAAAGGGGGCTCGGCGATCTTGCGCACGTGCCGCGACAACAGTCTGGGACGCACGGTCGTCATGAAGACGCTCCACCCCCACTTGGCCGACAACGAGTACATGCAAAGCCGGTTTCTGCGCGAGGCCCGCGTGACCGCGCAGATCCAGCATCCTTCGACGGTGCCGGTGTACGATCTGGGGCGCGATCTCGAGTCGCGACTGTACTTCACGATGAAGAAAGTGCAGGGAGAGAACCTTCGCCAGATCGTCGAGCGGCAAGACGCCGGCGACGCCAAGGCCCTTGAGACCTACGACCTGGAACGGATGCTGGGGGTTTTGGTCCAAGTATGCAACGGCCTGGCGTACGCCCACGCCCACGGCGTGGTCCACCGCGACATCAAGCCGGAGAACATCCTGATCGGCTCGTTCGGCGAAGTGATTATTCTCGACTGGGGGGTCGCCAAGGTGTGGGCGATGGGCGCCAAGGACCCGGCCAACAAACACATGGAGCACGAAGTGCTGACCGACGTCAGCCAGCGCCCGGGCACGCCGCTGTACATGGCGCCTGAGCAGGTGCGGGGAGGCGGGGACCAGATCGACGAGCGGACCGACGTCTATGCCGTCGGGGCGCTGCTGTACGAGATTCTGACCCTGCGCGAGCCGCTGCGGGGGAAAAAGGTCAGCGACACGTTCAATCTTATCGTCAGCGAGACGCCCCTTGAGCCGCGCGAGCGAGCCCCGGAGCGCAACATCCCGCCGGCGCTGGCGGCGATCGCGATGAAGGCCCTCGAGAAGGACCGGGCAAAGCGGTTCCAGACGATGCCCGACATGATCGCCGCACTGCGCGACTTCCGCGGCCGGGCGCTGCAGTCGCTTACGGGACTGTAGCGGCGAACTGGTTGCGGCGGCAGCGGCGAGACAGTACGGTGGCAGCTTAATCTCGTCTGCGGAGGATGCGCCGATGTCGGGCTCTCGCGCGCCGTTCTGGTTGATCATGTCGTGGCTGGTCGGGATCTGCGGTCCCGTCCTGGCTCAAACCGACGTCTACTGGCAACAGCCGGTTGACGGCTCGTGGCATGACGCCGCGAGTTGGACCCCGGGGATCGTGCCGCAAAACGACTCTCCCGCGCCGGGGAACGCCTACCACGCCCGGCTCGTCGCCCTGGGGGCCGAACACCAGGTCGTCGTCGACGGCAACGTGACGGTCGACAGGATCACGCTCGACTCGGACGACGTGACGCTGCTCTTGAACGGCGGCCGACTGACCGCGCTGGACGGGATTCATGCGGCGCAGGGGAAGCTGTTGCTTCGCAACGGGACAGTGGCGAACACGCGGCTCGAGGGGCCGGCCGGCGCGTTCGTGAACTTCGCCGGCGCTTCGGATTCATTGACCTTGGAAAACGTCACGCTGGCGACGACCTTGCACGCCTCGTCCGCCTCGTCTTTCCGAATCATCGATCTGCCGACGGACCTCGCGTTCGACGGCGGCGTGATCGAGGCGAGCGACACGATCTACCTCCGCACCAACGGCCATCGGCAAATCCACGGCAACGGAACGATCGTCGTGCGTCCTGATCAGTCCTCATGCTGCAGTCCGGACGCACGAATCTCCATCCACGGCGATTCCCCCCAGTTGACGATCGGCGACGGCATGACGATTCGCGCCGAGCAGGGGGGATGGTTTATGCTCGATGATTGGTACGCCCACACGGGCGCCGTGAGCGCGACGAACCACGGAACAATCGAAGCGATCGGCCCCGTCAGCCAGGTGACGATCGACAACGACATGCAGTTCACGAACAAGGGAACGCTGCGGGTCGCCGAGGGAGGTCGACTGTTCATCAACAGCTTCAAGCCGGGAGCGACGGTCGGCCAGTTGGACATCGGTCCCGGCAGCCAGGCGCACCTCTACAGCTTCTACTACGACGGCTCCCTGGGATACGGGTACCGCTTCGATCAGCCGGTGACGATTCCCGCCGGCGCCGTCATGAGCCTCACCGGTTGGTGGAACGCGACGGGAACGAACATGACCGTCGACGGCGGCACGTTGCGCGTTCGAACCAATTTGGCGACGACCGGGAATTGGACGTGGCTCAACGGCGCGACGATCTCGCTGGACGCGAACGTCTTCTATTCTCGCCTGGCTGCATTCGCCCCGACGAGCGACACTCACATCAGGTTTCACAGTTCCTCGGCCTATCTGGCGCTCGAAGGGGCGGCGCGCAACCTCAACGACATCCCCGGGATTTGGCGTCTCTCCAATGCGCGGCTCGTCTCCGGGACGATTACGGGGCTGCCCAACGGCAATACGATCAAGGCCGGCGACAATCTCACTCTGGAAAACGTCCAGTTGGCCGCGCCGACGACGGTCGCCGACGGAGGACAGCTGCGACTCACGAAAACCTCGTCGATTGACGCGCCGCTGTCGGTCACAGGCGGAACGGTCGACCTGCGCGATCAGTGGACGAACGCCGCGGGCGTTTCCGTGTCCGGCGGACGACTCACGCTCACGACGCAGCCGGCGTCGCTAGGGGCGATCAGCGTTTCAGGAGGGGCGCTCGAGCTGTTCGGAATTCCCGCGCAGCCCGACTCGATCGCCATGACCGGAGGCGTCCTGGAACAGGCGTTTAGCGCCACCCTCGCCCAGATTCGCGCCCTCTCCTGGACTCCGGACGCGATCCTCGTGAAATTTTCGACCCTCGATCTCGCAGGAGCCTCGCTCGACGCCGACGACGACAACTGGACCTGGGATCTCGCCACGTCCGGCTCCACGATCAGCAACGGCACATTAACGGACTCGCTTGGCCAAGGCTGGTCCTTCAGCTGGGGCGTTCTGCGCGACCTCTTGCTGCAATCGGACGTCGCGACAAGCAACCAACTCGCCCTCGACGGCACCATGGTCGTCGATCACAGCAAGCTGTCCGGCAACTGGAGCGTCAGAACAACCGCGTCGGTCACGCTGCAGGGGACGACTCTCGACGGAACTTTTTCATTGGGAACCGAGTACTCGCCGGCGCCGCCGGTCAACATCGTCGACGGGTTGGAGTTTAACGGGACAATGTCCCTGGGCGTTCGGCGGCTGCTGTTCCAGGGGGCGCAGTCCGTGTCCGGTACGGGGATCGCGACGACGAGAGGCATCCGAGGCGGCAAGGGAGGCGGGTTCGAAGCGACCGGCGATTTGACGCTCGGGCCGGGCGTCACGTTTGTCAGTCAGCGGCGCGGAAGCGTCTTGCTTGCGCCAGGGCATACTTTGACGAACCTGGGGACGATTGTCGGCGGCAAGGACCTCGGCGGCTACGACCTCGCCCTCCCGATTCTGACTGTGCAAGCGGAATTGCTTGAACAACGGGGACGCCTCGAAGCGACAACCGGCAGTCGAATCGAGGTCGACGTTCCGCTCGCCGCAAACGAAGGCACGTTGGCCCTGCTCGGCGGCGAAATCGAATTCCGCGGCGACCTCGCGCTGTCGTCGGCGTCAGTCGTCGAATTGCAGGTCGGCCCCGGAGCTTCCGGGAACGGTTCCGGGTTGCTCACAGTGGACGGCAACCTCGATTTGTCCGGGGAACTTGTCGTGACGCTGGCGGCTCCTTTCACGCCGACCTACGGGATGCAATGGTCGCTGATGGAATCAGCGCACCAGATCACGGGCGCTTTCACTCAAACGATGTTCCCCGAGGCGCCGACTGGACTGCAGTGGATCATCGACCAAGACATGCAGACCGTGACTTTGCGGGTCGGCTACGCCCCGCTGGCGAGCGACTACGACCACGACGGCCAAATTGCCGCCGGCGATCTCGCCCAGTGGCAACTCGACTTCGGCACGTCGGCAGGCAGCGACCACAACGGCGACGGCATCGCCGACGGGTTCGATTTTCTGGCGTGGCAGCGTCAGATGGGGGGAACGGCGCCCGTCGCGGCCGTGGCGGAGCCGCAGTCCCTCCCGCTGGCGGCACTTGCCGCGAGCGTCGGCTTGGCAGTCAGCTTTGCCGCGCGCCGCCGCCGCCGCTAACGGCGTCGCTGGCACCCGGGGCAGAAGAACGTCGCCCGTTGGGCCTGCACGATCCGCTCGATCGCGCGGCCGCAGCGGGGGCAAGGCTGGCCCGTTTTGTCGTAGACGCGGTGGGCGTTCTGGTAGGCCCCCTGTTTGTTGAGGGCGTTGCGATACGTGCCGTCGCCGAGCGTGGAGCCCTCGTAGCGGATCGCCTCGGCGAGGACCTCGGCCGTCGCGTCGGCGATCGCACGCCACTGCGCGGTCGTCAGTTTCGTGCACTCTCGTTCCGGGTGAACGCCCGCAACGTGGAGGATCTCCGCAGCGTAGAGATTGCCGATCCCAGCGACGGCCTTCTGGTCCAACAACGCCACTTTGATCGCGCGGCGCGAGGCGCCGAGTCGCTCGCACAACAGCGACGCGGTCATCGTCAAAGCGTCGGGGCCCAGCACGTCGGCGCCGTAACGTTGGTTGAACTCCGCGGCAGCGACGAAGTGCACGTTCCCCAGCCCGCGGCGATCCCAGTAGAGAATCTGCTGCAGCCGGCCGCGCCCGCTGAGGGCCAGCCGCACCCGGCAGTAGAGTCGGTCCGGAGGCTCGTCGAGCAACAACAACCCCGTCATGCGCGGCTCGAAGACGATCGCGTCGGCGCCATCGAGCCGCAACACGACTCGCTTGCCGATGCGCTCGGCCGCCGCGATGCGACGCCCTTCGACGCGGCGCCGGAAGGCCGGCAGCGTCGGCGTGATCGCAATCGGCTTTCGCGGGCAGGGGAGCCGCTCGAACCGTTCGATCCGCGCCCCGACCGCCGGCTCGACGCCGCGCCGCATCGTCTCGACTTCCGGCAGTTCGGGCATAGCGGAAGGGGGGAGGGGGGAGGGGAGGAAAATCGTGAGGCGCCGACGCCAGTCCGCCTTGCGCCGCGCGGGCTCGTCACTTGCCGGAGTTCGTCTTCACTTCGGCCTCGGCCAGTTGCGACGCGTGCCGCAGCGCTCGACCCGCCTTCGCCCCGGTCGGCTCGCCCTTCTCGACCGCGACGACACCGTTGACCAGCACCCAGGGAATCCCTTGCGGCAGCTCGTACGGCTTGTCGTAGGTGGCGCCGTCGATGATCTTCTGCGGGTCGAACGCCGCCACGTCGGCGATTGCTCCCACGCGCACGTAGCCGCGGTCGTCCATCCCCAGCACGTCGGCCGGCAAGCCGCTGCAGGAACGGATCGCTTGCTCGAGCGGCAGGACGTTCTCGCGCACGCTGTAGTACCCCACCTTGCGCGGAAACGTGCCGTAACTGCGGGGGTGCACCGCCGCGTCGGAGGGCGCCTTCACCGAGCCGTCCGAGGCGGTCGCCACCCACGGCAACTGCATGACGAATCGCACGTCCGCCTCGTCGAGGGCGAAGTTGACCGCCGACGGGTCCTCTTCGGCAAGAAACTCGAGGACGAACTCGACCACGTCGAGCCCCGCCGCGGCGGCCAGTTCGCGCACTTCGCGGCCGGCGTACTCGGGATGCGTCCGGCAGGCGACGATATGGATCTTCGGCCGCTCGGAGAGAGCCTGTTCGATCTCGCGCCGCAATTGCGGCTGCTGTTCGGGGTCGCGCAGGCGGGCGGCAACTTCGTCGCGGCTCCCCTCGCGGGCCCAACTGGGAAGCATCATCGCCCCCAATGAAGTCGACGTGGCGAGGTACGGGTACTGGTCGGCCGTAACCGTCATCCCGGCGGCGCGGGCCTGCTCGATCATGCGGGCCGCGGTGCGGACCGTTCCCCAATAAGGCTTGCCGCAGACCTTGAAGTGCGACACGTGGACCGGCGCCCCCGAGCGGCGACCGATCTCAAGGGCTTCGTCGACGGCCTCCAGAAACGCATTGTCCTCGCTGCGAATGTGACTGGCGTAAATGCCCCCATGAGCCGCGACGCGGGCCGACATCGCGGCGAGCTCGTCGACGGAGCCGTAGGAGCTGGGGACGTAGATCAACCCGGTCGACATCCCCCACGCCCCGGCCAGCATGCCGCGGTCGACGCGGGAGCACAGGTCGGCGAGCTGCTCGGGGGTCGGGTCGACGCGGCGATTGCCGAGGACCTGACGACGGACCGCTCCGTGAGGAATGAGCTGGGCGACGTTGACGCCGACGCCCCCCTCCTCGAGATCGCGATAGTACGCCTCGACGTCGGCCGCCCCGCCGCCGCAGTTGCCGGTGACGAGCGTCGTGCAGCCTTGCAGCAGGAAGTTGGCGCCGACGCGGTTCCCCGGCGCCAGGAGCGAATCCTCGGCGTCGCTGTGGTTGTGCAGATCAATGAACCCGGGGGCGATCGCCAGCCCTCGGCAATCAATCGTGCGGGCCGCCTCGCCCACGGCGAACTCGCCGACTGCGACGATCCGATCGCCGCGAATTGCGACGCTGCCGGGCCGCGGGGGCGCGCCCGTGCCGTCGTAGATCGTCCCGCCGGCCAGCAGCAGGTCGGCGTCGACGGGGGCCGAACTCTCCGCGGCGATCGCTTGTCCGGTGAGGAACAAGGTGAGCAAGAGGGTGCGCACTGCGGTTAACGACATGGCAGTTCGATCCTGGCTCTTGGGGTTGTGGACGACAGCGCTCAGCCAATGACTGTCCAGAACGGAACGGAACGCGGAAAAACGCCGATGAGCTCGGATCGACGTTGATTCCGGCACAATTCAAGCTGTCGGGGTTCGGCGGTCGCTCCTTGAGGTTTGCGCTTGAAGGAATCCGCCGGCCGGTCGACAATTGACGTTCTCGGCCGTCGGCCGGCTCCATCGCAGGGGATCCATCGTGAGTATCAACATCCCTCGGACGACCGCAACTACCGCCTCCGCGACGGGCCCGCTCGCTTCTGCGCAGGTTCCCGACCGCCAGGGGCGGTTCGGCACCTTCGGCGGGCGGTACGTTCCCGAGACGCTGGTCTACGCCCTCGACCAGCTCGAGGCCGAGTACGCCCAGGCCCGGGCCGATGCAGCGTTTCAGGCCGAGCTTGACGACCTGCTCGCCAACTTCGTCGGCCGGCCGTCGCCGTTGTACCACGCGCGCCGGCTCAGCGAGCAGGTCGGCGGAGCGCAGATCTGGCTGAAGCGCGAGGACCTCAACCACACGGGCGCCCACAAAATCAACAACACGCTGGGCCAGGCGCTGCTCACGCTGCGGATGGGCAAGACGCGGGTCATCGCAGAGACCGGCGCCGGCCAGCACGGCGTGGCGACTGCAACCGCGTGCGCGCACTTCGGGCTCCCCTGCGTCGTCTACATGGGCGAGGAGGACATCCGCCGGCAGTCGCCCAACGTGTTCGCGATGAAGCTGCTGGGCGCCGAGGTGCGCCCCGTGACCAGCGGCAGCCGCACGCTTCGCGACGCGATCAACGAGGCGATGCGCGACTGGATGGCTTCGGTCGGAGACACGCATTACATCCTCGGCTCGGTCGTCGGGCCGCATCCGTTTCCGATGATCGTCCGCGATTTCCAGTCGGTCATCGGCCGCGAGACGATCGACCAAAGCCGCATACGGATCGGGCGCCTGCCCGACACGGTGGTCGCGTGCGTCGGCGGCGGCAGCAACGCGGCCGGCATGTTCTACCCCTTCATCCCGCACGGCGAGGTCGAGTTGGTCGGCGTCGAAGCGGGCGGCCGCGGCAAGGCGCCGGGGGATCACGCTTCGCCGTTGACCTACGGCAGCCCTGGCGTGCTTCATGGAAGTTTTAGTTACGTGATGCAGGACGAGGACGGCCAGACGAGCCCGGTCCACTCGATGTCGGCAGGCCTCGACTACCCCGGCGTCGGCCCCGAGCACAGCTACTGGAAAGACGCCGGCAGGGTGTCATACGCCAGTTGCGACGACGACGACGCAATGCGGGCATTCGACGCCTGCGCCGCGGCCGAGGGGATCATGCCCGCCTTGGAAAGCTCGCACGCGATCGCCAAGGCGATGGAGTTGGCCCGCGGGCGGAAGAACGACGAGGCGATCGTGGTGTGCCTCAGCGGGCGGGGGGACAAGGACGCGCGGGAGATTGCGCGGCTGAAGGGGGTGGAGTTCGGGTGAGGCGCGCAGTATTCGAAGGCCCGGAGGGCCGGCGGCATGTCGCCAGGGGCGAAAGCCCCTGGTCACGCAGGCCAAGGAATTCGTAGCCCCGGAGGGGCGGCAGTCGGGCCTTTGCCTGCCGCCCCTTCGGGGCTACGACAACATTCGTCGATCACCTACCAGGGGCTGGCGCCCCTGGCGACATGACTTCGGCCCTCCGGGCCGCATAACACTCGGCTGACAACGGGCATTGGCCCACTATCGCATATGCCTGCCATCGACCAACTCTTTGCCGGTCTCCGCGCCGCGAAGCGCAAGGCCCTGATGCCGTTCGTCACTGCGGGGGATCCCGACGTGGCATTTACCGCCGCGGTGCTTCGGGAGCTCGTCGCCCGCGGGGCGAGCATGTGCGAGGTGGGGATTCCCTACAGCGACCCGATCGCCGACGGGCCGGTCATTCAGGCCTCTTACACCCGGGCGCTCGATCGCGGGGTGAAGCTGTGCGACATCCTGGGGATGCTCGCCGAGACGGCTCCGCAGCTTGCCGCCCCCGTGGTGACGATGGTCAGCTATGCGATCGTCTACCGTCACGGGATCGAAAAGTATTGCGACGAGGTCCGCGCCGCCGGGGTCGCGGGGCTGATCGTGCCGGACTTGCCGGTCGAGGAATCGCCGGCGCTCGCCCAGGTGTGCGCCGAGCGCCAGCTGTCGCTGATCCAGTTGGTGACGCCGCTGACGCCGCGCGACCGGGCGCTGCGGATCTGCGAAACCTCCAGCGGGTTCGTCTACTACGTGTCCGTCGCCGGGATCACGGGGGAGCGGACCGCGCTCCCCCCGGAGTTGATCGACAACGTCGGCTGGCTTCGCGAGCAGACGGCTCTGCCGATTTGCATCGGGTTCGGCGTGAGCACCCCGGACCACGTGCGGCTGTTGGCCCCCGCGGCCGACGGGCTGATCGTCGGCTCGGCGATCGTGCGGCGCATCGCCGCGGAGGCGCCTCGCGAGAAGGTGCTGCGCGACGTCGGCGAGTACGTGGCCAGCTTGCTGTCGGCGCTGTCGTAGCGGCGGTTTGTCGCTTCCCGTCCGCGGCGACCGGTGATAGGCTTGCCCCCGGCGACCAGGGAGGTCGCGGCCGTTGTTGAATTCCGGTGGGTCGCTTCCGGCCCGTGCCATGCTTGCTCGCGCTCAAACCTGGTGGACGATCTTTCGGATCTGCGTCGAGGAGCGCCTCGTTTACCGCGGCGACTTCGCGCTCGGGACCTTGATGAGGTTCCTGCCGATCGTTACGCAAATCTTTCTGTGGACGGCCGTATTCGCCGGGGCGGGGCGGGGGACGATCGTCGGCTACACGCGGCAGGACGTGATTGCGTATTACCTGCTGACGACGATCACGCGGGCGTTTTCGAGCATGCCGGGTCTGGCGTCGGGGCTCGCCCGACAGGTTCGCGACGGCGAGATCAAGAAATTCATGATCCAGCCGATCGACGTGATCGGCTTTCTGCTGCTGGCCCGGGTGGCCCACAAGATCGTCTACTACGCGGTGGCCTTGGGTCCCTTTGCCCTGGTGTTCTTCTTGTGCCGGGGCTACTTCCCCGGCTGGCCCGAGCCGCAGGTGTTTGCGGCTTATTTGGCGTCTCTGGTGATGGCGTTTCTGTTGGGGTTCTTCCTGGAAGCGACAATCGGGATGCTGTCGTTTTGGTTCCTGGAAGTGTCGTCGCTGCTGTTCGTGTACATGTTGTTCAACTTCTTCTGCAGCGGGCACATGTTCCCGCTGGAGATCCTGCCGCAACCGTGGCAGGGACTGGTGGACATGCTGCCCTTGAAGTACTTGGCGTATTACCCGGCGGCGATCTTTTTGGGAAAGATCCCCCCGGACGAGTTGGCCCGCGGACTCGTGATCCAGGCATTGTGGGTCGTGTTTTTCATCGTCGCCAGTCGCGGGGCGCTGAACGCCGGGTATCGGCGGTACAGCGGTTACGGCGGCTAAGCCGCAAGCGTACGGCGTTGCGCCGTTTTATTGGTTGTCGCCCCTCGCCATCACGCCTCGTCCCCAATCCCCCATGGCTTACATCGCGGTCTTCCTGACGTTCGCACGGAACAGTCTCATCCGGGACATGACGTTTCGGGCGAACTTCATCATCGAACTGATTTCGTCGACCACCTGGATGGCGATGAACCTGGGTTTCTACGCGCTGGTGTTCAACTACACCCATGACATCGCCGGATGGGACAAATACGAGTTCTTCGTGTTCATCGCGACGACGATGTTCGTCAACAGCCTCGTGCAAGCGTTTTTCATGCCCAACGCCGAGGAGCTGAGCGAGATGGTCCGCACCGGGGGGCTCGATTTTGCGCTGCTCAAGCCGATCGACACGCAGTTCTTGGTGTCGCTGCAGCGGGTCAACTGGTCGTCGCTGGGGAATTTTATCGTGGCGATCGGGCTCATGGCGTACGCGCTGCCTCATATCGCGGGACGGCAGTTGACGCTCGCGGCGGTCGCGCTGTACCCGGTGTTCGTCGTCGCGGGGGTGCTGATTCTGTACAGCATCATGATCGCGCTGGCGGCGACCAGCATTTGGCTGGGGCGAAACCAGTCGCTGTACGACTTTTGGTTCTACATCACCAATTTTTCGCGCTACCCGATGGAGATTTACGACGGCCCGTACGGTCGGCCGTTGCGGTGGGCGTTCACCTTCGTAATCCCGATTTTGGTGGTGATCAACGTCCCCGCGGGGTTGATGGCGAAGCCGTTTTCGGCGGACAATTCGTACCGTATGCAACTGGCGGGTTTCGCCGTCGTCGCGACGATCGCCGCGCTGGCGTTCAGTCGTTGGGTGTTCCAACGGGCGCTGGTCAGTTACCGCAGCGCGAGCAGTTGAGTTCCCGCCGCGGCCCAGCCGTTTCGGCGGGAGCGAGCGGAGTATTCGTTCTCAGGAGGCCCGTCGTGCGTTTCGTATTCGCTCTGCTAGTCGTCGGCATCGTCGTCGGAGTCGTCCACGGCAAGGAGGCCTCGTTGAGTTATCCCCCCGCGCGTCGCGTCGAGCAGTTCGACGACTTCCACGGCACGAAGGTCGCCGACCCGTATCGCTGGCTCGAAGCTGACGTCCGCGAATCGCCTGAAGTGGCCGCGTGGGTCGCCGCGCAGAACGACGTGGCCCGGGCGTTTCTCGACGCGATCCCCGCGCGCGAGTCGATCCGCCGACGGCTCACCGATCTGTGGAACTACCCCCGCTACTCGGCCCCGTGGAAGGAAGGCGATCGGTACTTCTTTCACAAGAACGACGGCCTGCAGGATCAAGCGGTGCTGTACTGGTCCGACGCGTACGACGGCGAAGAGCGCGTCCTGATCGATCCGAACGAGCACGCCGAGGACGGCTCGTTCTCGCTGGGGCAAACCGCGGTCAGCGAGGACGGCTCGCTGTTGGCGTATTGCGTGAAAGAAGCGGGGAGCGACTGGTCGATCATCGAGGTGAAACGCATTGCCGACGGCGCGAAGCTGCCTGATCGGCTGTTGTGGGTCCGCTGGGGGAATATCGTGTGGAACGCCGAGGGGTCCGGGTTCTACTATTCCCGCTACCCCGAGCCCCCCGAGGGCGCCCAGTTCCAAGCGGCGACGATCAATCAGAAAATCTGCTTCCATCGCCTCGGCGACCCGCAGGAGGCCGACGAGTTGGTGTACGAGTTCCCCGAGGAACCGACGCGGAGCTTTTGGATCTCGCGGTCCGACGACGACCGACATCTCGTACTGTCGATCGCGCGCAGCACCGATCCGCAAAACAAGGTCTACGTCCGTTCGGTCGGCTCGGCTCCCGACGCGTGGGTGCGCTTGATCGACGACTTTGACAACCAGTTCAGCTTCATCGGCAACGTCGGAGACAAGCTGTACTTCATCACCGACCTCGACGCCCCCACGAAGCGCATCGTCGCCCTGCCCGCCGACAAGCCTGGACGGGAGCGCCTCGAGGAAATCGTCGGCGCCGTCGAGGCGACGCTCGACGGGGCGAGCCTGCTGGACGGCAAGCTGGTGTGCCAGTACCTGCAGGACGTCGCCGCGCGGGTCGAGCTCTTCACGGCCGAGGGGGACCCGCTGGGGGACGTGACGCTGCCGGGGATCGGCACGGTCGCCGGGTTCGACGGGCGCCAGTCGGCGACCGAAACCTTCTTCATGTTCACGGGGTACGTCGCCCCGCCGGCGATCTATCGCTACGACCTCCGCTCGGGCGAGTCGCAACTGGTCCGGGCGCCGCAGGTGAAGTTCGATCCCGCGCAATACGAATCGCGCCAGGCGTTCTACCGCAGCCAGGACGGCACGCGGATCCCCCTGATCATCTCGCACACGAAGGGGCTCGCCCGCGACGGCGACAATCCGACGCTGCTGTACGGCTACGGCGGGTTCAACATCTCGATCACCCCCGCGTTTTCGGTCGAGTACGCCGTGTGGATGGACATGGGGGGCGTGCTGGCCGTGCCGAATTTGCGCGGCGGGGGCGAGTACGGCGAACAATGGCATCAAGCGGGCAAGCAGCTTGACAAGCAAAACGTGTTCGACGACTTCATCGCCGCCGCCGAGTGGTTGATCGCCGAGAAGTACACGCGACCGGCGAAACTGGCGGTGATGGGCGGAAGCAACGGGGGGCTGTTGGTCGGCGCGGTCGAGACGCAGCGTCCGGAGCTGTTCGGCGCCTGCCTCCCCGCGGTCGGGGTGATGGACATGTTGCGTTACCACCAGTTCACCGCCGGGCACTTCTGGCGCGACGAGTTCGGGGCGCCCGAGGATCCCGAATCGTTTCGGGCGTTGTTCGCCTACTCGCCCTACCACAACATCCGCGCGGGGACGAGCTATCCGCCCACGATGATCACCACGGCCGACACCGACGACCGGGTCGTGCCGATGCACAGCTTCAAGTACGCCGCGGCCATGCAGGCCGCCCAGGGGGGCGAGGCCCCCATCCTGCTGCGGGTCGAAACCCGCGCCGGCCACGGCGCCGGCACGCCCACCTCGAAACGCATCGACCAAGCCGCCGACCGCTGGGCGTTCCTGTGGAAGACGCTCGACATGGGCGAGCAGCCTGCCGGGGAGCAATAGCGACGGTCGGCCGGCGCGAGACTCAGCCTGCTCGTTCAACCCCTTGGTCCCTGCCACGTGAACGCCTCGATTCAAGCCACCCGCGAGCGGTTCCGGGCGTTGATGCCGGTGACGCGGAAGTGGGCGTACTTCGACCATGCCGCCGTGTCGCCGATGCCGCTGCCGGTGCGCGAGGCGCTCGCCACGTGGCTCGACGAGGCGGGCGGCGACGGGGCGCCGGCGTGGATCGGATGGGCCAAGCGCCTCGAGCAGACCCGCCGCACCTCGGCCGCGCTCGTGGGGGTCGATCCCGCTGAGATCGTCTTCACCCCCCACACGACCGGGGGGATCAGCCTCGTCGCCCGCGGGTTGCCGTGGCGTAATGGGGACAACGTCGTCACGCTCGACGACGAATTCCCCGCGAACGCCTACCCCTGGATGCAACTGGCCGACCTGGGCGTGGAAACGCGGTTCGTGCCGACGGACCAGGGGCGCGTCGACCCGACCGCCGTGGCCGCGGCGTGCGACGATCGAACGCGCGTCGTGAGCGTCAGTTGGATCGCCTACGCCAGCGGCTGCCGCCGCGACCTCGCCCCGTTCGCCGAGATCGCCGCCGCCCGCGGCGCCTGGTTCGTGGTCGACGCCATCCAGGGGGTCGGCGCCTTTCCGTTCGACGCCCGGGCCGTGCCGATCGATCTCGTCGCGGTCAACGGTCAGAAGTGGCAGATGGCGCCCGAGGGAGCCGCATTCGCCGCAATCCGGCGCGAACGGCTCGCCGAGCTCGACCCGGGGCGCGTCGGCATTGGCTGGAACAGCATGACCGACCCGTTCGACTTCCTGCGGCGCGAGATCCGCCTCCGCGACGACGCGGCCCGGTTCGAGACCGCGACGCGGAACACCAGCGGCCTGATCGCGCTCGGGGCGAGCCAGGCGATGCTGCTCGAGTTGGGGATCGACGACATCGCCGCGGCTGTGCTCGATCTCACGGACGAAGCCTGCTCCCGCTTGGTCGCGGCCGGGGCGAACATCCTCTCGCCCCGCGACGGGGACCGCCGCTCGGGAATCGTGCTGTTCGAACTCCCCGGCGCCGACGCCGACGCGGTGCGAACCCACTGCCTGCGGCACGGGGTCGTCCTGGCGAGCCGCGGGGGTCGGTTGCGAATCAGCCCGCACGGGTACAATACCACGGACGACCTCGACCGCCTGCTGTCGGCGCTCGCGACCTTTTCCCCCTGACCGCTCGGACTCTGTTCGAGGAACCGAATCTATGACCCGCCGCGCCGTGTACACCGGTTCGTTCGACCCCATCACGCTCGGACACCTCAACGTCATCGAACGCAGCGCCGGGCTCGTCGATGAGCTCGTGGTCGGCGTCGGCATCAATATCGACAAGCAGCCGCTCTTCACCGCCGAGGAACGGATCGAGCTCGTCCGCGAGGCGACCCGCCCGATCGGCAACGTCCGGGTCGAGACCTTCACCGGGCTCGCCGTCCGGTTCGTGCGCGAGATCGGCGCGCGGGTGATCGTCCGCGGCGTGCGGACGCTGGGAGACATCGAGGCCGAGTTCACGATGACGCTGGCCAACCGAAAACTCGACCCGGGGATCGAGACGGTGTTCCTGATGGCCGACGAGGAGTACTCGCACGTGTCGAGCTCGCTGATCAAGCAGATCGCGCCCTTGGCGACCGACGAGGAACTGGCGCGGTTTGTCCCCGTGGCGATCGTGCCGCTCCTCCGCGAGCGCCTCGCCGGAGCGAATCGCGCCTCGTAGGACTGCCGTTCAAACTGTCGCGGCAGCGCGGCAAGTCGCCCGCAGCCCTCACCGCACCAGCTTCAGCGCCTGCGCCGCGAGCGCCACGACGCCGATCGCGGCCAAGGCGGTTTTGAGCGTGTCGAGCCACGCGCCGCTCGCGGCCGAACCCGGGGCCGCGGCGCTGGCTCTCGAGCTCGCCTCCCCCCATGGATTGAACGCGTCAGGCGCGGACGCGCCCGGGGTCGTCGGCGGCTGCAGGGTCGAGGTCCCCATGACCAGGGCCGGCGCGGGCGCAGGCCCCGGCGCCCACGGCGAAGCCTGCTCGCCGCCTCGCACGGTCGCGGTCGCCGGCCGCGGCGCGCCTTGCGGCTCGGCAGAGGTCATCGTCGAAGCCAGCGCGAACTCCGGGCGTCGCACCGGCGGGGCCTCGCCGGAGCCGCGGCCAATGTCGGGCGCCAGCGACGCGAGAAAGTTGCCCACCCGCCCCCCGAAGCTTCCCAGCGTGGTCCCTTCGCCGGCGCCGAACAGCACCCCCGCCAGCTCGCCCCGCTCGTTGAAGATCGGGCCCCCCGAATCTCCCTGCCGGGCTTCGACGTTCAACTCGACCATGTGCTGCGGCAGGTCGACCCGCGGCGAATAGTACTGCGTGCAGCGGCCCGTGGCCGAGCGGTAGATCCCCGGCCCGTACCCGCAGATCGTGAGCTGCTCGCCCGGTTGCGGCGCCCGGGGGGCGATCTCCACGGGGGCCGCGGGGGGCCGCCAGATCACCAGCGCCGCCAGATCCCAATCGGAGTCGACCTTCAGCGGCCGGGCCTTCGAGGTGAAGCCCCCCGGCAGGATCACCTCGACCGTCCCCGCCGCGTCGCGCACGACGTGCCAGTTGGTGATCACCAGTCCGAAGTCGTCGCGGACGTCGACCAGCACGCCGCTGCCGTACGAGGTGGCGCCGTTCTCGGGCACCACGATCCGCGCGACGGCCGGATGCGGCACGTCCGACCGCAGGTGAGCTTGCAGCGGATAGACGTTGGCGCCCGCGCGGGCCGGCGCCGCGATCAGCAGCGCGAGCGTCAACCCGCCGCTCGCCAGCGCGCAGCGCCCGGCGCAACGACGCCAGGCGCGTCGCCCGAAAGACGGTCGATGCGAAGTAAGCGGCAGGCTCACGAACACGGTCGTCCCGACTTAGCGGGCGGTTTGCTGTTGGTCTTGGCGGCGCAGTTTTTCGTTGGCGACGATCATTTTCAGCAACTGCCGGCGCAACTCGGCAGCCGACGGCGCGGCGGCCGAGTCGGCGGCGCGGACGTCGCTCGAGGGGGACGCCGACTTGTCGGTCGGTTGGTCGATTCGCTGGGTGAACGCGACCGCTTGCGACCAGGCGGTCGAGGGGCTCGGGACGACGGGCGATCCGGCAGGGGGCATGACGGTTTACGCGGCGATCGGCCGGCCCCCGCGCAAGTCCTCGTCCCGGGGCGGGAATTCGCGCCCCTGGTTGTACAGCGTCTTGAGTCGCGCCAACTCCGCCCGCAAGGCGTTCTCGGCCAGCTTCGTGAGCGTCAGCCGCGCCGGGTTGCCGGCCAAGTGGACGGCGGCGTTGCGAGCCTCGTCCAACAGGTCGGCGGGCAGGTAGAGCGTGGCGCGAATCTTGGGGGCAGGTCGCTTCGGGGCAGGGCGGCTCATACCCTGCTCATCGACCCCCGCCCAGCCACGACTGCAAACGTCGGACGTTTGCCGGCAAAGTTTGCCCAGTCGGGCGCGGCGCACGACACTGCCAATGGCAACATCAGCCCCCGGCTCTGCCGGAGGGTCGATTACCGTTGGAGCAAGCGTTGCGCCTCCGGTACGCAACCCCCGGCCAGAGGCCGGGGCTGCAGGGATCCGAGCAACGCTCGGCGTGGGGGCCACGGTTGGGGTGAATGCTTCTTGCTCACGCACTCCCTTGCGGGCAACCGGTGTTATCCGCTTCAGGCCCGGTAGGGCCGGCATGGTGTTGCCAGGGCCGAAGGCCCTGGTTTCAGCTCGCGCCCTCGCACGCGGAGCCCCGGCAGGGGCAGCAGGAAATCGGCCCCGCCAGTCGCCCCTCCCGGGGCTGCGATGCGCGGCGCATCACGCGACCAGGGCCTTCGGCCCTGGCAACATCATGTCGGCCCCGCTGGGGCCTGAGGAGAGTCCCGAAGATCAGGCACGCAGTGCGGGATAGCCCAGGCTGTCCCCAACCGGTGCTAACCGGTAGATTGCAGTTTGCGGGTCATGGCGGAGCTTCCGTTCCGAGGGAGTGATTGAGAACCAAGCCCAACGAGGAAACCGTCTTGGCCCGCCCTGTTCAAGCCGCTTGGTGTTCGCACGCCGCGTTGGTGCGAGGCTTCGCTCGGCTCGCTGCGCTCGCCGTCGCTACGCCCCGCACCAACGCGGCCCCTGCAGGGACTTTTACAGAACAGAGGGTACACTAACCTCTGCTTCAAAGGACAGCTATTGATGAGCGCAGATGTCGTAAAATCTATTTTGTGGAAGTGTCTTCGTTCTACTCGCTTTCCATGGGGGCTGGCATTGTCAGCCATCCTATTTACGTTACTGATTTATTTTGCCGAGCTGTTTTCCATTCAGCACCCGTTGAAAGGTAATCTTGAGTTTATATTAGGTTTGGCGGAACTCTTTGGATGGCTTTTTGTTTTTGGTGACAACGGCACACGACTTCAACTTTTTACTGCTGGATTGCCATTTTCTTTAGTTTTCAACGGTACTATATGTTGGTTGTTTGGCTACATAATCAGGAAGTGGGCAACCAAAATGTAGTCGGCCATTGAATCGACAAAGCAACCACTCTTGGGAGGGAAAAGGGGACAGGTCCAGATTAACACAGCGGACAGGCGTCGGTGGCTTTTCGAACATTCCCCCGCCCCGCACGGGCTGAGGAAGAGGAAGATGGAGTGGAGGAAATGGACCTGTCCCCTTTTCTTCCCCACGGATTCGACGTTGGTCAACATGGGTTTAAGGAGCCACAGGATGGAAGCAGTACAGACGGATCAGGTGTATCGATACGTCGAGTTTTCAGGGGAGCTTCGATTTGACGGGCGAAACAAGATCCCCAAAGACCTCTCGTTACTTTACGAATTACTGGACGCCAAGTGCTTCTTTACGGCATTGCTCCCGTATGTGTCCGGAGGAGACCTAGATCGTGTACGCATTTCCACACGATCGGAGCTAGATGCCTACTTGAAAGATCCAGTGGCGTTTGCAGCAAAAGTGTGTGGCGTGACTCGCGACGAATATGAAACGTGGCTTCATTCTGAGGGTTTTGTTCAATGCAGCGGCAGAACAACGTCCGGACGGCAATGTCGTAATGCCGTTGTCGGCTACAAGCCATACCACTTCGACGAATGGTTATCCGTCTTCCGAAGCGGCGGGTATTGTGCGGTGCACGGCGAAGATCAGCGAGGTCGCCAGTAGCTAGGTTCGGTAGTCCTCGACATGCGGATTTCACTTGCTTGATACTTTCAATCTTCGTCTTCTCTTCTGTCGCCGATTGTGGAGAAGCTACGATAGCTCACGACTTTCGCACAGCAGCGGGTCTTTCAGTGACGCCGCCTCGATTGGGGCGCACTCGGCTTCGAACTGATCTGGGCTTTTGTAGCCGAGCGCCCGGCGACAAGGCCGGGATCGTCCCCTCAATTTCCCGCAGGATTCCGCTAGAAGATGGGCCGCCGCATCGCGTAGAACAGATGCTGCCAGCCGCGCGCTTTGTCCGTGCTTGCGACCCAAGCGCTCGCCGGGCGCGAACCGCGACGTGTCGCGAGTTTTGCTCGCCCGCCGCGAGTTTTGCTAGCAAAACCGGTCGCCCCGCGATCGGCGTTCCGGCGCGCAAGACGTTGGCCTCCAACACGTTCGGCGAAGGCTCCGCCGTGCCGCAGGCCGGGGTTTTGCCCCAACCAGAGTTGGGACGACCGTCGTCAACAAGATTGGCGATCTGACCGGTGCTGAACGAGCAGCACTCAAGAACATCTTTGACGGCGGCCCAAGAGCACAGTTGCCGCTGAAAACCCGCCAAGCTCTGGCCGACTACTTCTCGGGAGTCGCCAAGAAGAACCCGGCTGGATCAGAACAGTCGGCCTTCAACCAAGCTCGTGCGGATTACCTGCTCGGACGCGGGCCGAACCCCGGCAGGTCTGTCAACGATTTCGCTGAGCGTATGGGGATACCGAAGTTCAAACGAGAATGATGCGGAGCAGTCGTGCTAAGAATCGAATTCAGCAACTCGAAGGATAAGCCTGTCTTTGTCCAGGTTGATCCCTGGGCGTGCCTCTACAAGCTTGAGAAAGGCGAACGTATCGAGTTTGCCGTGGAAGCCACGTCGGACGAACCGTTCTTTAGCATCGACGATTACGATGAAGAGAATCGCATCCTGACTTTGGATAGCGAAGAGTTTTTCATCGTGAGGGATGGCCAGCGGGTTCACTGGGAAGAGTATCAGACAAACGTCTGACAACCCAACAACCCCTGATCCCCGGCGGCCCCGTCAACCCGCCGAACCGCTACCCCATCCGAATCACAGCACGCTCTCGGTCGATAGGGCCTTACATACCCCATTGACCGGGCCTGCTCATCACCGGTCGGTTCAGCCCCTCCCCCGGTTCAGTGGAGTAGTGAGTGTTGGAGGTAACGAGGTAGTCAGCCCGCGTGCTTGGTCGGCACGAACTGCACAATCAGTTCCCGATGCAGGGCGTCGGCGATGCGGCGTAGCATGGCCAGCGAGTGCCCTTCGTAGTCGGCGTCTTCCAGTTGCGAGATTGTCTGCTGGTTGGAGCCGATCAACTCCGCCAGGGCCTGCTGGCTCAACTCGGCCTCCATCCGGGCATCGTAAATCATTTGGGCGATATCGGCGTTAGTCTTCGCTTCGCGGATCAAGTCGCGTAGCTCCTGATCGTCGCCGATCATGCCGTTGATGATCGCCACAGCGTTTTTAGTCTTGGCCATCGTTCTCTTCTCCACTGAACGTGTGCTTGTCAGGATCGTTTTCCAGCTTCCGCTTTCGCTCAATCGCCCGCTGAATGTCCACGTCGGGAACCTGCTTCTCTTTCACCAGCCCGTGAGCCAACACCGCCACGTTCTGGCCGTGGAAGAAATACAGGATGCGGTAGTTGACCCGCTTGTGCCGAACCCGCAGTTCGTAAATCCCGTCGCGGAGCATGTCGGCGTGCGGACGACGTAGTTCGTGGCCAAACTCTGCCAGCCGCTCAATGGCCTGAACGCACTTGGCGAACGCTGGCCGGTTCCGCTGCTGCAACTCGGCGAGCCAGTCCCGCACCGGCACGCTGCCTTCGTCCTCCTGGTAGAACTGGACTTCCGTCTCGGGCATCGAACAGCCTTCACAATAAAATAATTGTACAACAATCTTCGTGTGAAGGCCAGCGTAGGGGATGACGCCCGTTGCGTCCAGGGGAGCCGTTGCCAGCCGCACAATCGTTGCGACAGCGACGATACGAAGCCGCTGGGGGATAAAAGGGGACAGGTCCATATTAACACAGCGGGCAGGCGTCGGTAGCTTTTCGAACAATCCCCCGCCCCGCGCGGGCTGAGGAAGTGGAAGATGGAGTGGAGGAAATGGACCAGTCCTCCTTTTCCAGTCCTCGCGACGTGTCGCGAGTTTTGCTCGCCCGCCGCGAGTTTTGCTAGCAAAACCAGCCGCCCCGCGATCGGCGTTCCGGTGCGCAAGACGTTGGCCCCCAACACGTTCGGCGAAGGCTCCGCCGTGCCGCAGGCCGGGGTTTTGCACGAGATCATGATGGAGTTTTGCTCGCCGGCACAAGGAGATCGCTAGGGGGACGACGCCCGATGCTTGCGCCGGCGCGACTGGACGCTTACGCGAACGGGTGGTCCGCGAGCATCGCCGCGACGAGTCCTTCGCTCGTAGACTCCGTCGCGACGACGCGCGCCGCGTGGTGCGATTCAGCGAGGGCGGCGGCGGTCAGGGGGCTGATCGCGGCGAGTTTGGCTCGGGCCAAGTCGTCGCCGAACAGGGCGGCCAGCGAACGGGCGATCGCCGAGCTGGTGACGGTGATCCAGTCGATGTGACCCGCGCTGAGTTGCTCGGCCACCTGCGAGTCGGGGGTCGTCACGTCGCGGCTTTCGTAAACGACGACTTGCTCGACGGCGCCCGGTCCGGGGCTGGCGGCGGCAAGTTGTTCGGCCAGGACCTCGCGGCCGCGGCTGGCCCGGACGAGCAGGAACCGCTCGCCCCGCGCGGCCGCGGCGGCAAGCGCCTCGGCGAGCGCTTCGGCGCGGTACTCGGCCGGTTGGACGTCGGCGATCAAACCGTGGGCGGCTAAGGCCGCCGTTGTGGCGGGGCCGATCGCGGCGAGCTTGAGCCCGCCCAGCGCGCGGAGGTCGCGCCCGCCGGCGCGGAGCGCGGCCAGGAAGCGCTCGACGCCGTTGACGCTGGAAAACGCCAGCCACTGGAACTCCCCGAGCCGGGCGAGCGTCGCCGCGACGGCCGCCGGGTCGGGCGCGGGGCCGATCGTGATCGCCGGCTGCCGCAGCACCCGGGCGCCCAGCGCTTCCAGCCGCTCGGCCAGCGCGTCGGCCTGATGCGCCGGACGGGTGACGAGTACGGTCTGGCCGAAGAGGGGACGCGTGGAGAACCAGCTAGCCGCGGTCCGCGCGGCGACCGCTTCGCCCACGATCACCACGATCGGGGGGCGGAAGCGACTCGGGACGAGCGCCGCGGGCAACTCGCCGAGGGTCGTGATCTCGACCCGCTGCTGCGGCAGGCTGGCGTGCCGGACGATCGCCGCGGGGGTGTCGGGCGACTTGCCATGGGCGACGAGCCCCGTCGCCCACGCGGGCGCCGTGGTCACTCCCATGTAGATGACGAGCGTCCCCGGAAACTGTGCAAGCGCGGCAAGGTCGAGCAAATCGCCCTGTTTGTCGCGACACTCCTTGCCGGTGATAAAGGCGACGCAGGAGGCGGCCTCGCGATGGGTGAGCGGGATCCCCGCGTAGGCCGTCGCGGCCGAGGCGGCGGTGACGCCGGGGACGACCTCGTAAGGGACGCGGGCGGCCTCGAGCGCGGCGATCTCCTCGGCCAAGCGACCGAAGATCGCCGGGTCGCCCCCCTTGAGCCGAGCGACCGTCCGACCCGCGCGGGCCGCGGCGACCAGGGCGGCGTTGATTTCGTCCTGCGTCAGAAGCCGGCCGTGTCCATGTCGACCGAGGCAAATCTGCTCGGCGTCGGGTCGAGCGTGGACGAGCACCCGGGGGTCGACGAGGTAGTCGTAACAGACCACGTCCGCCCGGGCCAAGAGCTCGCAGCCCCGCAACGTCAGCAACCCCGGGTCGCCGGGACCGGCGCCGATGAGGTACACTGAAGCTGTCGGGGAGGGGGGCGTCATGGGGCGGACCGCAAGGGCGAGAAACCTCGCTCGCCCGACGGGGTTAAGGAACGATTGTCGGCTGCAAGCGACGACGGCGGATTGCCTGGGCCGACTGAGGGATAGTGCATTTGGCAAATTGATGGGTGGCTGGGGTCGAACGAAGTGAGCCCCCAGCAGATCCCCTGGGGGCTCCGCTGCGCTGCGACCCCAGGCGCCCTTCCAAGGGGGTCAGGACAGACTGAGGGCGTTCGTGGCGTCGCCGGGGGCTGAACCCTAGAATAACGGAGCGTCGGGGGCGTGCGTAGGCGCGACCGGCGGCTTCCGAAAGCGGAACTCGGCGATCAGGCGAGGGTGGAAGGAAGAGGCTTCTCATGGCTATCGATCGCGCGTCCGCGGCGCCGCGCGGCTTGCCGCCGCTGACCGCCGCCGTGCGTCAACGACTGCAAAAGGTCTTTGACCACGCCCAGCGGTCTCTCGACAAGCAGGATTTCGACTACGCGATCCAGTTGCTGGGCCAGTGCGTCGCCGAGGATCCGGGCAATCTCATTTATTTGCAGACGTTTCTGGGGACGCTGGAAAAGAAGCAGGGCGGCGTCAAGCGCCCGTCGACGATCGCTTCGCTGAAGGTGAAGAGTCACCGCTCGGCGCTCGTCAAAGCGGCCGAGAAGGGGGATTGGGACGCTGCGTTCCAGGCCGGGTGCGCGGCGCTTGCCGTGAGCCCCTGGGACGCGACGACCCTGATGGCCCTGTCCGACGCGTGCCAGGAACTCGGCTGCCATGAGCCGCAGTTGTACTATCTGCGGTGGGCGCTCAAGGCCGCGCCGAAGGACGCCGTGCTCAACCGGGCCGCGGCCTTGGCGCTGCAGCGGATGGGGCAGTTCGATCAGGCGATCGCCTGTTGGCACCGGGTCGAACAGGCCAAGCCGCACGACGAAGAGGCCCAGAACGCGATCTCGCGGCTGAGCGTCGAAAAGACGATCCACGACGGCGGCTACGATCCCGAACTGCTCGGCTCCGGCCGGAAGGAGCCCCTGGCGCATCTGCCGGCCAAGGTCACGGGCGAGGGCGCCGAGGAGACCGAGGCCCCCAGCGAGCAATCGGCCGAAGAGCGGATCGAGGCCGCGATCGCCGCCAACCCAGGGGACGCGACGCCGTACCTGCAACTGGCCGACTTCTACGCCCACCGCCGCGACCTGGACGGGGTCGAACGGGCGCTCGATCGCGCGAACCAGGCGACCGGCGGGGGGAACCTTGCCGTACGAGATCGGATCGAAGATTTGCACATCGCGCAGGCGTATCGGCAAGTTCAGATCGCCGAACAGCACCACGCCCACGAGAAGACCCCCGAGTCGGAGGCCGTGCTCTCCCAGGCCCGGACGCACGCATCCCAGGTCGAGCTGGAGGTCTTCACGGCCCGGGCCGATCGGGACCCGCAGAATCCGCGGCTGAAGTTCGAGCTGGGGATGCGGCTGCGGCGCGTCGGCAAGTGGAAAGAGGCGATCACCGCCCTCCAGGCAGCCCGCGGGGACGTCAAGCGCAAGGCCCTGGTGCTGCTGGAGTTGGGGGAGTGCTTCCAGAAGATCGAGCAGTACAAGCTGGCCCTGTCCAATTACGAGGGAGCAATTGAGGCGGCCGCGGAGAACCCCGAGGCGGACGTCCACAAACTGGCCCTGTACCGGGCCGGGGTCCTGGCGACGGGGCTGCGGGAGCTCGACCTGGCCGAGCGGCGGCTGACGACCCTGGCGGGGCTCGATTTTGGGTATCGGGACGTGGCGGAGCGGCTGGACAAGATCAACAAACTTCGCGATAGTGGGTGATTCGCCGCGTGCCGCTGCTGGCTAACCCAGCAGTTGTGAGCCTGCCCGCGGCGCCGCCGTCGGCCGAGCCGACAGCGGCCACCCCACGGAAGTCTCGTTCAGCGAACCATGCCCAATTCAGCCAGCGCCAAGAAACGCCTCCGTCAAAGCCTCGACCGTCGCGATCGCAATCGGGCCGCCCGCTCGGCCTTGCGGACCCAGCTTCGCAAGTACCGCACCGTGCTCGAAGGGGGCGACCTCGCCGCGAGCCAAGCCGCGTTCAAGACGACGGCCAAGGCGCTCGACCAAGCGGCTTCCAAGGGGATCATCCACAAGAACGCCGCCGCGCGGACGAAGTCGCGGTTGAACAAAGTGCTCAAGTCCCTGGCCGGGAAGTAAGCGGCGGGGTGCGCCGGCACTTGCCGAAGGCGTCGAAGTCTTCGGCTGCCGCCGCCGTCCGTTCATGGCGGCATTGCTCGAATCTGTACGAGCTCGGCTTTCTTGCGGCTCAGCGCCACTCGATCCGCGCGGCTTCGAAGACCGGGCCTTCGACGCAGGTCCGTTTGTAGTCCCAGTCTCCCTCCGGCTGTCGGACCTTCACGACGCAACTGAAGCAGGCGCCGATGCCGCAGGCCATCGGAGTTTCAAGCGAAACTTCGCACGGCACGCCGCGCGTGATCGCCAGTTCGGCGACGGCCTCCATCATCGGCTCGGGGCCGCAGCAGGCGATGCGGACCGATTCTCCAGCTATAGCGGCTTCTGCGAGGACCGCTTCCAGTTCGGCCGTGACAAAGCCCCGCCGCCCCAGCGAGCCATCGTTGCTGGCAAGCCGGACGGCGACTCCCGCCGCGAGGAAGTCGTCGACTCCCGCGGCGTAGGCGGCGGTGCGCACGCCGTAGCAGAGCGTGACTCGACGGGCTGCCGTCACGCGGCGTTCGCTCGGTTCGCCGTACCGTCGACCGCCGACGAACTCGCGGCCCAGGGCCAGAAACGGCGTCTGGCCAATGCCGCCGGCAGCCATGACGAGGTGATCGACGGGCGCCGGCGAGAATCCGTTCCCCAGCGGTCCCCACACGGCCAGTTCGTCGCCGGGGCGAAGCGTCGCCAGCCGCGCGGTCATCTTGCCGACGACGAGGTAGGCGACGTCGACGCCGATCGGCGCCCCCGCGGCTTCCAGCACCGTGTCGTAGAGCGCCAGCGGCCGACCCAACAGCGGGTCGTTTCCCCCAGGGAGCCGGAGCATGAGGAACTGCCCGGGAACGATCCGGCGGGCGATCTCCGGGCAGGCGAGCCTGAGACGCCACGTGTCGCGGGCGAGCGGAATGTTCTCGACCACCGGGACGCGGCGTTCGATTGCCCCGTCGGCGTAGTACGAGGCGGCAAGGTCGCCGGGCCCCGCGAGGCGCCTGCCCGAACTCATCGGTTCCCCTTCCCCGGGGCGCCCCCGCGCTTGCCGGGATAACCGCCCCCTTTACCTCCCCCGGGCTTCACGGGGCCTTTGCCCGACTTGCCTTTGCCGCCGACGAACCGCTCGGTCGGCTTCTTGGGGAATTTGCCCCCCGGCGTGCCGGAGGACTTGGCCGAGCGGGGCGCCGAGCGGGGCGGGGTCGCCTGTTTCTTCGCCGGGGTTTCCGGGGGAGCGTCGACGGCGCCGATGACGGCGCGGGAGGGCGCATCGAGAGTCTTCATGTCGGACTTCCTGGATTTGGATTTCTGGCCCGTCGTCGACCGACCGGATCCTGTCGAACGAGGCCGGGTCGGCTTGGCGGTTCCGGCGCGGCGCGGCGGGCGGGCGTCGCCGGAGCCTCCTTCGTCCGCCGCTTTTTGCAGCTTCGCCAGCTCCTCGCGGCTGAGCGCACGCACCGATCCGACCGGCATTTCGCCCAGCCGGACGGGTCCGACCGCGATCCGCACGAGCTTCTGCACCTTGTGCCCCACCTTGGCCAGCAAGCGGCGAATCTCGCGGTTGCGACCTTCGTCGAGCACCATCTCGAGCACCGTCGACTTTTTCACGTGCGCCTTGGTTCGCACGTCGACCGGCCGGACGTATCCCTCGGCCAAGTAGGCGCCCTGGCGAAGCTGTTCGAGCACGTCCTTCTCAACGATCCCGGCGACCTGGACGTGGTAAATCTTTTCGACCCCGTGCCGCGGGTGGGTGAGCTTGTTGGCCAGTTCGCCGTCGTTGGTGGCGAGGATGAGCCCCTCGCTCTCCATGTCGAGTCGGCCGACGTTGAACACCCGCCCGGCGTCGAGCGGCAACAGGTCGATCACCCGCGTCCGGCCGGCCGGATCGCGGAGCGTCGAGACGACGCCGCGGGGCTTGTTGATCGCGTAGTAGACCTTGCGGGTGCGGCGGAGCGGCTCGCCGTCGAGACGGATTTCCTGCTTGGCGGGATCGACGCGCACGCCAAGCTCGCTGACGACTTGGCCGTCGACCTCGACGCGGCCCTCGGTGATGAGGATCTCGCACTCGCGCCGGCTGGCGATCCCCGCGGCCGCGAGGACTTTTTGGAGGCGTTCGCCGGATTGCGACGACGGGGCGGCGGCCGAAGCGGGGGAGGCTGCGCGGCGGGGGCTCCGGGGACTGACGCCCCCGGCTCGGGAGCGGGGTTTGCCGCCATGGCCGGCGGGACGCGGAGATTTGGGAGCGGGTTTCTTTTTCCGCGGCGAGGGGGGCATGGCACGCTTATTTGGTTGGAGTGTTCGGAACACCTATCGTAGCTGCGCGGCCGGCGGAAACCCAGATACGATCGGCGATCCAAGCGCTCAATGGGAGGCTTCGCGCCCCCGGCCGCCGGTTTCTGGCTGGGAAGCGGCGTGATACAACAAACTCGCGTCCCAGATCGCCTGCTCACTCAATCATCCCGCCGCATGAAAACGCTCATCAAAAACGCGCAGGTCGTGCTCCCCGGCGAGACGCTGCGGACGGCCGTGCTGGTGGACGGGGCCGCCATCGCGGCGATCGACCCGGCGGTCCAGACGCGCGCCGACGAAACGGTCGACGCGGCCGGGCTGCACCTCATCCCCGGAGTGATCGACGATCAGGTCCACTTCCGCGAGCCGGGGCTGACCCACAAGGAGGATCTGCGGACAGCCAGCCGGGCGTGCGCCAAGGGGGGGGTCACGACGTTCCTGGAGATGCCCAACACGGTCCCCAACGCGACGACCCAAGAGCGGGTCGAGGAAAAGCTCGCGTTGGCTGCAGCGAAGTCGCTGGTCAACTACGGGTTCTACATCGGGGCCACCCCGGGCAATCTGGCCGAGCTGAAGGCGGCTCGGCGCACGCCGGGGATCAAAATCTTCATCGGCTCGAGCACCGGGGACCTGCTGGTCGACGACCAGGACGCTCTGGAAGCGATTTTCGCCGAGACGACCCTGCCGATCTGCGCCCACTGCGAGGACGAATCCACGGTGCGGGCCAACGCCCGGCGGCTGAGCGGCTCGACCGACGTCGCCGACCACTCGCGGGTCCGCGACGTCGCCGCAGCGGTCATCGCCACCCGGCGCGCCGTCGACCTGGCGAAGCGGCATCGGCATCGGTTTCACGTGCTCCACATGTCGACCGGCGAAGAGACGCAGTTGCTCGCCGATCCCGGGGGGCTGGTGACCGCCGAGGCGTGTCCGCACCACCTGCTGCTGTCGGTCGACGACTACCCGCGGCTGGGGACGCTCGCGCAGATGAACCCGTCGCTCAAGACCCGCGCGGACGCCGACGAGTTGTGGCGAGCGCTGGCCGACGGGCGGATCCAGGTGATCGCCACCGACCATGCTCCCCACACGCTTGCCGAGAAGCAGGTCGCGTACCCGGGCTCCCCCTCGGGGATGCCGAACGTCGAGAACTCGCTGGCGCTGATGCTCGATCAGGTCCGCCGCGGCCGGTGCACGCTCCAACAGGTCGTGCACTGGATGTGCGACGCCCCGGCGCGGGTCTGGGATCTGGTCGGCAAGGGACGGATCGAGATCGGCTACGACGCCGACCTCGTGCTCGTGGACCTCGAGAAGACCGCCGCGGTTCGCAACGCCGAGCAACTGACCAAGTGCGGCTGGAGCGCCTGGGACGGGGCGACGCTCACCGGGTGGCCGGTCCGAACGTGGGTCCGGGGACGAACGGCGTTCGTCGACGGAGCGGTCCAGGACGACTGCCGCGGGGCCGAGGCCCAATACGATCACGCTCGGGGCGGCTACTGGGCGACGACGTGAGGGAGCGGGAGCGATGCCGCTGACCGACTCCCCGCCCGCTCCCAACGGCGGCCCACGGACGTCGGAGGACTGCCGGCGCGGCTCGCCCGGCAGCGCAGCGGAGCCCCCAGGGGATTCGCTGGGGGCTCACTTCGTTCGACCCCAGCCACCCGCCACCCGCCACCCGCCGACGACGAGCGGGCATTTTCGGGGGACTGGCGCCGGAGGGCCCGACTTTTCGCCGCGGGGGGGAACTGCTAGAATTCGGGACTTGCCCCGCGGCGCCAGCGTTGCGCCCTTGCGGGGCGTCTCCGCACACTCCCGAGTCAGGAACCCGATCCATGGCCAAGCCCGGTCGCAAAGTCAAGAAAGCCAACCACGGCAAACGCCCCGCGTGCAGCCGCCCCCGCAAGAACCGCCGCCAGCGCGTGAAGACCTGAGCCGACGAACTTCCGTCGTCGAACGCCTCGTTTGGTTTGCGCCCGGCCGCAGGTCGGCGCTGGGACCGTAGCAGGACAAGGTTGCCGTGGCTGCTCGAGAGTGGATTGTCGATCCCGGCGTGTTGGACTTCGACCACGTGGTCGCCGACATCGAGGCGATCCGCGCGGTGATCCCGCAGCGTCACCACATGGAGGCGCTCACGGCCATCGTCTACGACGACGTCGAGCGGCATGTGTGCGTCGGCTACCGTGACATCACCGACCACGAGTTCTGGGTGAGCGGCCACATGCCGGGTCTGCCGCTCATGCCGGGCGTGATCATGTGCGAGGCGGCCGCCCAGGTGCTGTCGTACCACGTGCAGGCCCACGACTTGGCCGGCGCCAAGGTGGTCGGCTTCGGCGGGCTCGACAAGGTGCGGTTCCGCGGCATCGTGAAGCCGGGGGACCGGCTGGTCATCTCGACAAAAGTGCTCAAGCATCGCCCGGGGCGACTGGTGATCTGCAAGTTCGAGGAGTTCGTCGGCACGAACATCGTCTGCGAGGGCGAGATCACCGGCATCCCGCTGCCGGTCGACGAGCTGGCGAAGGCGATGTGACGCTCCGCGAATGCCCCATGACCAAGTCCCAATGACCGCTGGGACGCGGAGGCGCCGGTCATTGGTCATTGCGATTTGGTCATTGGCCGTTTCCCGAGACAACCATGGGCCGCCGCGCACTTCCTAAGATCGACCCCGCGCTCGATCTGTCGCGGCACCACGCCACGCTGGAGACGCTGCCCCAGCCGTGGAGCGCCGCCGAGTTGTTCGGCCGCGTCGCGCCGCTGGAGATCGAAGTTGGCAGCGGCAAGGGGCTGTTTCTGCAGAACGCGGCGATCGCCGTTCCCGACCATGATTTCCTGGGGATCGAAGTCGGCACGAAGTACGCCCGGTTCATCGCCGCCCGGCTCGCCAAGCGGGGGCTCGCCAACGCGAAGATTGTTCACGGCGACGGCCTGCGACTGTTCCGCGAGTTCCTCCCCGACGCCACGCTCGCCGCGGTGCACGTGTACTTTCCCGACCCGTGGTGGAAAGCGCGACACAAGAAGCGGCGGGTGATGAACGAGGAGTTCCTGACCGACGTCGCCCGCACGCTCGTCCCGGGGGGGCGGCTCCATTTCTGGACCGACGTCGAGGAATACTTCCGGACGACGCTGGAACTGATCGCCGAGAAGACGCCGCTCGTCGGTCCGCTGCCAGTCCCGGAGCGCGACCCCGAGCACGACCTCGATTATCTGACGCACTTCGAACGCCGCAAACGCCAAGCGGGGCTGCCGATCTATCGGTCGGAGTTCGAGAAGGCGTAGAGTGCGTGGAGCGGAGCAAAACGCGCCCCGATTGCAGTGTGATCGTGCTGCTAGAGCGAGGCCGCAGCGAATAGAAAGCTCATCGTCATGATCACCCCCCAAATCGCCACGGCGCAGCCGATGACGAATGGCTGCCACTTACCCTGGAACGCCCAGGACGAATAGAACGTTGCCGCGGTCAGCATACCGGCAAACCACAGCAGCAGACCGGAAGAGCGAATTTCAACGAGGATTTCCATTCCTTCAGCAAGTGGCAAATACCGTTCTTTCGCGTCATGCTCAACAAATGCAAGCCCCATATCATAGATCAAGTACATTCCCAGGTTGATGATCGCGACGACAGCTCCAGTTAGGACAAGGCGTGGCTTTGCGTCTTGTTTGCGCCGAGAAAACCAGCCGCCAATGAAGCCGAGTGAGAAGAGCGCGTAGCACAATACCGATATGCCAATGTCCCAGCTCCTCATGCGGTCGACTAGGTAGGAAACGCCGGCCAGGAGGCGATCTCCTGTATGAACCCAGGCGAGGCAGCAAATCGCGCAGAGAGTCATTCCCACCAGGAGATCACTTACCTTGAAGCGAAGTTTTTTTGGCTGCATCTCGAAACCGCTGAGCTCAAAGAATCGGAGTTCAAACTCCGCCAATCCCTTCAAGCGACGCATCGACCAATAGCCGCGAGGTCCTACCTCGCCGGCGGCGCTGCAACAGGGTTCTGCCGGCGAGGCGGGGCCTCGCGGCTGTTGGGCAAGCGTCTGAGGGCTACACGCCCGCCGCTTCGTACGTCCGGCCTTCGGGGGCGTCGTCGCTGCGGTACTGATCGAGCGCGACTTGGTACAGTTTCTGCCCCCAGGGGCTTGGGTAGTCCCCGGTGATGCACGCTCGGCAAAGCTCGTCGGCGGGCTTGCCGATCGACCGGGCGATCGCCTCGACCGGGAGGTAACGCAGCGAGTCGGCGCCCAGCGCGGCGGCCATCGCGGCAAAGGTCTCGGCGGTCGCTTCCCCCTCGCCCAGAAAGGGGGGGGCGAACAACTCGCCGATCGTCGACATGTCGATCCCGTAGAAGCAGGGCGCCAGGATCGGCGGGCAGGCGACCCGGACGTGGATTTCCTTGGCACCGCCGACCTCGCGAATCTTCTTGATCAGCACCCGCATCGTGGTCGAGCGGACGATCGAGTCCTCGACCAACAGCACCCGCTTGCCGGAGAGGACCTCGGGGAGCGGCGTGTACTTGGCGGCCGCTTTCGCCTCGCGACCGGCGCCCCCCTCGATGAAGGTCCGGCCCGAGTAGCGATTGCGGATCAACCCTTCGAGACACGGCACCCCCAGGCGGTACGCCATGGCGTCGGCCGCCGCTTTGCTGGTGTCGGGCACCGGAACGACGATCAGATCGTCGTCCTTGGAAAGCGTCTCGACCCGGGCCAGTTCCTCGCCCAGCGTCTTGCGAGCGAGGTAAA
The DNA here is from genome assembly GCA_019636345.1 of Pirellulales bacterium. Taxonomy (NCBI): domain Bacteria; kingdom Pseudomonadati; phylum Planctomycetota; class Planctomycetia; order Pirellulales; species Pirellulales bacterium. Next base: position 716,170 of record JAHBXQ010000001.1, on the reverse strand, counting down.
CGCTGCGGTCGTCCATCGTGCTGGCGACGTTGGCGAAGTAGATCCATTCGAAGAAACAATGGGCCCGGCGCGAGACCTCGCTGAACCGATCGATCGAAATCCGATTGTCGACGACGGTGATCGCAACGCCGGGGTCGAGCGACTTGATCGAGTCCTTGCGGAAGCCGAGGTTCAGCAGGGCGACGCTTTCGCTGGCCGCTGCCAGCAGCGGGCCCTCGATCGCGTAACACATCGGCTTGACCCCCAGCGGGTCGCGGGCGATCAACATTTCGCCCTGGGCGTTCAGCAGCGCCAGACTGTACGCCCCGTCGAACCGGGGGGCGAGGTTCCGCATCACCTCGATCAGCGGCATCCGGCGATCCCCGCTCAGCTCGCGGCTGATCTCGTGCATGATGATTTCGGTGTCGGTCGTGCGCGCCAGATGATGATCGTCCTCGGCCAGCAGCTTGTCGCGGAGCGCGGCGTAATTGGCCAACTGCCCGTTGAAGGCGAAGCTGAACCACTTGTGCTTCTGCAGATGGTGCCGCTCGAACGGCTGGGCGTAGCTGCGGTCCTCGCCGCCGCACGTGGCGTAGCGCACATGGCCGATCGCCGCCCGGCCGGCGTACTCGCGCATCAGCGACTCGCATTTGCCGCGATGATTGAGGCGGAAGACTTCGCTGACCGTTCCCAGTTTGCGGTAATTGTCGATCAGTTGGTTGCGGTCGGGGTTGTACGTGGTCATCCCCGCCGAGAGCTGGCCGCGATTCTGGATGTCCAGCAGCATCCGCGGCATGAGCCGCGAGGTTTCCGCAGGCCCCTGCGGCGGGCAGAGCGGGCTGTGCGAGCTCCCGGCCAAGTGGTAGATGGCCGCGACGCCGCACTCGTGATGGAGTTCGCTCATGGAGGAGAGGTCGGAGGCGGGGATCGGAGGGGGGAGGGGGAGAGCGAGCCGCTCACGACGGCCCGTGCGAGCCGCGGCGTCCTCGCCCGCGGCGCGACCGCAGCGTTAAGCACGATTCTACGCCCACGGCGTCGATCCCTCAATCGGCGGAGTCCCTCGCTTTGGAGACCCGCCGAGCCCGACAATCGTGAAACGGGGAAAGGTGCAGGATCGCTCGCAACATGCCGGCTGCTGTCGGAGGACATGGCGGCATTGGTCCGCGAGCCTGTCCTCTTTCTCGTCATCCTGCTACGGAGTCGCGTCGACCCCGCTCTCGGGATCGCTCATGAGAAACGCGACGAGGTCGCGTAGGTCGGCAATCGACATCGTTTGCTGCAGCCCCGACGGCATGATCGACTCGGTGCTCGGGCTGCGGAGCTCGATCTGGTCGCTGGAGAGGGTGAACGTCCGGCCGCTGGGATCGGCATAGCTTTCCTGACCGTTGTCGCCGCCTTGCGGGAGTTTGAGTCCCAGCCGCGACTTGCCGTCGTCCGTGAGCAGCGTCCACGCCTGATACTGCGGAGCGACCTCGCGGTCGGGCCGCAGGATCGACGCAATGATCCGCTCGCGCGATTGCTGCCGGCCGATGCGCGCCAAGTCGGGGCCGACGCGCCCGCCGCGGCCGCCGTGCTGGTGACAAGCCGCACATTGAGGGCCCGCGGGTGTGAAGAACAGCCGCTCGCCGGCATCGGCGTCGCCACCCGCGGCGAGCAGTTCGTTCCAGGCGGCCAAGTCCTCGGCGGCCGGCTTCTCCTCCGCGGGGGCGGGACGCAGACCGGCGAGTCGCAGCACGCGCGCCGCCTCGGCGGCCGTTTGCGGGGGGCCGCTCGCAGCGAGCTCCGCGAGCAACGGTTGCCTCCCGGCGGCCTCGGCCGCCAGCCCCGTGACGGCGATGGCCCGCTGCTTGTCCGAACGTGCGACGTCGGTCGCGATCTCGCTCAACGCCGTGAAGCGATCGGGATTGCTTTGCCGCGCGAGCGTGCGGATCGCCTCGATCTGCAGCACAAGCGACGGCGATTCGAGGTACGTGCGCAGCGCCGCGAGCGTGAGCTGCTTGTGATCGGGCGAAATAAGCCGCAGTGCGAGCGCGTGCAACTCGGGCGAGCGGCGCCGATTGCGCAGCTCGCGCGCCAACAGCCCGTCGCCAATGCCGCTGTGCCGCGGCGCGCCGTCGCCGTCGAGCCAGTCGAGGGCGCTCAGGACGGCGAGGAAGTAACGCTCGTCAGGAATCGGACCGTCGAGCAACGCGGCGACCGCGTCGCGTAGGTTGCGGAGTTCCTCCCGATGGCGAGCGACGAGCCGAACGGCATAGAGCCGCACGTCAGGATCCGGATCGGCGAGGCCTTTGAGGGCGAGCGTTTGGAGCCACGTCCCGCTGAACTCCGTGCTCGCTTGCCGACCGATGTTCCACGCGGCCTGCTGGAGTTCGGCGAGTCGGCCGCGGGGCGAAAGCTCGCGCTGGCGCCCGTGAGCAAACCGGTCGCGTTCGGCTCCCACGTTCCACGCCAACTGCCGGTCGAAGGGATCGTCGGAATTGAGGAGTCGCTCGATTCCCTCTCCGACGTCTTGACGACGATTCACGGGACGCGACAAACGACCGTTGCCAGGGGGCGGAGTCAGCGACTCCGCGAGTCGGCGGACCGTCGTTTCCGTCTCGTTCTCCGGCAAGTCCGGAGCGTCTGCCTCAGCGGGGAGCGTGAGCCGCCAGAGCCGCCCCTTGCCGTGGACGGCGTAACTGCGGTCGACCCAGTCGGCGAACCACAGCGAGCCGTCGGGAGCGACGGCCATGCCTGTGGGACGAAAGTCGGCGTCCCCCTGGACGACGACCTCGCGGTCGGCTCCGAAACTTGCGCCGCGAGGCGTCAGCCGATACCGCTCGATCCGGTAATCCCCCCAACTCGTGACCCACAGCCAGCCGCGATGCGCGAGCACGGCCGTCGGAGCCTCGCCCGTGCCGCAAACCATGGGGAGCGTCCCCGGCAACTCGCCGTCCCACGCCTGAAGCGGGTGGACGCCGGCGCGGCCGTATTCCCAGCGGTGGCCGTAGTCGCCGGCGTGGACGACATGCACCAGCCGGCAGGGGGGGCTCGCGTCGGGGTCGTTGTCGACGGTGAACACGCGTCCGTGCGGCGCGAGGCACACGGAAAACGGGTTCCAGAACCCCTCGGCATAGCGTGCCAGTCCGGCGCCGTCCTGCCGACTGACGAAGATGCACCCCACGCCGCCGCGACCGCTGACGCTCTTGCCGTCGGAGCCGACGAGTTGATACGGGAAGCCAAAGTTCTCGCCGAGTCCGAGAAACATTCCCCCGCCGGCCGGGTTTGAACCGGCGTCCCCGAACTGCGGCGCGAGTGCAATCCCCGCCAGTCCGTTGTGCGGGTACTCGGCTTCGGTCTCCAGGCGGATGATCGTTTCGTCGCTGTCGGCGACGCCGTCGCCATCGGCGTCGCGCAAGACATGCACGTCACGACGAGTGACCACGTACACGGCGCCGTCCTGGGCGACTGCCGCGTTCATCGCCTGCTGGAACCCCTCGGCAAAGGTGCTCCAGCGGTCGAGTCGGCCGTCGCCGTCGGAGTCGCTGTACAGCCGCAGGCGATCCCCCGCGGGACCGGGGTAGTCGTCGGGCCGCTGGTGGGTGTGCGATTCGACGACAAGCAGCCGGCCTAGCGAATCGAACGCGACGCCGATCGGCGTGACCAGGTCCGGCTCCGCCGCGACTTGTTCCAACTGCACGCCCTCGACGAGCACGCGCGGCGGCGCCGCGAGCAACCCGCCGTCGCGACAGACGAGCAGCAGCGCGAGGGGCACGACGACGAAGCAATCCGTGCGAGACATGGCAAACGAGGGAGCGGGGCGAGTTGCGGCGGCGTCGCCGTCGGCGACCACGTTTGGTCGCGTCCAGGGGAACGGTGATGCGCAGGGAGGACGGCGTCGCGACGGTGAAGCGCGATCAGTACAGCCCGTCGCTGGGAGCGACTTGCTCGAGGCGTCGTTCGATTTCGGCGCGCATCTCGCGATTGAGCCGGAGACGTTGCCAGAAAGGCGCGCCGCGGAGCCGCTCGGCAAACTCAGCCTCGACCTCGGCGGCGATGCGGGGCGCGTGTTCCGCAACAGCCCGTTCACGCCCGCCAAAGACGATCCGGCTCAGGTTTTCGGTGTCGCTCATCGTCACATTCCTCCTCGCGTCCCCCGCTCACGGAGGCGTCGAATAACTGCCGTACGGCGTCGCGACGGCGATGCGGCGGAAGAAGTCGTACGCCACGGCGCCGACGTCCCGGAGCGATCCCTCAAGTTCCGCGTCATTGCCGAAGTTGCCCATCACGGCGACGATGTAGGGCCGGTTCTTGAGTTCCACGAGCGCCCACTCGGTCGCCACGCCGGGGATCGCCCCCGGTTTGAACGCGACGGCGATCTCGGCGGGGAGGCTCGCCCCCACGGCGCCACGCTTGGGTTTTCGCAGGATCGCCAGGGCCCGGTCGCACAACCCGCGGTCGATGAACTTGCCCTCGGCCAAGAGGCGCATGATCCGCGCCGCCTCGGCCGGGCTCGACGTATTTTCTTCGCCGCGATCGGCAGCGGCCGTGTCCATCATCCGGCGGCGGAGCCGGGTCTGCTCCAGCCCCAGGGAGGCCATGGTCGCGTTCACGGCGTCCATGCCGACCGCGTCGATCAGCAGGTTCGTGGCCGTGTTGTCGCTGAGGACAATCATCACCACGGCAAGGTCCGCGAGCGACAATTCGCTGCCGCCGTCGGACAGTTCGAACAACACGCCGCTCCCCGGGGTCTTGCTCGCCGCGTCGATCGTCAGGCGAGTTTCCAGGTCAAGCTTGCCGACGTGCGCCTGCCGGAGCAACTCCATGAGGATCGGGATCTTGATGGCGCTGGCCTGCGGGAAGACGCCGTTCTCGTTCACCGCGAATCGATGCTCGCCGCGGAGGTCCTCGACGACCACCCCGAAGTCGCCGCGCACCGAGGCGGCGATCGCTTCCAACTTGGCCTGCGTCTTGGCGTGGGCGGCGTGCATCGCATCCGTCTCGGCGATCGCGAAGCGGGGGAAGACAAACGCGGCCGCGACGACTGCCATCGTCGGGGCAGGGTGTAACGCAAAACGCGCCGCACGAGCGCCCGAGGAACGGCGGCGCTTCGACGCGGCGGTCATGGGGCGTCCTGCGCCGGGTTCGCGGCGTCGCGTCCCGCTTCGTCGGCCGGCGCCTCGTACCGCAACGCCGCGACAAGCGCCTCGCCGTAGGTCTTCCATAGCGCAGGACCGTCGTGCGGGGCGTCTTTGGGAAGTTCGAGCGTCACGATCGGCCGCCGCAGGGTCTCGCCGACGAACGACCCCAGCGACCCAGGCAGGCCGCCGAGCTTTTCCAGTTTGAGGGGGCACGCCGCAGCCATCGCTTGGGCAAGTCCTTCGGCCGGGCCGTCGTAGTCGACGCAGTCGAGCGGCTGATGAATGCTGACGACCCGATCGGGGAAGAACTGGCACAGGGCCCGCATCACGGCCCGCGACTCGGGCTCCGACAGCGGCGTGTCGCCGTGCGGTTTCACGTCGGCGGCGCCCCAGTTGCCGGCGGGGAAGTTGCGATTCAGGTCGACCCCGTTGTCGTTAAACCGAACGTTTTTCGCCATCCCGTCGGGGTTGGCTACGGACATGATCGCCACGGTGCGGCCGGCGAGCTCCTGCGGATGAGCCCGCAGCCACTTGGCGAACTCGGCGACCAGCGGGGTACCCGCCGATTCGTTGCCGTGAATCGTGGCGATCACCAACAGCACGTCGTCGCCGTCCCCGTAGAGGTCGCAGCGAATCGGCTCGCCCCCCAACGAGCGACCGATCGTCTCGCTGCGAACGGCCAGTTCCGCTCCGCCCGCCGACGCCGCGACGCACCACGCCGCGACGAGCGTCAGACTCCAAGTCGAGAACCAGGTCGGACGGCGCATGGGCGTTGTCTCGGCTGGAATGCACATACGTTGCTCGCCGTTGCGAAGTTCTGCCAGCGCCGGCGTCCGCTCAGGTCGAGCGGGCGTCGATCGCGTGCGTTTCCAAGTCTTCCAGGTCGATGAACTCGAGCGCCGAGATGTGCGTCGAGGCGAGCACGACCGGCGGCGCAACTCCGGCCAACAGCGCCTCCTGCCAGCGCTGAGCGCACAGGCACCACCGATCGCCGGGGACGAGGCCCGGGAACTGGTACATGGGGTTGGGAGTCGAGAGATCGTTCCCCCGCGCTTGCGAGAAGACGAGAAACTCCGCGGTCATTTCGGCGCACACGACATGCACGCCGACGTCTCCCGAGCCGGTGCGACAACAGCCGTCGCGATAGTACCCGGTGACCGGATCGTGCGAGCAGGGCGTCAGCGGTTCACCCAACACGTTTTTGGCCGTCGACATGACACGCCCTTGTGGTTGGTCCCGCTGTGCAGGCGACATCTACGAAACAATCGCGGTTTCATCGACCGCGGCCGGACGCCGCTCGTCGGAGCGGGCGTTCACGGCCAGTGCAGCGGCGAGTCGGCGAACCGCCTCGGCGTCGACGCGTCCGGCGCGATCCCCGCCGCACGCGGCGCCTCGCACCCCGATCAGGTCGACGTCCCTGGGGAGTCGCCCGAAATCATCGAGTCGGAGCCGGCCCGCAACCGCGGTTCGCACGCCCTGAGCATGACACGCGGCGAGCAACTTCGCAAGTTTCGGCGGGGGGAGGCGCTCGCCGAGCGCCGGCCCGGACTTGTCCCAAGTGTCGATCAGCAGCCACGACAGCCGAAGCCGCCGCACGAGTTGCAGCACGACCTCCGGCGACGGAGCCCGGGCCGCGGCTGCGTCGGCGTACGCGGTCAGCACGAGTCGCTTTCCCGTCGAGCGAAACTCGTCGCGAATCATCGCGAGTCGGCAGGCCAGATCGTCGAGCGCGGCGGTCGAGAACGGGGCGGCCGCGCGTGCCGCTTCGTCCCGCGGGTCGCAATCGGCAAGGCCGAGCTTCATCCATTCGATCCGAGAGACGGCGCGCAACGGGCGAGCCGCCCCGGCCAAGGCATCGCACAACTCACCCCCGGCCGCGGACAACGGTGTGCCTGCGGGCATGATCTGCGCGACGCTGCGGGCCGTTGCGACGTCGACCGGGCCGAGCGGGCCCCGGGCCGGTTCCTTGAGATCGATCCAATCGGCGCCCCCGGCGAGCGCGGCGAGCGCTTCGGCCGCGTCGCGCACGCTCACCAGCAACTGCGGGCCGGTCGGGGACTCGTTCACGACGCCGCTCCTGCGGGGGCGGCCTGTCGGGCCGCGTCGTGGATTTCGCGCAGCCGGCGGTTGAGTCGGCGAATCAGTTCGCCGTCAAGCTGCTCGCACCAGGGTCCGCTGATGGTGACGTAGTGCTCGCACCACCGCCCCAGCGCGGGCTTCACGAGCACGTGTTCCCACTCGGGGAACTTCTGCGAGATGCGCGCCACGAGGTTCGTCGACTCGAGTCGCTCGCCGCGGTTCCCCGGCAGATGGGCCGGCCCCTGTCCCAGGAAGAACGCCTCGATGGCGGCGACCGGCACTTCAATCGGCGCCCCGGGTCGCAAGTAGAACAGCACAAGCCCGTCGCGGTAGGCGACGCGAGGACGAATGTACTGCGCCGCGAGCCCGGCCAGCATGATCGCTCCGATCCCCGCGAACGCCCAGCCGATCGTTTGCGTCAACGGCCCGTCGGCCGCGGCGACGATGCCTACGCCGGTCGCGGCGAGCGCCGCCGGCGGCGCCATGGCGAACCCCAGAACGCGGCGGTTTGAGCTGACCCAGACTTCCTTGGCGGCCATGAATCGAGGGCGGAGGGGGGAGGGGGGAGGGGGGAGGGGAGCGAAGGGAAGAGCGCGAGTCCGTATCCGGGGGTCAGTCTAGCGATTTGAACAAATCGCCGACAGCGGCGCGCAGCGCCCAAGCCATCGAACCCTCGCAGTTCCCCGCTAGCCGGCGCGAGGGTTTCGGTAGTGATCCCATTTGCCAAATTGAGGGGTGGCTGGGGTCGAACGAAGTGAGCCCCCAGGGGATTCTCTGGGGGCTCCGCTGCGCTGCGACCCCAGCCACCCTTCCAAGGCCGCAAACGGTATCACGACCCGGGTTTCGCCCCGGTTGACAACCTGTCGTCGAGGCAGAAAATGAGGGATTCCACCAGCGCCCCCATCGTCTAGTGGCCTAGGACGCCGCCCTCTCACGGCGGTAACGCGGGTTCGACTCCCGCTGGGGGTACTTCTTCCGTGGTCGGCTCCCCTCAGCGGGAGTCGCCTACCGCTCCCGGCCGGAAAACGGTTCTCCGCCGGCGATCGTCGACATCGCCCGATAGGCTTCCAGATCGACGCCGTCGGTGATGAACGCGACGTGCCCGTCGGCGAAGGCGAAGTTCGCCCCGCCGGGATGGCGACTGCCGAACGCCCCGTTGCGACGCGAGACGACCGTCCCCGCCCCCGGGTGCGTGTTCAGAGGATTCCGCGTGTTTCGCAGGCAGTCGGCGTTGGCAAGGGCGTACGACCACGTGTTCGACGACTCCCATGCGTCGGCGAGCACTGTCTCGCCAAGCGCCAGCGTCGTCGAGAGTCCGTCGGTCGCCTCCCGCTGCCGCCGTCGGGTGACGTAGACGAACAGGCCGTCGTTGAAGTACCGCACGTTCGACGCCGACGATCCTGGGCCGTGCGAACCCTGGCACAGCGCAAAGCTGCACGTCGCAGCGACGACCGGATCGTACACGTCACTCAACGATTGCGATTCGTCGCTCGGGCAGCGGAAGATCGGCAGGTCGTGCTGGACGCCCAGACGCTTCCCCTCGTCGGCGTACCAATACAGGTCGTCGACGTTGCGGTTCCAGAGCCCGCCGTCGTCGACGGCGAGTTGGTCGTGCAAGGCTCGTTGCTCCAAATACGGCAGCAACGACACCAGCCCGCTGGCGGCCGTCTTCTTGGAGGCCGGGAGTCCCGGGGGACACGCCGGGATCAACAGCGATTCGCCCAAATCGTCGCAGCCGACGCGACCGGCGGGATACGCGCGGTTCGCCCCCTCGTAGTCAAGCGCCGCCTGGGCGACCTGCTTCTGGCGGCTGAGACACGTCGCCCGCCGCGCCGCCTCGCGAGCCGCCTGCACCGCGGGCAGCAGCAAGGCGACCAACACGCCGATGATCGCAATCACGACGAGCAGCTCGACCAGCGTGAAACCGTGTCGGGGCCGACGGGGGCGGTGCGACAAGCGACGACTCCCAAACAGGGCCGAGTCGGTCGGCGAACAGGGCGCAGCAAGCCGGTTCGTCCTGCCGCCGCTAACCGATGATACCGCACTTCGGGGACGAAAGTCGCCTCACGGCCCGAATGTTTGCAATCGACAGTGACCTGGGCAACATAGTTATACTAGCCGCCCATGGGTCTTCCGCCACAGCGTTCGCCTGTCCCGCCGCCGGCGTCGGCCCCGGTCGACGAACCCGACGATTTTGCTGCGCGCTTCGCAGAGGCGTATTCCAAACTGACGCTGATCGCGACGGGCATCACGGGCGATCGCACTGGCGCCGAGGACGTCGTGCAGGACGCGGCCCTGATCGCCGTGGAAAAACGGACCCAACTCCACCCGGGCGCCAGCTTTGCAGGCTGGTTGGCCTCGATCGTGCGAAATTGCGCGCTCAATTCCCGTCGCAAGGTGCGTCGCCGCCGGACGTTCGCCGCCGATCCCCGGGAGTTTCGCGATCTGCCCCAGCAGGCCTCGGCGCCCGTCGCCCCCGCGGGCGCGTCGAGCCTGGGGCGCGTCGACGCCGAGGCCTTCGACGATCAGGTCCTCGCTGCGCTTGACGAGTTGTCTGACGAGGCGCGGTGCTGCTTGTTGTTGCGTACCGTGGAGGATCTCCCGTACAGCGAAATCGCCGCCCTGATGGGTATTCCTGAAGGGACGGCGATGAGCCATGTCTATCGCGCCAAGACGACGCTCCGCCGGCGACTGGCCAGCCGCATGCCCGCCGGGTCCGCCCCCGCCGAAGATCCATGAACGAAATTCCTTCCGAATACGACGAACAGTTCGAACGGCAGGTCGAGCGCCTGGTGCGTGAGGAGCTGCGCGCGGGTCGGACGGCCGACAACGCCCCGCCGAGCGACGCTGCGGCGCACGAGTTCCTTGCGGAGGCGAGAGATGCGGCCCGATTGCAGGCTCGCGTCGACGACTCGCTGCGGCGGCTCTTTCCTCGCCGCGAAGCGCCGGGCGAATTGCTCGCCGCGCTGCGCGGGGGCGCGGGGCCCGCGATCGCCGGCCGCGTCGCCGACGACGCAATGCAGATCGGGCGCGAGCCGATCGCTCGGCTCGGGGCCGCAGCTGCGGTGCTGCTGATCGCCGGTTTCGCGTGGCACTGGTTCGCCGGAGGCCGGCCGAGCGACGAACCGTACTTCGCCCCGACTCCGCTGACGACGCTGTATCGTCAGGAAATCGACGCGGGATTCGAGCCGTACTACGAGTGCCACGACCCGGAGCGGTTCGCTGCGGCGTTTCAGAAGCAGTTGGGCTTGCCCCTGCAGTTGGCCGCCATGCCCGCGGGGACGCGGATGCTGGGGCTGAGCTACTCAGGCGGGCTGTCGCGGCAGACAACCTCGATGCTGTGCGAGGTCGACGGCCGGGAGGTGATCGTGTTCGTCGACCTCGTCGGCCGCGATCAGCCGCAGATGGCCGACGACGACGGCTCGCTGCGCGTCTTTCGTGCGGTGCGCGACGGGCTCGTGTTCTACGAGGTCACGCCGCTCGTCGAGCCGCGCGTGACCGAATACCTGCAACTCGCTTCTGCGGCAGGTTGAGCGTTTCGATTCGCGCGCCGGCGGATGTTCTCGCGCCGCCGCAGGCAATCGCCGCTGATTCTCGGTTTGGTGCAAGACTCTCCGGCGACGCCGACATTGTGAATGTGGAGTTCGCTCGTACGCCGCCCGTTCGCGGCGACTCGGCGCCGCAGGGCGACTGATCTTCAGAGCGTCCCACGACCGCATTGTCATGCGCGTCGAACAGCGAGGAAACGCATCATGCACCGAGGACTTCGTTCGCGATTGGCGGTGCGCGGGGGGTGGTCGTCCCTGGCGGCGATCGTTCTTGTCGCCGCGACGAACCGCCCCGCCGGCGGCGCCTTTCCGCAGATCAAGCTCGAGCCGGTCACGCAAGGCGCGATCGTGGCGCCAGTCGCCATCGCCCACGCGGGGGACGGCTCGAACCGGCTGTTCGTCGCTGACCAGCGCGGCACAATTCACGTCATCGCCGGCGGAGCGCTGCTGCCCGCTCCGCTGTTGGACCTGGGGTCGAAGCTCGTCGCCGAACGCCCGGGCTTCGACGAACGAGGGCTGTTGGGCCTCGCATTTCACCCGCAGTTCGGTCAAGCCGGTCAGCCGGGGGCCGACAAGTTCTACGTGTACTACAGCGCTCCAAGGCCGGGAGGCGATCCCAACGACGCGGTCAACCCGATCGACCATCAGAGCATCGTCGCCGAGTACGCCGTCGCCGGCCTTGGAGCCAATACGGCTCTTCCCGCTTCGGAGCGGATCCTGATGTCGTTCGATCAGCCGCAGTTCAACCACAACGGCGGCTCGCTGAACTTCGGCCCCGACGGCATGTTGTACGTCACGACCGGCGACGGCGGCGGGGCGAACGACAATCGCGCCGGTCACACCGGCGGCATGAACGGCAATCCAATCGTCTCGGGGTCGCTTGGCAACTCTCAGGACCGCACCAAGCTGCTGGGCAAAGTGCTGCGAATCGACGTCGACGGCACGAACGGCCCGACGGGCCAATACGGCATCCCCGCGGACAATCCCTTCGTCGGCGTCGGCGGAGGGGTCCGGGAGGAGATCTTCGCCTACGGTTTGCGCAATCCGTGGCGCGCCGCGTTCGACGACGGCCCGGGGGGCGACCATCGGTTCTATGTCGCCGACGTCGGTCAGGGCGCCGTCGAGGAGGTGAACATCGTCCAAGCGGGGGGCAACTACGGCTGGCGGATCAAAGAAGGCAGCTTCGATTTCGACCCGACCGTGGCGCCGACGCCGGTCGTGCCGCTTGTCGATCCGATCGCCCAGTACACGCGCGCAGGCATCGTCAACGGCCTGCCGCAAATCGGGATCTCCGTGACGGGGGGCGTCGTGCATCGCGGCGCCGCGCCGGCGCTGAACGGCAAATACCTGTTCGGCGATTTCAGCACCGCGTTCGCGCCGGCCAACGGCACGCTGTTGGGGCTGGAAGAGACGAGCCCGGGGACGTTCGCCCTGTCGGTGCTTGACGTCGTCGGAGGCAACCCGATCGGCGAGTACGTGCTCGCGTTCGGCCTGGACGAACTCGGCGAGGCGTACGTCGCCACCCGCACGACGTTGTCGGCCAGCGGGCTCGATCCCGTAACGAATCTCCCCACGGGTTCAATCTATCGCATCGTCGCCATCGCCGAACCGACGGCGAGCATTCTCGCCGCGACGACGCTCGCGTTGTCCGCACCCCTGGTCCGCCGCAGATTCCCGCGCCGATGAAAGCACCATGGTTCGTTGCCGTCGTCGGCGGCCTGCTGGTCGGCGGGCTCTCGCCTGGGGGGGATCTGCGCGCGGCCAGTTTGCACAGCGATTCGTTCACGGCGCCCGGAACCGCGGGCTGGTCGGGAGGCTTGTTCGGCTCCGGGCTGCCGACGCGACAGTCCAGCGGCGGACCGGCGGGCGACGGCGACGCCTACTTGCGGGTCCTCGCGTCGGGGACGAATCTGGCGACTTACAACGACTCGGCCGCGTGGCAGGGCTCCTACGCGGCGATCGGCGCCTCGCGAATTCGCGTCGACATGCAGAACGCGCCTGGCTCCGATCCCCTGTGGATGCGCGCCGTGCTCTTCGCCCCGGGCAGCGTCGCCGAACGCTGGACCTCGGCTGAACCGCAGTTGGTCCCCGCCGACGGAACGTGGCGGAGCTACGAGTTCTCGCTTGCCGAGAGCGACCTCGCGCACGTTGCGGGCACGGCGACCTACGCCGCGGCCATGGAGAACGTGGTGCGCGTCATGCTGCGTCACGATCCCGGCACGCCGTCGCCGGTGGGCGAGGCGGTCTCGGCGGTCTTGGGACTCGACAACATCGAGCTGGCGGGGCCGGCCGGGCCCGCGTTCGCGGCCGACTTCACCAACGATGGCCGCGTCGACGGCGAAGACTTGGCCGCGTGGGCCGCCGACTACGGCTCGCTCGGCGGGGCCGACGCGGACGGAGACGGCGCCACGACCGGCGCCGACTTCCTCGTCTGGCAGCGCGAGTTCGGATCGGGCCCCGTTGCGTCGGCAAGCGCTGCCGTCGTCCCGGAACTAGCCTCGGCGCGGCTCGCGGGCGTTGTCTTCGTCGCGTCGGTTCTCTTTCGCCGGCAGGCAATCCTCCGCTGCGATCTCGCCAGACTCCCGTCGTGCGCCGTTGCCGGCGCTCGTTGAGCTCGGCGTCGTTTGGAAAAAGCAACGGCGCACGACGGGGCGTTGGCGCGATCACGGTGCGTCACGGGTTCTCACCGCACGAGCGCCCCGCTCGGCCGTTGCGTTGCACGAATTGCTCCCAGCGGGCGCAACCGTCAATCCCCCGTCTCCGCGGGCTGCAAATCGTGAATCGCCCCGGACTGCTCTAGCTTCTGGAAAAAGATCGCACGAATCTCCTGTTGTGCAGGGCTATTCGCGCTCGGGTCCTGCAGATTCAGGAGCGTGTTGCGGCACTTGACGATCTCGCGAATCGCGGCTTCCTTCTCCAATTCGCCGGCCATGGACTGCAGCAGCTTCTTGTCGAAGCCGGTCAACTCGCGGGCCTGCTCGATTCCCTCGATGGCGCCCCACAGCTCCGGCATGCGGTCGAGCTTGTCGAGCGACTTGATCGCTTCCTGAGGCTGATTGAGCGCTTGCCATTTGTAGATCGCTTGGGCGAACGCCTCGCCGGCGGCGAGATTGTCTTCGGTGCGGATCGACTCGCTCTTCGCGTCGAGATACCACGCCGCCGCAAGGGCCGGCTGGTTGGCCGCCCAAGCTTCGAGCACGCGCGGATACGCCTCCTGCAGCAGTTCAAGATCAGACAGCTTCAGCGCCGCCTCGACCGCTGCCTGCCCGTCGGCGCGACCCCACCTTGCCAACAACAATTGGGCCTCGACCTGCTGCTGGCGCGAGAGGGCGCCGGGCTTGAGTCGGGCCTGGTAATCTTGCCACGCGGCGGCCAACTCGTCCGCCGTCAGTTCGCTGATCTTGGCCGAGAACTTCTCGACCGCCCCGACGTCGACGTACTCGCCCTCGGCAGGGCCTGCGAAACCGACTCCCCCCGGTGCGCCGGGGCCGGATTCGTCGTATCCCGCCGGAACGACGCCCTCTGCGACGTTCGACGCGGCCACCGCGGCGGCCGGGGCGACGCCCGGCAAGAAACCAATCCTTGCCGTCGCGGCCGGGTTGCCGAGAACGATGTCGCTGACCGCGACCTGGGTCGGATTCCCCGCGTGGTCATTGGAAGGCGGAACCGAGGTCGGCGTGAATTCGCGCCCGGCGACGAAATAGTCGGCGGCCGTGGCGTGCTCGCCGTGGTTGAAATCGTTCGGGTTGTCGGCCCGCATGAGTCGGATCAGCTTGCGATCGGTGTACGAATTGTCGTAGGCGAAGCCGTTGTTCGCCGCGTTCGGGGTCGCGTCGACGTGCCAGATGAGCAAGCCGTTGCCGGGCATTTTGGCGTCGTTGCCGACGCGAGCCCGGTTTTCGACAATGAACATCTCGCCGCCGGGGGCGGCGCTGGTTGCCAGGTTGGGAAAGATCGCGACCGCCTTGTTTTGGGCGCCGGGAGTCCCCGAGGCCGTCAAGTTATTCACCTGCGGAGCACCGCTGCCGACGATCTGCGGCTGGATCCAATCCAAGAGCCACCGGCTGAACGCATTGTGATTGCCTTGGTTGGCGTCCATGATATCGAGCCCGCCGACTCCCCCTGGAGGCCCGACTTGGGGATTGGGATCGTAATCGTAGTAGTCGGGCAGTCCGAACGCGTGCCCCATTTCGTGCACAAGGGTTCGGGGGTTGAAGTCCGCGCCGCCGTTGCGCGTGTCGACGAACTGAAAGACGAATTGGTTGAGTCGTTTGCCGTCGAACGTGACCTGCGAGGCTTCGGGGACGAAGAACTCCCAGCGGTAGGCCCACCAGAACGATCCCCAGCCGGAATTCGGCCCGGCGTACATGATCGTCAGCAGGTCGATATCGCCGTCGTTGTCGTTGTCGTACTGCGCAAAGTCGTGGGCGGCGTCGAGGGCTTGCAGCGCTTCGGTCGCCAGTTTGAACAGGGCGCGGTTTTCGGAGACGGCCCCCGCCGAGGCCGGCTGGTACTCGCCGCGGTTCTTGGCGAAAGAATGCCACCCCAGCACGGAGCCCTGGAGGTCGACCTTGCCCTCCGAGGCCCGTTTGTAATAGGCGTTCACGCTCTCGAACGGTGCGTCCGACGCGGCCTGCGAGGAGCCGGGGCCGTAGATATTCTGGCGGATCCGGTCGGCGGTCAGCCCGGGAAGCACGTTCGCTGCGCGATAGTCCTTGAAATCGACGAGCAGCGTCAGCGTGCTCGGCGAGCCGATCGACTTGAGCTCCGGCGCGGCGGAGTAGGGGAACGCCATCGCCCGGCCGCCGAAAAGTTCCCAGGAGATTTGCTGCGGCGTCAGTCCGGCCGCCTGCAAGCTCGCCTTGCGCAGTTCATACGTGGCGCGTTCGCCGAGACCGGGGGCGATTTTTTCTAACTGCAATCGCTTGACGCGCTCGACCCGCTCGTCGTAACCGTCGATCCCCTCGGCTTTCTTCCACGTCTCGACGTCTTCAGACGTCGGTTGCTCGTGGGCCGCGGCGCGAGGGTCGCAGGGAAACGCCAGAACTGAAGCGATGACCGCACAAAACCCGACGAATCGGCGAGACATGACGACCTCCCGTGATATGGGTGACGTGATCTACGCGAATCGAGCAAGGAGTTCGGGTTGCATCCTCGAGATGAAGGAAAATCATGACGCAAGGAAACAGCGTCAGCGAGCGCCGAGCCTGCGACCACATGCCGCCTCGCGACGGCGACTGATCGGACCTCGACTACCCGAGCGACGGCGTCACGGCTCCATGCCAGAGACGGGCTGTCGACGCCCGAGCCGAACCTCCGCGGCACGGAGGTCCGCTGCGCTTTTGCCTGACGAGCGACGTCAGTTCCAAGGTGCGGCAAGCGCCGGCGGCTGCCGTTCGACCGACTTCAGCGAGAAAGGACGTTAAGAATTGCGCCGGTCAACATACGCCTTGAAACGCCGATTGCAATCCTCTTCACGGCCGATTGGGCGAAATTCGGCCCCGACGCAGAAAGCGAGGAAAGACGGGGGGTTCGCGATGGGGGGTAAACCTTCCCGCAACTCGCTGAACGAGTCCGCGGAAGCTACTCGCCGATCGCCGCGAGGAACTCCTGTCGCCGGCCGTCGACGTCCTTGGCGTAGCGGTGGTAGAGTCGGCCGTCGGCGGGGGCGGGCGTAGCGAACGCCGAGTTGCCGAGTCGATTCTCGGCGAGCAGGTCGCACTTCTCCGGCGAGGCGGCGAAGACGAACGTCGTCCCCGCTTCGTTGGTGGCGTAGATGCGATCCCCCACGAGCACGGGCGAGGCGCTGAACGGGCCCGAAAGCCGCCGCTTCCACTGCTCGTCGCCGTCGCTGGCGCGCCAGCAGAACGCCACCCCGTTGTCAGCCGTGGCGTACAGATACTCGCCCGCCAGCAGCAGCGACTGTTCGTAGCTCTTGACCGTGTTCTCCCAGACGACGGCGTGATCGCCGTCAAGTTTGACCGCCAGGGTGAACGAACCGGGAAACCCGCCGCTGGCAAACGCCAATCCGCGGCGCGTGTCGCCGACCATCGTGCCGCAGGTGGCGAAAGTCGAGCCGGAGACGCTCCACGCCTCCGCGCCGGTCGCGGCGTCGTAGGCGGCAAGCTGGCGATTGCCGCTCATGACGATCAGCGTCCGTCCGTCGACCGTCAGCGGTACGGGGGTCGAGTAGGAAAGCCCCTGCGGCCGGGAGGCTCGCCACCGTTGCTTGCCGGTCGCGGCGTCGAGGGCGTAGACGCCGCTTTCGGGGCCGTCGTACTCAGTGGCGACGATTACGACGTCGTCGACGACCATCGGCGAGGATCCGAAGCCGAACTCGAATTGCCGGGGCTCGAACTTGCCCGCGGGCTCCTGCCACAGTTGCTCGCCCTCCAGGGTGAAGGCCGTCACCCACGGAGCCCCGCGATTGCAGAACAGGGCGAAGACCCGCTGGCCGTCGCTGGCCACGGTGGAACTGGCGTGCGAATTGTTGGGGTGAATCTTGTCGGGCAAGCCCCCTTCGTGGACGACGACCGTTCGCAACAGCTTGCCGCTGGCGCGTTCGAAGACGAGCAGCGATTGGGTCTGGGCGTCGGCGTCGGCGGTTGTGAGGTAGATTCGCGGGCCGACGAGCGTCGGCGACGAATGCCCGCGCCCCGGGACGGGGACGTTCCAAGCGAGCCCCTCGTCTTCGCTCCACGCGACGGGGGCCGTGGCGCCGGCGGGGGCGCAGTTGTCGGCCGTGGGGCCGCGCCATTGGGGCCAATCTTCGGCACGAACCGAAGCGGCGACAAGCACGAGACACGCGGCGACGAGGCGACCAGCCATGCAAAGCTCCTGGCGGGGTGAATTCCGGTGCGCCAGCGGTTGCGCAGGCGGCGAGATAAGAGTGGACGATCCGCGGCTCGGGGTCAATCGCCGGAGCGACGCGGCCGACAGCAAGCCGCGTCGATTGTAGGCGGCGACACGTTCGGGCCGGAATCGAGGGATCTTTTGTTCCTATTCGCGAAATCTGGTCGGTTTTATAATTTCGGGCGTGAAATCCGCATCGAGTGGCGCGTAGTTTCATAGCGGCCGTTCCGGCTGCCGGCTGCGTCCTGGCAACATCCCAGACGCCGCGTCTCGTTTCTTCGTTCCCGGGGCTTGATCACGATGAGCACTTGCGATCGTCGCACGTTCCTGCAAACCGGCGGCGCCGTTGCCGCCACCGCTTTGGCCAGCCGCGTCGCTCGGGCCGACGCCAACAGCCGCGTCGGGATTGCCGTCATCGGCGTCAACGCCCGCGGCCGCGAGCACCTGGGCGAGTTGTTCAAGTTGCAGGACGTCGAGGTGGTCGCCTTGTGCGACGTCGACGCCAAGGTGCTCGCCGAGCGAGGCGACTGGGTCGAACAGCAGACCGGCAAGCGGCCGGCGCTGGTCGGCGACATACGCGAGCTGCTCCAACGGTCCGACGTCGACGCGGTGACGATCGCCATGCCGAATCACTGGCACGCGCTCGCGGCGATCTGGGCTTGTCAGCACGGCAAGGACGTGTACGTCGAGAAGCCGGGGACCCACAACCTGTTCGAGGGTCGGCAACTTGTCGCCGCGGCCAAAAAGTACGACCGCATTGTGCAGCACGGCGTGCAGTTGCGCAGCTCGCCCGCGATTCGCGAGGCGGTCGAGCACCTGCGCAACGGGACCATCGGCGACGTCTACATGGCGCGCGGGCTGGTGTATCGCTGGCGGCCCTCGATCGGCAAGGCGCCCGACTCAGTGGCGCCGACTCATCTCGACTGGGACCAGTGGCAAGGGCCTGCGGCGGAACGGCCGTTCTCGAGGCGGTTCGTCCACTACAACTGGCACTGGCATTGGGACTACGGCAACGGCGACGTGGGGAACCAAGGGGTCCACGAGACCGACATGTGTTTGTGGGGATTGGGGGCAGGACTGCCGTCGCGGGTCAACGCGATGGGGGGCCGGTTCCTGTGGGACGACGACAAAGAGACCCCCGAATTATTGACCACGAACTATTACTACCCCGAAACCAACCAGATGGTGCAGTTCGAAGTCCGCCCCTGGATCACCAACTCCGAAGCGGGCGCGACGGTCGGCAACATCTTCTACGGGTCCGAGGGGTACATGGTGATCAAGGGGTACGGCTCGTACGAAATCTTCCTCGGGCGCGACAACAAGCCGGGGCCGAAGCGTTCCGCGGGGGGGGAGCTCACCGCCCACTTCCGCAACTGGGTCGACGCGATCCGCAGCCGCGACGCTGCGTCGCTCAACGGGCCGGTCGAGTCGGCGCACCTGTCGTCGGGGCTCGCCCACTTGGGGAACATCGCCTTCCGGGTCGGCCGGCAATTGGAGTTCGACCCCGCGAGCGAAACCTTTCCCGGCGACGACGAGGCGAACCAGTACCTGACGCGCGAATATCGGGCGCCCTACGTCGTTCCGGCCGAGGTCTAACCGTCGGCTTCCGCCCCAGAGTCAGCCATGAGCGGCATGGGCGAGCCCCCGACGAGCAAGGCATGCTTTGTCGAGGCGTATCGCGCGCTGCGCCGGCGGCCCAAGATTCCAATTGGCCCCCGAGCCGTTCGGTCGGCACGACCTCTGCAACTCCGAGCGCCGCGGCGGCCGGTTGTGCGGGTTGTTGCGGTCGCTCCTTCGCTGAGCTTGGTCGCGGAAGTCGCGACCGGGGTGCAGCCGTCTGCCGGTGCGACCTATTCTTGCGAGGAAGACGTCCCGCGCGGGCGTCGCGCACGGTTCTCGCTCGGTGCAGGTCCGACCATGAGCTACTTCGATGCGATCGGCCTTTGGATCCGCGAGTTCTTCCTCCGGGCCTGGGGCTGGGTCAGCAGTCTGAACTACCAGGAGTGGTTTCTCCTCCTGGCGGCGAC
Organism: Pirellulales bacterium; assembly: GCA_019636345.1. Lineage (NCBI taxonomy): Bacteria > Pseudomonadati > Planctomycetota > Planctomycetia > Pirellulales > Pirellulales bacterium. Next base: position 696,565 of record JAHBXQ010000001.1, on the reverse strand, counting down.
GACCCTGTGCGGATTCATGTGCATGCGCGGTTTCGGGTCCCGGGCGAACTACTAGCCGCTGTTCGAGATCGCTCACGCGCCGGTCACCGAACTGAACGAGAGCTACGGCATGCAAGGCTTGCTGCTCGACACCACGGCGATCGCGTCGATCGCACTGATCGGCTACATGTTCGGCCGGCGCGTCGGTTCGCGGGCCGGGCAGGTCAAGTCGGACCTTGCGGCCGAGTTCGATCACGCCGTCGACATCGCCGACGAACTGCAGCGAGTCGTCGGCGGCTTGCGCCGGGAAATCGCTCGGCACCAGGGCGACGTGGCGAGCTTTCGCAAGCGGGTTCGCGCCCTTCCCGGCGCCGGCGATTCGGCGGCGTGGCGTGCGCTCGGCGAGCAAGCCGAACGGTTGCTCGCTCCCACGTTGCGGCTGGCGTCGCTGCTCTCCACGGCGTACGACGACGTCCGCAAACAGTCGGCCCAGTTGATGGCGTTCGCCGACACGCGGTTCGACGCCAGCACCGGCGTCTACAACCGGCGGGCGATGGACGAGCAATTGGCGGTCCTCATGTCGCAGAACCCGGCGCTGCCCGGGCAACACTTCTGCGTCGCCGTGATCTCGGCCACGGCGCACGGCGAGGAGGCCGACGAGGGAGACGAGTCCGCGCTGGCCAAGCTGGCTCGGCTGCTGAAGAGCTGTGCCCGGGACACCGATTTTGTCGCTCGTTACAGCGGCGACGAGTTGGCCGTGCTGATGCCGCGCACGTCGCTCTCCGGGGCGACCGTGTTTTGCGAGCGGGTGCTGCGTCGCACGCAGGAGGAGTTGGGGCTCTCGGTCTGGTTGGGAACAGCCTCGGCTCAGCCCGGCGACGAAGCGGGCGAGAAACTCCTCTCCCGAGCCGAGTCCTCGCTGTACAGCGCCCGCACTGTCCCCGAGGCCTGCATCTTCAAGCACGACGGCAAAGTCATCCGCCGCCACGCCGCGACCGCGGCAAACGCCGTCCCGCAGAGCGTCTTCGAGTCCGATCCGGCCGACTCCGCGACCACGGCGTAGCGACCTCGCAACCAACAACTCCGCCGGCGGCTCAGCCGCCCAAGCGTCCCGCATGGTTCGCCGTCGCCGCCCATTCTTCCCAGCCGGCTGGGCGGCAAAAACCGCTCAACTGCGTGCGGTTCTGCCCCCTGTCCGAACAACGCGAATTCCGCGGGTTTTTGCCGCTCGTTGACCCGTTTTGGCGGCATAATCTACATTGGAGTTGGTCAAGGACGGCAAAGGTCGGTCGTCCGTCGCGGGCGCGCCATTTGCCGATGTATCCGGCTCGGTTTCGCGTCTTCTCAGAGACTTGCACGAAAGGAGCTTGCCATGCCGTTGTTCGAGGTGGAAACAGACAGTCACATCATCATCACCTGGGCCAAAGATAGCGACGATGCGTCGTCGGTGGTTACCGACTCGTACCCTCACGATACGGTCCTGCGGCTCACAAAGCGGCCGCGCGACACCTGGGTGATCTCCAAGGGAGCTTTGGGTTTGGCCGGTTCGCTCGACCCCTGTCACACGGCCCGCGAATGCTTGGCTAAGTCGGGCGGCGACAAGCTGCACGCCATTCGGCTCTACATGCACGAAACGGGCGCCGACCTCGAACAATCGCAAAAGGCGATCGAATCCAACATGGTCATGGGCTGGTAACTGCGCCGCAGCCTCACTCCGCTGCGGAACCAGCCGACACATACGCAACAAGACCTCGCCGCCCCCTAGGGCGACGAGGTCTTGGCGTTGGCTGAAGGACGTTGACGCGCCGCAACGGCGGAGGCGTATCAGCGGTACTGCGTCGACGGATACGGCGAGGCGATCGACGAGGGGTTCGTCGTCGTTCCCACCGAGGGATAAGTACTCGTGCCGCCGGGTCGGTAACCGCCGGCTGTCGCGACCGTGGCTCCATTGGCAGTCGACGGGGCCGAGGATGCGGCGGCGCCGCTCGCCCCGTCGTAACTCGCCGGGGCGTCGTAGCTGGCCGCGGCATAGCGTCCGCCGCCGACGCCTGCCGTCGTGGCGACGCTGTCCGCGACGGCCGACAAATCGGGAAGCCCCGGTTCGGCGGTCGGCGACGTCGCGTAACGGCTGCCGTACGCCGAGGCCGACGACGCAGCGGCCGTCTGTGCGGACGCCAGCGGGTCGGCATAGCTTGAATCGGTCGGAGTCGTCGAGCCGTAGACCCCGCCGTAACGCGACGGAGCCGTCTCCGCCGCCGCCGTGGTCGCCGCTGCTGCGGGAACCCCTGCGGGAACGGCGTCGGGATTGTACGGCCCCGGAACGGCGCCCAGGTTCGAGCTGGCTGCCGACTGCCGAGCGACCTGGCTCGTCGCCTCAATCGCCCCGCCGCCCGCCGCGTAATTCGCTGCGCCGGTTGTGGGATAGCTGCCGGGCGTCGTGCCGGCGACCGAATCGGAAGATGCTTGATAGGCGCTCGGCATCGAGCCGCCGGCGGTGGTCGGATCAAACGCCGGGGGAAGGTTGCTCGACGCAACTTGCGTGGACGCTTGGGCCGCATCGGACGGCAACTGCGGCGCCGAGTGGGCGACCGCGGTCGATTCAGCGGCTTTGTCCGACTTCCACCACGCCATCTTCGGCGTCGACTTGCACCCAGGCGCCGCGCCCAGCATGAGCAGTCCGGCGACCAACGCCGATCGGCGCAGACGGCGATTCAAGGCAGCGTGTTTCATGACATCCATGCCCTTGTCTCAACGCGCTTCGCCGTCCATGGCGAAACAGTATTCTCAACGACCCGGGCGCCGAGGCGCCCCTCCATAAGCGGAGCGACCACTCGCGCAGGGTCGTTCTGTGGCCTTCGCTTAGGCCTCTTCGGCCGGCAGCGACAGTTCCGATCAGCCAAATCCCCCTACCGGGCGGATTTGTGCCGATAATTCCGCGCACGAGGCGCCAGCACGGGAACTGCGCGGGCGGCAGAGTACAAATCCCCGCGGCGCAGGTCAAGCCAAGTCGCGCGACGCTAGCATGCGCAGGCGACACGTTTGACCGGGAGAATCCGCCGGAGTCGGGGCTGATCAGCCCTTCGCCTGCGCATACCGCTCGCCGACGGCGTTCCAGTCGATCACGTTGAAAAACGCCGTGATATAGTCGGGCCGTCGGTTCTGGTACTTCAGATAGTACGCGTGCTCCCAGACGTCGAGCCCCAGGATCGGCGTGTTGCCGGTCATGTAGGGGTTGTCTTGGTTCGGCGTGCTCTCGACGACCAGCTTGCCCGCAGGGGTGACGCTGAGCCAGGACCAGCCGCTTCCGAAGCGGCCGACCGCTGCGTCGCTGAAGGCCTTCTTGAAGGCCTCGAATCCGCCTAACTCGGCTTCGATCGCCGCAGCCAGAGCGCCGCTCGGGGTTCCGCCGCCGCTGCCGCTCATGATCGTCCAAAACAGCGAATGGTTCGCATGCCCGCCGCCATTGTTACGCACGGCGCCGCGGATGTTCTCGGGGACCGACTCGATGTTGCGGCACAGGTCCTCGATCGACTGCTCGGCGACTCCCGCGCCAGCCAGCGCATCGTTCAGCTTCGTCACATACGTGTTGTGATGCTTGCCGTGATGGATTTCCATCGTCTGGGCGTCGATGTGCGGCTCAAGGGCGTCAAAGGCGTAAGGGAGGGGGGGGAGCGCGTAGGCCATGACAGGACTCCGTCGTGTTCGTGAAACGGCCCGCGCAGCGGCGGCGCGGGCGTCAGGTTGGCAAGTGTTCCGACCCGTTCAAGATATCGCCGGGAAGGCAAAGTGACAATCGGCGCCCCCAGGAGCGGAGCTTGCCGCCAATGGCATGCCCGGAGCGGACGTGATGCGGCGCAACGCAGCGAAGCCGCGAGGGTTCCGCAGAGGGACCGGCGACAGTCCCGCCGGAGGCGCCGAATAGAAGTGCGCCGCAAAGTGCGATGCGCAACGTGCGCACAACGCGAAAACCGACCGCCATACGGCTCGCTCCCGACCGCCGGGGTCCTGCCGCAGACGCTCTGGCGCCGGGACGTCAGGCGCCCGGCGCGTGGCGTTCGACGCGGGCCAGCAGCTTGCGAATCTGCTGCTGGTGCGACTCGAGGGCCGTCAATTGGTCTCGCAACGCGCCGAGGAAACCGTCCGACGGCTCGCTCGCCGCGGCGGCGACCGGCGCCACGACTGAGTCAATCGCCGCGGGGTCGGCGAACACCGCATCGACCGCCGAGGGATCGAGATCGTGACCGTCCTCCTCGCGCGGGCGGACGAGCTCTTCGGCGCTCCCCCCCATGCGGACGGCGCGTCTGAGCGAGGTTTGAAAGTGTCGGGCGTTCATGGCATTGAGTCCAGTACGGCGTTCGCTTAAGGGGTTACGAGGAGGACGCCTCGTCGGCGGAGTCGCCTTCGCTTTCGGCGGCCATCAGGTATCCCTTGAGGCTTTGCAGAATCAGTCGGGCGCGGTCGGCCATCTCCAACTGGCGTCGATTGCGATTGCGTTTCGATCGAATCGTGATCGCGAGCACGCACTGCAAGTACGATCCTCTGGCGAGGCCGACGCCGTTGGTGCGCTCGCGGCGAGTCTCCGAGACGTCGATTTGCACGCGAAACAACGCCGGACGATCGTCTCCGCGACGATTGCGGCCGACCTTGTCGCTGGAGACTTCGATTTCAAGCTGGTCCTCGCGGCTCCAGACGATGCGGGCCTGCATGTCGGTGATGAATCCGCGCAGCATCTCCAGCGCGACGTTCTTCGGCACTTCGCACGTGAGCTTGGTCGTGATCAACGGCGCGGGGCGAAACGAACCGAAACTCCACCATCGGCGCTTGGTCGGCGTTTCTTCCATACCGTCCCCCATTTTGACGACTTGATTGCGGCCCTTCTCTTTGGCCGTGTAGAGCGCCAGGTCGGCCCGGCGGAGCATCGCCTCGGGCGTGTCGCCCGGTTGTTGTTGCGTGACGCCGAAGCTCGCCGTAAGGCGCCGGTTGCCGAGGAACGACAACGGCGTTTCGGACAATTTGCGGCGGATTTGATCCGCCCGACGGGCGGCGTCGTCCATCGTGCAGTCGGCGCACAGGACGGCGAATTCTTCGCCCCCGTAGCGCGCCACCAGATCGCCCGAGCGGCACATCTCCTTCAGCAGATTGGCGATCGCGATGATCGCTTCGTCTCCCGATTGATGACCGTAGGTGTCGTTTATGCTCTTGAAGTGGTCGATGTCGGTCATGATCAGGCTGCACGGCTGGTCGGCCTGCTCGTGCGCCTCCATGAACAACAGTTGCATGCGGTCGAATTCAGCCCGATTGGCGACCTTGGTCATCGGGTCCTTGGTCGCCTTGGCGTGCAGGGCTTGGCACTTCTCCTCGAGCGTCGCCTCGGGCTGAGCGTCGTGCAGCAGCACCGTGGCGCCGATCAGCGAGTGGTCCTTCCCCAGCACCGGGATCGCGTGCAGATCGATCGCCACGTGCTTGCCGCCGCGACCGAGAATCTGCATCCGCTGCCGGATTTGCGAATTCGAATTGATCGCCCGTGCGACGGGACACGCGTCGTCGGTCACGCGCCGGCCGCCGCTGTTGCACATGTCGAGCAGGCTGGGAACGAACCGTCGACTCGCCGCGGCGCCGGCGCTGACGCCGGTGAGGCGTTCCGAACCCTTGCTCCACAGGATGATCCGCCGCTGGGCGTCGACGAACACGACGCCGTCGTGCATCGCGTCGATCAGTTTTTGCTCGAACATCGACGGTCCGGCCAGCATCGCGGGGGCGGGTTCGGCCGTCGTGCCGGTCGGCTTTTCGCAGTCGACGTGCCAGGGGTACGCCGTCGCCGTGCTGAGCCAGCGGGCGACCACCTCGTCGGTCAGGTTGGCCGACCCCTGCGTCAACACGTCGCTGAACTGAGTCACCAGGATCGGGTCGAGCTGCATTCCGCCCCGGCGGGTCAACTCGGCAAGCGCCTCGTCGCGCGACAGCGACCCGTTGTGTGCGCTCGCCGTCAATGCGTCGTACGCGTCGACGACCGCAATCATGCGGGCCTCGAGCGGGATGCCGTCCCCCGAAGCGTGCAAGTCGCCGTTGTCGCTGTTGAAAGCGGCGTCGACGTGGCGGATGACGTCGATCACGCGCGCCGGGCAAGCGCAGCCGGCCAGAATTTCGGCCGCCGTCGCCCGCCGCAGCGCGGCCCGTTGAGCAAGGTCGGCAGGCGTCGTCGCCAGATGAGCGGAGAGCAACGAGTCGGGGAGCCCGATCGACCCCACGTCGTGCAGCAGCGCAGCGAGTTCCAGAACGTCGCGGGTTTGCGCGTCCAACTGTTTGTACGACGCCCATGCGCTGCAACCCAACGCGACGCGCAGGCTGTGGTCGGCGGTCGCCGCGTGGCGGTGGCGCAAGGCAGTGAACAAGCTGCTCGCCAGTCCCAACCGGCCCAAGACGAGCTTGTTCTCGGGAGACGTGAACGTCATCCCGGCCGCGTGAGTCGGCGACGGGACTTCGGCGACGGGGGGAGCCGCCGCTGGCAGCGGATTCAAGACCGGCGGCGCCGCCGATTCGACTGAGGCCTGCTCGCTCGCCTGCTTGGTCGCGGCGAGAGTCGCCTGCTCCAGCGCGCTGAGCAGCGAGCTGATCTCTTCCACGCGCGATTCGGCGGCCCGACGACGGCGTTCCGTTTCGTCGTGGACCGGCGAGGCCGGCGGCGCGGAAGCGCCCTCGGCAAGCGGATGAACGGGGAGCTGCTGGCTCATGGCGGCAATGCGGAGCGACACGCGGGGTCCGACGGCGCCCCGGGGGGGCCGAGAAAGTTCCGCACAACCGTAGGTCACGCTCGCGAGGGCCGCAAATCTGCCGTCGTCGTTCTAAGCCGATTGGGACGAATCCGCCGCGCGCGGCGCCGCCGGTCGGTACGATCGCTGCGACCGGAACGCGCCGTACCCCAAGTCGGAAGCCCGAGGTTCCCGGATTGGTCAGAGCCTGGGCCTTTCCGTCTCGGGCAACCGCTTGGGCCGGCGGGGGCGAATCGGTAGATTGGGACGCGACTCGCTCGATACCTGCCCTCAACCGACGACTGCCATGCGATTTGTTCATCACTACGCCGCCGACGACTGCCGGGCCGCGGGAATTGTCGCTCGCGACGGCGTGGAAATGCTCGTCGACCTCTCCGCGGCTGATCCCGCGCTCCCCGCGACGATTGACGAGCTGCTCTGCCGTGGCGACGAAGGCATGGCTGCGGCGGCCCGCGCCATCCAGCAGTATCGTGGCCCCGCAGCGCCCCTGGCCGACGCTCGGCTCGGCCCCCCCGTGGTCGCTCCGCAAAAGATTCTGTGCGTAGGACTCAACTACGCCGATCACGCCGCCGAGACGGGCGCCAAGGTGGGCGACGAACCGGTGATCTTCAACAAGCTGCCGACGACGCTCCGCGGTCCGGGCGATCCGATCGAGCTGCCCCCCGAATCGTCGGAGGTCGACTACGAAGCGGAACTGGTCGTGGTGATCGGCCGTCCTTGCCGGCGCGTTGCGCAGGTCGAGGCGATGAACCATGTCGCCGGGTACGCCTGCGGGCACGACGTTTCGGCTCGTGATTGGCAGAAAGGGAAGCCGGGCAAGCAGTGGCTGCTCGGCAAGTCGTTCGACAGCTTCGCTCCCCTGGGCCCCTGGCTGGCGACGAGGGACGAAATCCCCAACCCGGGCGAACTGCCGATCCAGATGCGACTGAACGGCCAAGTGATGCAGGACTCGAACACGCGGCAACTGATCTTTCCGATCGATTACCTCGTGTCATACCTGTCGCACGTTTGCACGCTGCTGCCTGGCGACCTGATCTACACGGGGACCCCGCCGGGAGTCGGCATGGCTCGGACCCCGCCGGTCTTCCTGCAACCGGGCGACGTCGCCGAAGTGGACATCGCCGGCCTCGGCGTCCTGAAGAACCCGGTCGTCGCGGCTCACTGAGGAAACGAGGGATCCGTCGCGGAGGATGCCCGAGGAAAAGCCGTGCGGAAAAGGCTTCGTGTGGCGATTGCCAGTCACTCCTCACCGTTCGCCAATTCCCCCCTCCAACGTCTCCGCGTAACGCTCCAACGTCTGCCGGGGGTCGAGATTGAACACCGTCCGACCATCGGTCGTCCATCGCCCGTTGCGGTAGACGAACACGGCTGTGGCGGAGCGGACGTTTCCGACCGCTTCGACGTCCTCCATGGCGCCGCCGGCGACCGCCTCAAAGCGGATCTCGACGGCGGCCAAGCCGAACAGCTCGCGGGTCGTCCGCTCGAGCGCCACGAGCCGCGGCTGGCGCAGTTCGACCGCTTTCCAGAGGAGCCCGCGCGGCATGCCGGTGGCCGCGGCGGCGGCACGGAAGGTCTCGGCCAGCTCGGCCCCCGCCTCGGCCAATTCGAGCCGCGCCAATTTCGCGCGGGCCCGCAACTGCGCCGCCCGGGCCTTTCGCCACGCCGCCCCCGCTGCGACGGCGACAATCACCCCGCCGGCGATCACCAGTGCCAAATGCAAAACGATTCCCCCCTGAGCCAAGCGACCGGCGAATTGCCTGCCATGGATTGCTCTGCGGGAATTCTCGCGCAAAGACGCTAGGGCGCAAAGGGGCGCCGCGACGTCCGCCAAGCCGGTTGGTGCGGCAGGAGACAGGCAAGCCGGTCAGGAAAAGCGCCCCTGGGCGAGCGGGACGCATGTCCAGCCGAGCGGTTTCCCCTCACAGCGCGTACGCGTCACCAGGCGCGCATCCATGCAGAGCGGTCGCTTGGCAGGGGGAGCGGCTCGGGGCGCGGAGCGGGCGTCGCGCGCGGGTTCGGCAACGTCGGCTGCATGGCCGGGGGAGCCAAGTGCGGACGGTCCAGGGGCGGCGCCCCCAAGGACATGCCCGCCTCTTCGGGCATCGTCAGAGAGGGGCCGTCGTCATAGCGGACGCCCTCGCCGTACCCGCCCCCGTACGAGCTCCCTTGGTACGTCATGCCGTAACCGCCGCAGCCTGCGGGACCGCAGCCGCGAATGTCGCGGTAGGGTTCGGTGCAGAACGCCGACTCGCATCCCGGCACGACGACCGTGCGCGGAGCCGGGGGAACGGGATAGCCCCGCGCCACGACGATCGGCGCGTGGTGCCCCGGACCGTAGCAAAACCCCGACGCCTGGGCCAGCGTACTGGGAAGCCGCCAGCGGCCGATGCTCTGGGCCTCGGCCGACGTCGCGGCAAGAGCCACGATCGCCCCCAGCGCGGCGATGGTTCGATATGAATAGTAATAGTGACGTTGCTGCACGGCGGCCGGCCTCCCAAGACGCGAGTCCTCTCGCGGGCGCATCGGCCCGTCCTCGTGGGGATCGACCGAGCCGCGCTGTCGGCAATACGCGGAGCGCGCGAGAACCAGTCGGAACCGGCGCGAGGCGCGAGGCTCGTCCCGTTGCGACCCGCGCGTTCCGCAGGCCTTCCGCGGACGGCGCCCTCTGCCGAGGCGGATCATTTTGCCATCCACGGCTGCAATTTCGCCGACGCGGGCGGGGTCGGAATGTTCCGGCCGTGGGGGTCCTGCCGATGATCGTGCTTGTACCGCCTTCCGTGCCGTCCGGACGCTCTCCCCCCGCAAGCGATCTGTCCCAGGCGTCCGCCCCCACGCGCATCTGCCGAGCGACCCATGCGCCTGACCTTCCCCCGGCTCCTGCTAGCCACGCTGGCGCTGGCGCCCGCGTGCTGCATCGCGACGACGGCGGCGGCCCAGACGGAGGCGCTTGCGTCGCCGCGCTCAGCCGAGTCGATCGCCGAGGGCATTCAACTGGGCCCCCTCGACGCCGAATCGGCGTCGATCGATTCCAGCGTCGTCACGACCGGGGCGTTGTTCGCCCTGCGCGACGACGTGCCGCTGTCAGTCGGCGGCCCGCACCTGCAGCTCTTGCCGCAGGGCTTGATCTACCGCACGTACCTGGCCGGCGTGAAGGAATCGCGGTTCGGCGGGGTGTGGAACTACGACAACGGCAACGGGCGGATCTTGGACGTCACCCTTGGCGGGCAGGCCCCGCTCTTGCGGTACGGCTCCCTGAGCGGCACGCGCCCCGAGGGATGGCAAATCGGCCTGGAGGGCGCCGGCCAGGTGCGGCTCGACCGCGACGAGGAGTCCGACGTCGAGGCGACCGACTACCGCTTCGGCGTGCCGATCACCTGGGGCGACGCGATCCACCAGACGAAGTTCGCGTTCTACCACCTCAGCTCCCACCTGGGGGACGAGTTCCTGCTGAAGCAGCCGACCTTCCCGCGGCTCAACTACAGCCAGAACGTGCTCGTCTACGGGCATTCGCTGTACCCGGTCGACAATTGGCGCGTCTACGGCGAAGTCGGCTTCGGGGTCGCGGACGAGATCGCCAAGCCGTGGCAGTTTCAGTTCGGGCTGGAGTGGGCGCCCGAGCACATGACCGGCTTCCGCGGGGCGCCGTTCTTCGCGGCGAACGCCCACCTGCGCGAGGAAGTCGACTTCGGCGGCAGCCTCACCGCTCAAACCGGTTGGGCGTGGCGCAGCAGCGAAGCGTCGGGCCTGCTGCGCCTCGGGCTGCAGTACTACACCGGCAAGAACGAGCAGTTCTCGCTGTACGACGACAGCGAACAGAAGGCCGGCTTCGGCATCTGGTACGACTACTGATCTCCGCGACCGAACGCGGGCCGGCAACCGGCGGTGCGCCCGTAGCCGCCGTGCGGGGTCATGGCGAGGGGATTGAATCCCACTCGATCAACTCGCCCCCGGCGCGAGTCGACAGTTTGACCAATACCTCGTCGGCAATCGTGGCCGCAACCCTACGCACGCTGCCGTCGCACCACGCGGCGGCAAACCCGCGGGGGTCGCTGAGACCGCGCTTCGGCTGCGCGGGGTCGAAAGGCAGGTCAGCCGGTTTGGCCCACTCGATCGCCGCCCCCGGTTCGACCTGGACGAACGCCACGGTTTGCGACGTGCCGTCGCGAATGCCCGCGAACGTGAGCTTCCTCGCCCCCTCGAAAATTGTCCCCGGCCCCTTGAGCCCCAAGAACCGCGTCGTGCCGGGGGGCGACGGGTCACTGTTCGACTGATACACCGCCGGCGTCCCCGCCGCCGCCAGGACCTGGGCGTTGTGAGGGCTGTTCCACGGCTCGTCGCGGCGCAGTTGCTCGTAAAGCGCCTGCTCCTCCACGAACGGCAAGATCGCGACCCGCCAACTCAACAGCGGCGTGCCGTCTTCGGCGACAATGTCCTGCGGCATTGTCCTGAAAGCTGACTCGTAGTTAAGAATTCCCAGGCTGATCTGCTTCATGTTGTTCAGGTCGGCCTGCCAGCGAGCGGCGTCGCGGGCCGCTTGCACCGCCGGCAACAACAGGCCGGTTCCAAATCCTACGGCGGCCGGCCCGCCCCCTGTGGGCAGCGAACCCCGCGCGACCGAGCGGAACCCGTCGCCGTCGAACGACCACGTCGACACGCTCGGCCGCATATGCCGGGCGATGACGTCCATCGTCGGCACGATCGAGGGATCGATCTCGATCCCCTCCTTGCGCAGTTGCCCGGCGGCCATCTGGGCGAACGCCTGCAGCCAGGGGTAGAACGATTGCACCAATCGTTGCGTGTCCTGATAGCCCAGCACGGCCGCCCCCCCCTCGGCGGACAAGGCCGCGGCTACGCTCGGGGCCGCGGCAAGCGACTCGGCCGGCTGCCGCTCGACCACCGAACGGACCGCCTGCGGCAGGAGCCCCGCCACGAACCACTCGTCGCTGACGCACCACGCCGGAGAGATCGGCGCCGGGTTGCGCAAGAATTGCACCGTGTACAGGGTGTGATTGCCGACGCGGCTCTCGACGAGCGCCGCTTCGTCCTCGGGAACGGCGGTACGTGCCATGACGCACAGCTTGGTCATCGCCCGATCAAGCCGCTGGGGATCTTTCACCCGCACCGCAACCGCGGCGTTCAGCCACGACGACATCAGATCTCCGCCGGGGAGATAGACGATCCAGGCGTCGCCGAGCGAATCGACGATGTCCTTCCGCACGTCGATCCCCACGCGGTTCTTCACGTCCATCAACCCGCGGTCCGCTTCCGCCTCGGCCTCGGGGTGAAACTGAACCACCATTCCCATGACGTCGTCCCACAGTTGGCTCGGATTGAGCCGGACGGCCATGGCCAGCAGCGCATCGCGCGGCACGGGGGCAAGGTCCTGTTCCTGGAGCGGCTCGTGCGGCATCAGCGCCAGAACTCCCGGGCGCTGACCGCCGGTGTTCAGCAGCGTCGAGGAAATGCATCCCGAACCGTCGTAGCCGTTGCGAGCCGTAAGCTCGCGAATGCTGGTCAGTCCCAGGCGTTCGGCGATCGGCCACGCTTCAGGATTCTGCTGGGCGACGATCGGCTGCACCCGGTTGAGAATCCCGGCCACGTCGAGACGCATGAACGACAACTCGCGCTCGACTTCGCGATGGGCGGCGCGCCCCTTGTCGAGCCACTGAGGGGCGTCGCCCTCCATCCGCTCGACGAGCTTCGCGGGAGTTTGCGGGCCGACGGCCAGCAACAGGTAATTCCCCTTCCACGCCCACCGCAGCGGGGGCGCTTGGGGGGGCAGGGCGGCGCGACGCCATGTGAGCCCGGCGAGGCTCTCCTCGACGAACTGCGGCGCCTGCGGCCCTGCGGCCGCCAGTAGATTGGCGACGGCCTTCTCGACCGCCGCGCGCTGGTCGCCCGCGCTGATCACGACCCCCGCTTCGACCGTCACCCCGCCAGGCGCCGGGCTGACCTCCTCGACGTAGAGCGCCGACGGTCGAGTCACCAGCAACGTCAACAACGGAGGCAGGTTCTGCAGCAACGCCTGCTGCTGCGGGGCCGGACCGACGTTCTTGCGCACGGCCTTCATGACCTGCGACTCAACCTCGGCGAAGAACCGCTGCACTTGCGGCTCGGCGAACAACTGCTCGGTTTGGTTCGAGCTCTCGGCGCTGGCGGCTTGCTGCCCGGCGTACGCGGCGTACAGTAGGCACTCTTCCGGGGCGATCGCCGAGAGCACGGGATCGGCCGGCAACGGCGATCCCCCCATCGGCACTGCGCCGGCGCCGCTCAGCAGAAACAGCCAAATCCAACTCAGGGCGAAGCTCGAGGCGGCCATGGACGTCATCCTTCCGGTAAAGCGGGATCAATCTTCCCGCCGGGGCAGGGCTGTGACAGAGTCGATCGAAGCGGACAAGCGCCGGGCCGACAAGCGGCCGCGGCTCCCCGCAACTATCGTGCGTACTGGGCGTAAAGTCAACCTGCACGGCGACTTGCGAGAGCGCTTGCGGCCGACGAGTGACGCGTAGCGCAACAAAAAACGGCCTACCGCGATTCGCTCGCGGCAGGCCGTCGGATCTGCTTTGCCCGTCTTCAAAGCCCGTCGAGAAGCCTACTTACGGCGACGCAGCGCGGCGAACGCCAGGGCGCCGAGTCCCGCCAGAGCGAACGACGCCGGCTCGGGAATGACCCCGCCGATAGTCCCGGGGGAGCCGACCTCATTGGCGACGTGAAAGGCGCCGTTGACGCCGACGGCACTGAGCTGGCTGATGGCGCCGTTGATCCCGGCGGCGTTGTCAAAGGTGAATCCGCTGGTCGAGGCGCCAAAGCTGACGCGGGTCACTTCGACGTCGCTGGCGTCGAAGATCACGACGCCGTCGCCCCCCGTGCCGAGCCCGGTCCCCGAGCCGCCGTAGGCGCCAATGGCGAAGCCGGCCGGGGCGCTGCCGCCGAACCAGAAGTCGATGAAGTCGCCTTGAACGACAGCGTCGATGAGCGCCGCCGTCGGGTCCGAGGCGGCCACGCTTTCGACGAATACGGCCGACTGGCCGGGCGCCAGAGAGGCGACCCCGCGCAGGCCCACCGCGTTGGCAATGTTGAACGAGTTGTCGTCCATCTTCCAACCGGTGATGTCCACCGCGGCGGCGCCGGTGTTGGTCAGTTCAAACCAGTCGGCCTGATAAGGACTGTTGCCGCTCGACCAGGGGCTGACTTCCGAGATGATCACCGCCGCCCGAGCCGTGCCGGCGAGAGCGACCAGCGCGCTCGCCGCCACGGCGGTCAGCGCGATCCAAGACTTGCGCGATTGAGACATTAGCTTGTTCCTCAATAGGAGAGTGGCTGCCCGCCGAGCCGCCACGGCTCGCCGGAGTTCAACAGTCGTTCTGCGGCCACACGGTAACGGGGGAGTATTAATGAACTGTTAAGGTCGAGCGAATTCTCTGCGCGCGTGCGCGCCTCCAACTGCCCGCCGCGCGCCACGCGAAATTGTTAAGACTGCGTGAAGGCCGCATTCAGGATTTGTGAAGCCATCGTGAAGCTTCTGTGATTCTCGCTTGCGCACGCGTTGCGATCATTGGCCGGTTTGACGCTCAGCGATATCATCGCCGGCGATTCGCGTCCCGCGTCGCGGCGGCGCGTTCGAGCGCGACCCTCGAACCGATTTCCGAACACCCCATCGGCAGAATGATGAATCGAATGTTTCGCGGCGGCCGTCTTGCTGTTCGACGTTCTTTCGCGGCGGCAACCTGGGCGGCGCTGCTTGCTTGCTGTTTCTCGTCGCCCGCGTCCGCCGAGTTTTGGATTAACGAGATTTACTTCGATCCCCCCGGATCAGCCGGCGATCTGGTGTACGAATACGTCGAGCTTCGCGGGACCCCCGGGGCCTCGCTCGCCGACATGTACTTGATCTTTTTGGAGAACGAGAACAGCGATACGGCAAATCCCGGATTGGTCGAATTCATCTTCGATCTTGGCGCCCTCAGTCCGCCGACGATGGGTTCCAACGGCTTTTTGCTGCTCCGGCAAGCCGGCAACGTCTATTCGAACGTGGCGCCGGGAACGGCCGATTTCGTCAACACAGGCACCGCCTTCGGCTGGGGCAGCGGTCCGACCAGCACGGTCGGGGCCACCGTGGAAGGAGGAAACGGGCGAATCGAGAACAGCGGTTTCACGGCGATGCTGCTCAAGAACCTTGGAGACGCCGGCAACGCCCCGGTGCTCGGACTCGACTTGGACGCGGACGACGACGCCATGCTCGACGTCGCCACAGGTCGTCCCGACTGGGTGATTTACGACTCGGTCGGCGTGAATTCCGAATCAGGCGAAGAAGACGGCTTTCTTTACGCCCCGATCAACTTCGGCGTGTCGACGCCGGCCGGTGGGCCCAACATCCCCCCCGGGGCGATCTACGTCGAAACCGGCTTCGAGATCGAATACGTCGGCCGCTGGGGCGACAGCACCGGGTCGACCGAAAAGGACTGGCACGCCTCGAACCTGACGAACGACTCGCGCGCCGGATACACGGGTCCTGCGGATCTTCGGCAGGCGGGCGAACCGCACGGCTTCGGCGCCGTGGGGCAGTTCGTCGAGACCTCGCAGGGGGTCCCCTACGGCATGAACCTCGTCGACACGCTCGGGTCGTCGAACCTGTTCATCCAGGACGGCGACTTCGTGATCGACGGGCTCGTCGACGGCAGCGACTTCCTCCGTTGGCAGCGGAACTACGGCTTCGGCTCGGGCCAGTACGCGACGCGCGAACACGGCGACGCCGATCTCGACGGCACGGTCGGGGACGGGGACTTGGTGCTGTGGGCCGTCAATTACGGCTACGGCTACGACTCCGCGGCCGCTGCGGCCGCGACGCAGGCCGTCCCCGAGCCGACAACGGCGGTCCTGGCGTTGCTCGCCTTCGCAGGTCTCGCCCGTCGCCGCTTCTAATCGGTCCGTTTCGACTTGCCCTTGCCGCCGCTCAGGAACTCTCCCGCTTACAAGGACGCCCAACCCATGTGTTGCCGTTACTCGCGACTTCGCGCCCGCTGGAACCTTGCTCAGCGCGGCTTTACGCTTGTGGAGTTGTTGGTCGTGATCGCGATCATCGGGGTGCTGATTGCGCTGCTTCTGCCGGCGATCCAAGCGGCTCGCGAAGCCGCCCGCAGGTCGCAGTGCGTCAACAACATGAAGCAGATCGGCCTGGGGTTTCTGAACTACGAAAGCACGCGGCGGCACTTTCCCCCTGGGGTCCATAAGCCCGCCGGCGTGAAGAGCGACAAGGGCGCCTTGTCGTGGACCGTGTGGCATCTGCCGTACATCGAACAGCAAGCCGTTTATGATCGGATCGACTTTAAGTTCGACGTCCGCGAGGCGCCGAACAACATGCTCGACCAAACGGGCCCGACCAACGCGATCATCAACACGTATCTGTGCCCAAGCACGGCTCGTCGGCAGCAATTTCGCGGGGAAGACAATCGAATCTACGGCCTGAGCCCCAGCCCCGGCGACGGCATGGCGTGCATCGATTACATGGGGATCCGCGGCCCGGACTGGGACGTTATCAACCCCGTCTCGGGCGTCTCGTACGGCACCGAGGGGAGCAACGGGCTGAGCTCTCTGAAGCTTGATCGCGGAGTCCTGCAATATCTCGAATCGGGCGGTCTGTGCCTCTTCCCCCACCAGTCGTGTTCGTCTGCGAAAGTGAGTTTTCGCGAAATCACGGACGGTTCGAGCAATACGATGATCGTCGCTGAATCGACAGGCAAGGGAACCGAGGAAGAATTCGGCGGCGCCGACAAGCCAAACCGCATCAAGAAGGACGAGTTGTCCGGCGCCTGGGCGAGCCCCAAGAACCTAAGCCGGATTCAGATCGACCCCACGCGCCCCATCGCTGGCCAGCGGTACTCGGCGATCAATCCCCCGGAGAATATCCAATTCTCTTACGAAGAAATGTTCTCCGACCACCCGGGGGGCGTCAACGCGCTCATGTGCGACGGGTCGGTCCATTTCCTGAGCAACGACACCGATCACTACGTGTACTATGCCCTCTCCTCGCGCGACGGCGGCGAGATCATCGACGCCGGGGCGTTCTAGGCTTGGTCTCATACATCGAAGTGAGCCGAGAACGCCAGACCCGGGCGTCACTGCGCACGCGACGACGAGAACGACTCAACGTGAATCGAACAACGTTCCGGTCCAGGTCGCTGCCCCTGTTCTTGCTCGCCGCGGCTCTGGCCCCGCCCCCGGAATTCGCACGCGGCCAGACAGGGCTCTCGGCTGCGCTCGCGTGGCGAACTCGCGTCCCGGGAGGGTCGGCTGAGATCGGCGCCGTCGACGGGGTTCACGCGAGGCTGTTCGTCACCGGCGCGACGGCGGTCGAAGTCCTCGATCTGACCGACGGCCGACCGCTCGCCGAGATTCCTTACCCTGCGGGTTATTCGGCAACCAGCGTCGCGTGTTTCGGCGGGGTCGCAGCCTTCGCCCTGGCCGCCGACGACCGGAGCGCTGCGGGGACGATTGAGTTTTACGACGGCCAATCGCTCGAACGGCTCGCGTCGTTCCCAGCCGGCTTCAATCCCGATATGGTCGTCTTCGCCGCCAGCGGGCGTCGACTCGTATGCGCCGACGAAGGAGAGCCGACCGACGACTACGCCGTCGACCCCGAGGGGAGCGTCACCGTGATCGACCTGCCGACCGACGCCTCGGCCGACGACTGGGCTCGCGGGGTCGTACGACGCATGGGCTTCGAGCAGTTCAACGACCAGCGTGACCAGCTGCGCCGCCGCGGGGTGCGAATCTTCGGCCCAAGCCACGTGCATGCCGACGGCCAGGCCACGGTCGCCGAGGACCTGGAGCCGGAATTCATCGCGCTGAATCGCGACGGGACGCGCGCCTGGGCGACGCTGCAAGAGAACAACGCGATCGCGGAAATCGATCTCGACGCGGGGCGCGTCACGGCGATCCATCCGCTGGGCTTGAAGCCGTTCGCGGCGCCGACGGACGAGGAGTCCTCGGGGCTGTTCGGACTCGACGCCAGCGATTTGGACGGAGGACTTCGCATTCGCTCGCTGCCTGTGGCGGGGATGTATCAGCCCGACTCGATCGCCGTCGTCGAGACAGCCGACGCAACCTACCTGATTACGGCAAACGAGGGGGACCCGCGGCGTTACGGCGGCTTCGACGAGCGCTGCACCGTCGACGAACTCCCCGGACGGGGCGTCGCGCTCGATCCGCGGCTAACGAAGCGCCTGGCTTCCGTCGAGACCGGCGGGCTTGATCGGCTCGTCGTCTCGATCGCCGCGGGCGACGAGGACGGCGACTGCGATCTCGACCAGTTGTGCTGCTTTGGCGGACGGTCGCTGGCCGTCTGGCGGATCGAGCCCGATGGTGAGCTGCGGCAAGTGTTTGACAGCGGCTGCGACTTCGAGCGAATCCTCGGCGCCGAGACTCCCGAGCGATATCGTCCCGACGGATCCGGCGAGCGTCTCGACTTGCGAAGTCCGCACAGCGGACCCGAACCGGAGGGATTGGTGCTGGCCGCGGTCGGAAGGCGCCGGTTCGCCTGCGTCGGACTCGAGCGGGCCGGGGGAGTGATGATCTACGAGGCAACCGACCCCGAACGTCCGACGTTCAGCCAGTACCTGCCGCCGCAAGGGAATGGGGAAGAAGGGTACGACGTCGCCCCGGAAGGTCTCGCCTTCATCGACGCTGCGAACAGCCCGTGCGGCGCCCCGCTGCTGCTGGTTTGCAACGAGGTCAGCGGGACTGTGACGGCGTACAGGCTTGCCGTCGAGTGATCGTCGGCCGGGGGCTGTGCCGCTCACGCCTCGCTCAATCGCCCGGCGCGGAGCTCGCAACGGCGATCGAGTTTTGCGGCCAGATCGGCGCTGTGCGTGACGACGATCAACATCGCCTGCTGCTCGCGCTGCAGCGACACGAGCAGTTCCGCGACGCGCTCGGCGGTCGCGCCGTCGAGGTTGCCGGTCGGCTCGTCGGCGAGCACCAGCAGCGGCCTGCGCACCAAGGCGCGGGCGATCGCTGCCCGTTGACGCTCGCCCCCCGAGAGTTGTGCCGGTCGGTGGGCGATACGCTCGCCCAGGCCGACCTGGACGAGCAGTTCGCGGGCCCGCTCGACGTCGGCCGGCCCGGCGACGCCGTCGGCCAACAGCGGCACGAGCACGTTCTCCAGCACCGAGCATTGAGGCAGCAGGTGGTGGTCCTGGAACACGAATCCGATCGAGCGGCTGCGAAACCGGGCCAACTCCGGCTCGGCGAGCGCGAAGGGACGCTCATCCCCCAAGCGGTACTCCCCCGCATCGGGGCGATCGAGGGTCCCCAGCAGCGAAAGCAGCGTGCTCTTCCCCGACCCGCTGGGGCCGGTGACGGCCAGGGACTCGCCGCGGGAGAGCGTCAGCGACGCGTCGGCCAGCACGTCGAGCGCGACCCCCTCGGCAGCGGCAAACGACTTCTTCAGGTGCTCGGCGACGAGATCGGCCATGCGATCATTGTGCGGGATTCACGCGTCGCCGGAAACCACGAAGGCCGCCAGTTTCTCGACGACGTCCGCCGGGATCGGCATCGATTGGGGCCGATGCCCGGGCCGCATGAAGCAGCAGACGCTCGTCATCGCCCCCTCGGCCACCACGCGGTCGCCGTGGGTGAAGCGAAACGAGTAGGTCACGCTGCGCGTGCCGAGTCGTTGCACGCCGACCTCGACGTCGAGGATCTCCTCGCAGTGGGCGGGCGAGCGGTACTCGCACGAGGCCGCAACCCGGGGAAAGCTGACCGGGGCCCCCTCGAACATCGAATTGACTGAGAGGCCCAAGGAGCGGAGCAACTCGTGCTCAGCCGACTCCATGTAGCAGAAGAACGACGCAAAGTGCATGATCCCCGCCATGTCGGTGTCATGGAACTCAACCATCCGCGTCGTTCGGAAGGGTTGGTTCATGGCGGGGAGGCTCGATCGCAAGGCGACGCCGGCCTGGAGCACGCGGGACGAACGCGAAGACTCGCGACTCTGCCGCAGCCGACGCCGGGGCAGGGGGGAGGCGTCCGGCTCAGGCGCCGACGTACGGCAGCAGGGCCATGAAGCGAGCCCGCTTGATCGCCTTGGCGACCGCATGCTGGCTGGCAGCCTGGCAACCGGTCTTGCGCCGGCTGACGATCCGCCCGTGGCGATTGGTCAGCTTGCTGAGCAAATCGAGGTCCTTGTAATCGACGAACATCGGCCGGGGCCGGACGCCGTCGACGCACAACGGGTCTTTCTTAATCGCTCGGCTGACTTTTCTGCGCGACATATCAACTTCACTGCTAACGGGGACAAATAAGGGGCTCGGGGGCGTCCTGCTCAGCCGAGCCCCTTATTTTACGGCGATTCGGACGCCCTGCAAGCCCCCCCGACTCCCGGGTGGTGATACCATTTGCGCCCTTGGAAGGGTGGCTGGGGTCGTAGCGCAGCGGAGCCCCCAGGGGATTCGCTGGGGGCTCACTTCGTTCGACCCCAGCCACCCTTCAATTTGGCAAATGGCAACACGACCGACTCCCGGGCCGAGACGCCCTTCCGTCGCCCGGCAGCGTCGCTGGGGGGCATCCGGGCTTCAGCCCGCGACCCGCTCGTACGGCAGGCTCAGCCAGGCTTCGGACGGGCTGCTCGCCGGGACCACCCCGTACTCGTACTCGACGATGAGCCGCGTCAGCTTGGCGACCGAATCGGCTTGCATCACGTCGAACACGCGACGGCGGCGGTTTTCGACCGTCCGCAGGCTCACGTTCAACTTCGTGGCGATGCTGCGGTTCTTGGTCCCGGCGAGCATCAGATTCAGCACCTCGCGGTCCTGGGGACCCAATTGCCGCAGTCGGCTTTCCACCGTCTGCTGGAACTTCGCTCGGCGAAGCAACTTACGGCTCTTGTCGATCGCCTCCTGGATCGCTCGCCACAGTTCGTCCTCGCGGTAGGGCTTGTCGATGACCGAGACGGCGCCTTGCTGCAGCGAGCGAACCGTCGAAGGGGTGTCGGCATAGCCCGTGAGGATCACGACCGGCGAGACGAGCCCCCGCTCGACAATCTGCTGGTGGAGTTCCATCCCGTTGACCTCGGGCATCCTGAGATCGAGCACGACGCACCCTGGGCGATCCTGCTTGACGTCCGAGAGAAAGTCCCTGGCCGCTTGATATGTCTTGACTTGCAGACCGAAGGTTTGCACCAATTCGGCCACAGCGCGGCAAGCCGCCGGATCGTCGTCGACGATCGATACGATGGGTTCGAGATCCCGATCATATTCTTGCATATTCGCCTCTCATGCTGTCGAAAACCTAGTCGAGCGAGCGGGGCGCGGCGGCCCTGGCGGCTCGACCAAATTGCTCGGAACGACCGAGACGACGCCCGGATTCACGGGACGGTCTGTCCGACCAGCCGACCCGCACAGTTATCCTAGCGGGAGAAGATGCGGGGATTATCCGCACTTGCCGCGGCTTGCATGTGGAAACCCACACGCGCCGCCCGTTGCGAGCGGTGCTGCAACGGTCGCAACGAACCGGAGAACCGCGGCCCGGCGCGCTGCCGGCAAGCGACCGCTCACCCCCCCGGGCGAGGCCAAGAAGCGATCACGACTCGCCCGGCTCGGCCAGCAGCACCAGCCGCACCAGTTCGGCGACGGAGTCGACCCCCATCTTTTCGAACACTTTCCGCCGGTGGTTCTCGACGGTGCGGACGCTGACGTCAAGCTTGCGGGCCGTCACCTTGTTGGCGTCCCCGGCAATCATGCAGTCGAGCACTTGCCGCTCCTTCTCGGACATCAAGCGGAGTCGCGCCTGCGTGTCGATCCGCTGCAGTTCCAATTGCCATGCCTCGCGATCAGCGGCCAGGGAGTCGCGGATCGCCTCCCACAGTTCGTTTTCGTTGCACGGCTTTTCGAGCAGGGTGACGGCCCCGTTTCGCATGGCGCGCACCGTCAACTGCGTCGACGCATAGGCCGTCATCACGATCACAGGGATCGCGACTCCGCGCCGGTGCAACTCCTCCTGCAACTCGACGCCGCTCATCCCCAGCATTCGCACGTCGGTGACGATCACCGCGGGGCGGCGCCCCTGATAGGCGGACAGAAACTCCTCGGCCGAACTGAAACCGACGGCCTCGACCCCCAGCGCGCCGACGAGCGCCGTAACGGCCTTGCGCGAGGCCGCATCGTCGTCGATGGCGTAAACTACAGCGTGATCTGTCACGACACTCGACGGAGAGCAAGAGGTACGAAGAAGTGAAACGTGCAGCCCGGTTCCGGGGCGTTCGATTCGAACCGCAGGCGGGCCTGATGCGCCGCGGCGATCGTTCGACACAGCGACAACCCCATCCCCATGCCTCCTTCTTTGGTCGTAAAGAAGGCGTCGAACACGCGTTCCCGCGCGTTGTGCGGTATTCCCGGACCGGCGTCGCGAAACGCGACGTCGATCCCGTCGGCCTCGGCCGTGGTCGTGATCGTCAGAGTGCGCTCCTCGACCGGCGTCGACTCCATCGCTTCGCAGGCGTTCAACAGCAAATTGACGAAGACCTGCTGCAGTTGGATCCGATCCCCCTCGATCGGCGCCAATCCGGGGGCCAGAGCGACGACCTGACGAACCTTGGCCCGGCGCGTTTCGAACGCCATCGCTTCGAGCGACTCGACGAGCACCTCGTTCAGATCGAGCCGCTCCATCTTCACCGGTTGCGATTTGGTGAAGTTTCGCATGCGCCGGATGATGCTGGCCGTGCGACTGATGCAGGCCTCGACCTCGCGCGTGCACTCGACGGCGGCGGCGTGCGATTCGGGCTTCCCGATCGCCAAGTGGCGACGAGCCGCCTCGGCGAACGTGCGGGCGGCATGAAGCGGCTGGTGCACTTCGTGAGCGATCCCCGCGACCAGTTCCCCCATCGTCGCCAGCCGCGAGACGTGAGCCAACTGCAGTTCCTGCTCGTGAAGCTGCTCGGCGGCGCGACGCAGTTCCGTCACGTCGCGCCCCACCGATTGGTACTCGATCGGTCGTCCGTCGGCGTCGAAAAACGCGCGATCCGACCACTGAATGCAACCGATCGAACCGTCGGGGCGATAGACGTGCTGGTCGTAAGCGATCGACGACTGCGCCGGCGTCAGCGACTCCGTCGAGCGAAGAAACGTCTCTCGTTCCGCCTCGACGATAAATTCCAAGAAGTTCCGACCGAGCAATTGATCGCGCGTCCGCTGAAAATATCGACAATACGCCTCGTTGACGAACGTCCGCGTGCCGTCGGGACGCCATCGAGTGATGAATTCCTCCTGCGTCTCGACGACGTTGCGATACCGGGCCTCGCTGCGCCGCATCTCGCAGATCGCGTCGGACAACTCCGCCGTACGCGCGGCGACGCGCTGTTCAAGCTCCTCTTTCAGAGCCTGCAACTCGTGCGCGGTGCGAGTCGCTTCGGTCACGTCCTTGGCGATCCCCTCCATCGCCAGATACCGGCCGTCGAAGCCGAAGATGGGGCGCTCCTGAATCTCCAACAGTCGGGGCGAGCCGTTGTGATGACGGATTTCGACGACCAGTTTGTACAGCGACTTGCGACCCTCGACGTCGCGCTTGGAGCGATCCGCCGCGGCCCGGCCGTAATTGTCGGGCCCGATAAAGTCGCGCCAATTTTTGCCGACGACCTCCTCGACGGGGAACCCGAGCACTTCGCGAACCGAGGGGCTGACGTAGGTGATCACTCCCTCGGCGGTATGGGAGTAGATGACGTAGTCGCCCCCTTTGAGCCCTTCCACCAACCGGCGGTACTTGCGTTCGCTTTGCCGGAGCGACAATTCGGCGTTGACGCGGGCCGTCTCGTCTTGGGCCATCGCCTCGACGCCGATCTGCCGACCCCGCTGGTCCGCGACAGGCCGCTCCCGCAGGGCCAAGAACGCGAGACTTCCGTCCTGGCGGCGGGCGACGCAGCGTCTCAGCCCCGTCAGGGCCCCGGCGAGCAATCGATCGGACAAATCCTGCAATTGGGCGTGGAGCGGATGGTCCAGGTCCATGAAGTCCCGGTAATTGCAGCCGAGCATCTCCTTCGGCTCGTAGCCGAGGATGCGCCGCACCGAGGGGGAGACGAACTGGATCCGCTGCTGGTCGTCGAGGCGGTAGAACAGATAGTCGTTCTGCCACGTCGCCAGCCAGGGCTGGAGATTGAAGATGCCCGATTCGCCGGTTGCGGCGAGGGCATGGTCGGTCCCGGATTCAGCATCCATGGCATGCGCCCGCCGAGGATGAGAACAGTGGAAAAGCCGATGCGCCGGAAATGAACGCTCCGAAAGGTCCCGTCAGACTCCTCTTTCACGCACGAGCGTTTTGTACAACGCCAATGTTCGGTCCGCCATCTGCCAGTCATTGTAGCTGTTTTCCATCGCTTGGCGAGCGCGTTTCCCCATTTCTGCAGCACGGACAGGATCGTCGAGAAACACGAGCAGTTTGTCCGCAAGGTCCTTGGCGTCATGCGGCTCGTGCATGACGCCCCCTTCCGTCGCGGCGCACATTTCGGGGAACGCACCGTGCGCCGGCAACACGGTCGGCCGCGCACAGGCCCAGGCCTCTAAAACGGGCAATCCTTTGCTTTCGCGATAGACGGTCGGCGTGCTCATGACGCGCAGCGAGCGTAGAAACGCCAGCTTCTCCGCTCGACTGACCTCGCCGTGATAGCGGAACCGAGTTCGCAACGGCCCCGCCGTGATCCGCCGCTTGAGCTCCGCAAAGTACTTGCGATCGCCGGCGCCCAGGTAACCGGCGACGTGCAGTTCAAACGCCCGACTCGGGCGGCGATCTGCCAGCAGTTCGCATGCCTCGACCAGCACATGGAGCCCCTTGTCCGCGCAGATGCGAGCGAGATAGCCGATGCGGGGCGGTCCGTCGGTCGGCGGGGGGGCCGTGCCGTCCGCCTCGGCCAAGTTCAGGCCGTGGGGGATGACATGAATGCGGTCTCGCGGGACGGCGAGGTAATCGGCCATGTAATCGGCGAAATAGCCGTTGAGGGCCGTGAAGGCGTCGACGTCGGCGGCTCGCTCGCGAAGCAACTCTCGGGCCGACTCGTAGTGGGGCGGGACGAGCTTTTCCAGGAAAATGTCCTCTCCCGACAGCGCGCAAATGACCGGCGGCCCGCAGCGGCGGGAGATCATCCGGGCCAGTCCCAGCATCATCGAGTTCGACAGGTGGACGACGTCGGGCCGCACCTCGGTCAGCAGCCAGTCGACGAGCTTCGCCAGTTCCTTGGTCTGGTTCCCCTCCTCGCCGCGAAGCATCGAGACGGTCATGTCGCCCAGCTTCGCCGGATCGACGCTGCTGCCGCGAGACGCGACCAGCCGCAACACGGCCGGGTGATCAAGCCAGCCGTCGAGCCACCGCGGGGTGCGGCGAAACAGCGGAAACTTCTGCTGGAGGAAGGCGTTGATCCCGCCGAAGAAGACGCGCCGCTCGCTGACGTCGCGCTCGTCGGTGCGGATTGGCGTGTAAATGGGGGCGAGCACCACGTCCTCGCCCCGCGCCATCAGCGCAGCCGCCAGGGCGTTGTCGTGCAGACAACTCCCGCAGTACATGCCTGCGGCGCCGGCGGCGAGATAGGCGATTCGCATGCCGATCAGTTAGACCATGGAGGCGACAGGATTGCGAGGCGAGACCGGGTACAGCCGCTCGGCGAACTTGCGGGACTTCCGATTCGGACAGGCGGAACCAGCACGATGCCGTAAGCATTCGCCCCGGCGCTTCCGCACTACGCCATCGCCGGGACGTTGGCGTCGTCGCCGGTCGCGGCATCGTTGTCGAACTCGCCGGCCAGCGCGCGGTCGAGCCACGGTTCCAGATCCTCGAAAATCGCCCCTTTATCCGGTCCGAAGACGCGGCCGATCAGCAGGTCGACCAGCTCGGAGTTGTGCTGCGGATACTCCATGAGGAACTTGCCGACGCGGAACTGGCCCGAGTAGAAGGCGTGCACCAATTTTCGGACGAGCGTCGTCCTCTCGCCGAAATGGGGGAGCCACTTGCCGAGCTGCGCCCCGCTGACGTCGCCGGTGCGAAGCCCCTCGATAACGCAATCGGCCGCGAGTTCCGCCGACTTGAGCGCGAAGTAAACGCCGCTGGAGTAGACCGGGTCGATAAATCCCCAGGCGTCGCCGACGAGGACCCAGCCCTCCCCGGCCGAGCGATCGGTGACGTAGGAGAATTCCTTGGCGACGCTGATCTCGTCGACGGGCAGGGCGTCGGCGAGCCGTTGCTTCAGCCCCGGGCACTTGGCGACCTCTTCGGCGAACACCTCCGCCGGCGTGCCGCGGCCTTTGAACAGGTACTCGCTGTCGCCGACGACCCCGACGCTCACGACGTCGTCGGCCTGAGGGATGTACCAGAACCACGACTTGCCTTGGTCGGTGTGCATGACGAGCGTCTTGACCCCGCCCCCTTCCTCGTCGCGCGAGGCGCCGCGGAAGTGTCGCCAAACGGCCGCCTTCTTGAGCTTGGGATTGATCTTTCGCAGCCCCAATCTCGAAGACAGGATCGCGCTCTGCCCCGTGGCGTCGACGACCACGCGGGCGGCGACGTCGATCGTTTCGGTCACGCCGTCGTCGTTGACGACTTGCAGTTTGACTCCGCGAGCCTTGTCGCCGTCCAGGAGCACTTCCAGTGCGCGCGAGCCGTCGCGGCAGTCGGCGCCCTTTTCAGCCGCGTGGTCGAACAGCAGCTTGTCGAAGTGGGCCCGATCGACGTGCCAGGTTTCGCTTGAGACTCGATCGTCGTGCGAGCGAAAAAAGAACGGCGCCGACTCGCGCCCCGTGTTGTTCACGAACTGGACGCCGACCTTCTTGGCGTAGCCGGCGGCCTCGATTTTGTCGAGCACGCCCAACCGCTCGAAGACCCAGTAGGTCTCGGGCATCAGCGACTCGCCGATGTGCTCGCGGGGCATCCGCTCGCGCTCGACCAGCAGCGTCTTGAAGCCCGCCTCGGCCACGAGACCCGCGCAGGTCGAGCCCGCCGGCCCGCCGCCCAGCACCACGCAATCGTACTCCGGAGCAAACGCCGTCATAGTCGCACGATCTCCAAGAGATCCACCGCGGGGACGCTGTCGAACCAAATCCCCGCGGACCGGCCGTAAACGCACTCGTTGGGATCCAGGTCCCAATGTAACCGAAGCTGGGGCCCGGGGTTCACCCGCCATAATCGCCGCAGTTCCACGTGCCGGAGCACGTTGTGACGCAACAGGACCCGCCCCAGCGGGGTTCGGCCCGAGGCAATCTCCGCCTGCACGGCGCCCGGCAGGTCCGGCAAGCGAATCCGCATGATCCCGAACTGGACGATCTCGTCGTCCGTCTGCCGGACCAACAGACTTGTGCGGGCGTAGAAATCCTCCTCCTCGACCACCTTCAAGGGGAGCACGTTGACAAGCGAACCGTGGAACGCCTCGATCGTCACCGTCATGTGGTCGTCGTGGGCCAGAAGCACGGCGTAGTCGACCGGCATCTCGCTCGGGCCGACGGGGATCAACTCTCCGACCTCGGCCAGCGAATCGAAAAACAACTCAGCGAGCTCAGCGGCAAGTTCCACGATCGGCGCAAGGCAAGAGGCGCGACGGACGACGGCTCGACGAGCCGCAACGATCGCCGGGGGCGGAGACGGGCCCTACCGGGCGGGAATCGTCTCGGCGGCTGCAGGTCCCGCGGACGTCACCCGGCCCAAAGCCGCGACGGCAGCCACCGGAGCCGCCAGAGAGTCATGGTACCACAACCGCGACCAAGCCAGCGACATGGTCGCCGGCGCGCACCGTGCGTCGGCTAACATTGCCTCGGCCAGCCATTCGGCGCCCACGGCGAGGGCCTTCTCGCACAGCGAATCGGCCGCAAATGGCGCCAGCGCGGCGATCGCGGCGGCGGTTTCCTCGATCGTGCAGCGCGCCGCCTCGGCCTCGGCTTGCACGGCGTCGCGTTTGCGAGCGTAGCTGCCCGATTGCCGCGGCGCCGGGCCCCACCCCCCGCACGCATGCTGCGCTCCGGCCAACCAGCGGGCCGCGCGCAACACGGGCTCCTGCTCGACCAGCCCCAACTCGGCGCAGGCTTGCAGCGCGGCGGCGGTCGAGGCGACGGCGTGACTGGCTTGCTCGATGGACCCGGTCCGACGACCGTCGGCGCTCCATGAACCGTCTTCGCGCTGGGCCGCGATGAGCTGTTTCACGCCCCACGACATGGCCTTCTGCAAGCGCGTATCGAACGAACCGGCCGTATCGCGATGGATCAACTGCCGCCACTGGAACATGGCCCGCAAGGCCTGCGCCGTCGCGGCCACGTCGAGCTTGAAGAGGCGACTGCGCGCCCCGAACAGCGGCCAAAGCGAAAGCCCCGAGTAGCGCGCGGTCGAGAGGACCGCGCCGATCAGCCAATCCAATCCCGCGAACGCCGCTTGGCGTACCTCGGCCGGCAACGCATTGGGCCAGCGCCGCCGCCAACTTGCCAGAGCCATCAGCGCCCCGGCGGTGTCGTAGACGCTCGACTCGCCGTCGGGGCGGCAGGTGGACGCCCAGCCGAGTCGCTTGCGACCGCCGCGCACGCGGGTCGACGTCCGCTGGGCGTCAAGCAACCACCGCATGGTCCGCTCCGCCTCGACCGACGGGCCGTGCGACTCGGCCGCGGCGACGTCGCTCAGTTCATTGCGAGGCGCGAACAGTTGGTCATGCCACTGACTGCCGGCCAAGGCCGCCGTGGTGTCGCGCACGGCCGTGTCGACGCAAGCGGGCCAACTGCCGTCGCCGCGCACGGTGGAGAGCAGAAACTCGACCGCTTGCCGCACGAGCGCCGCGTCGGCCAGCCCCGCGCTCGCCAGCGCGCCGGCGACCAGGGCCGTGATGGCGGGGGAATCGAGGAAGCCCCCCGCGGACGATTGTTTCGATTGAAGGAACGCCAGGGCGTGCGATCGCGCCGCGCCGCTCACGGCGCCGCGCAGGGGATGGAACCGCTGAAGGTTCGCCCCCCGCGCGACCGCGACGGCGGTGCGCAGAATTTCGTCGGCCACGGAGCCCGCGGTGTCGCGGCTTCGCCGCCCCGCGCCGAACAGCACGAGCGTCGCCCAGCGACAGGGGGTTTTGCTCCACGGGGTCAAACTGGCAGCGGCATGCAGGGCGAGCACGCCCGCGGCCACAGTGCGGCGCGGGCCGCGATGATCGCGCAGCGCCGCCGCGCCCCCCTCCTCGGCGATGAACGCCCGGGCGCGCTCCATCATGTTCGCACACTTGGCCGGAACGCCAGTCAGGTGAAACGCCGCCTCGACCGCCATCGTCGTGACGAGGTTCGACCGCCCCGGCTTCGCGTCGGCCCAGCCGCCGTCGGGATTCTGCTGGTCGGCGAGCCACCGCAATCCGCTGCCGACCAGTTCGTTCAACTCGGTCCGCATGAGGACCCCGCCGAGCCAACTGTCGTGCAGGGGATCGAGCCCGTCGGGCGCCGAGTCGACGTTCCGCTCGGCGAGGGCCAGCGCACTGATCGCAGCGGCCGTGGCCAGCGGACTGCTGGACAGAACGCCAGCCCAACAACCGCGCACGTCGCGGGCGCGGGCCAACTGCTCAAGGGCGGCACGATGAGCGGCGGCAAGCCGGTCGTGCGAGAACGTCGACAACATGCGAGCCAGACGGCTCCGGGGTGGGCGGGGGCGAGCGAACAGACACCGATGCGGCCGTCGCTCGTAGGAGTCCATTTTATTCGCCGACTTCCCCCCCTGTCGAGACTCCCCCAAAATGGCAATATCGCCCCGGAAACCGCAATCGGCGCGGAGAAGTTTGCCCAGGTTGCGCAGGCGGGCCGTTCGCATCCCGCCTCAGACGACGGCCGCGGAGTGCGACAAAGCCCGCATCCTCGCTCGCTGCCGCTGGCATGTCCGGATCTGTTCGTCCTCCTCCGGCTCGGCAGTCCTCGGCCCAGTCACTTCGAGCCGTCGTTCGGCGGGTCGCCCGAGTGGAGATCGAGAGTCGGCGTTAAGGCGCCAATCGCGGCTTGCGAGATTTCTTCGCGACGCATCCGCAATTCGATCTCGTGCGTCTGGCCCTCGACGACGTCGATCGTCGGCTGCTCGTCGATGGGTTGCCCCGCGACGATCGAAGTGAGTTGCGGCCAAGGAGTCGGACCGTCGCTCGGCAACGCGGCGAACACAAAGTACCTGCCGGGCGCGAGCCTCCGCCGCCCGACTCCGGCGGAGGTGAACTCCACGACGCCGTTGGTCAGCGGCAGCACCCGACCGTCGCGGGCAGTGGCGTGGAGCCACCCCTGGCGCGGCTTGGCAAACGTCAGCGGCTCCCCCGTGTCGGCGTCGACGAGTTGCACGCGCACGATTCCCCCCTTGCTCAGTCGTACGTCGGGCGCGGCAGTTGAAACGCCAGCCTTGACGACGATCCCGTCAAGTCCGGCCGCGACCCAGTCGTCGCCGCCGTCGACGGCGACGACGTACTCCCCGGCCGCCAACGAGTCGACGCGATAGATCCCCGCAACGTCGGTCGTGTTCACGCTCAGTGGAACGAGCTCAATCCGAGCGACGGCTGCGGCCGAACCAAGCCCGGCGGCAGGAGGCTTCGGCTTCGGCTGCACATAAACGACGCACCCCGCGGCTGGCTCGTCTCCCGCGGCGCCGGGCCGAACGACGCGCCCCGTGATCGTCCCCCCCGGCGACAGAGTCGCCTCGACCTCGCCGGGGACCCTCGCAACGGTCGCGACCGCGGGGACGTAACGCGGGTGGCTCACGTAGACTTGCAACGGCTGGAACTGCGGTCCGCCGCCGGGTTGCACCGGGAGATAAATCTCCCCTGCCTGCGTCGACTCCAGCCGTTGGAAATCGTCGGGCGGCAGCTGGGCACGCAACGTTGCAACCCAGTCGGCGAACTTCTTCCGCTCGGCTTCTTGGTCATACGGCTCGATCTCCTGAATCTCGAACCGCCCCTGGTCGTCGGTCGTCGCAGCCGCCAGCGAAACGCCGGGGATGCGCAGGAAGCGATTCGTCGTGACCCCGGCGCCAGCGATCGGTCGGCCCGCCTGATCGACGATCCGCCCGCGCAGCGTCGCCGCGGGGCGCATCGTCGTGACGCGCAAGTGGCCCTGATTAAGAATCTCGACGGCGGCTTGGCTGTCCCACGCCGTCGCCCGCCCCGGCTTACGGGCGAGCATGGCCGTTAGCTTGATCGGCGGCGTCTGCAAGTGCTCGGGCGGGACTCCGTCGGGATAGACGGTCGCCGCGTCAATCACCCGCTCGAACCGATACCGCCCGTCGGCGCCGGTCGTTGCAGCGGCGATTCGTTGCGACGGCCCCTCGTCGACGCCCCCGACGGTTGCCGAGTACAGGTAAAGCGAAACCTCCACGCCCGCGACCGGTCGTCCCGCGTCGTCGATGCACAGCCCCGCGACGACGTTCGGTTCGCGGCGACTCGCGTGATAGAAGTCGCTGGCAACCGCTTGGAGCGGATCGGCGAGTTCGGCGGTCGACGTCGGAACCTCTTGAACGTCGTCTGTCGAGTTCATCTCGCCAGCTTCTTGAACGCTTCCGCCGGAAACCGACGCGTCGTCCCGCTCGGCGATCCCGACTCCCATGTACGGCGAGGGCGAAAGGGACGAAGCCCCGAGGTCCGCCGTCGAGTTGGAGGCGTCTGCGTCGTTTCGTCCCACTTGGTAAACGGCGTTTTCAGCGGCGCCTGGTTCCAGAGTCATCGTCGACAACCCGATCGCACCGATCGCCGCCGCCACGCGCCAGGACAACCTCCACCGCCGCGAGCACTCGCGAAGGACCGCGAATTGTTCGTCGAGCAACAGCGACACGCGGCGTTTAAGTTGCGATGGTCGTTCCCACAGTCCGGCTGCCGCCGCCAGACGCGGGGAACCCGGGGCTGTCGCCGCGCGACGTGCCCAGGCGACCAGTCGTTCGGCGTAGTCGGTTCGGCTCGTGCGGTCGGCGGCCGCGGCGTCGGCGAGCGTCTCCTGATCGAGCCGCACCAACCGCCGCAACAACCAGAACAACGGCTGCGGCCACGCCAGGGCCAGCAACCAGCGGCTCGCCGCCAGCGTGCGGAGGTCGCCGTTGTGAACGTGGGCCCATTCGTGGGCAAGCACCGCGGCGAGGTCGCGCGGATCGGTTGGCGCCTCGCCGTCGTCGCCCAACATCGCTCTCGGAATGAGGACCGTGGGCCGCCGGACGCCGACGGCGGCCGCGACGGCGATCTCGCGCGAGATCAGCAGCCGCGGAGCGACAGCGGGGGCGACCATTGACTCCAAGAGCTTGATCAACTCCGCCGGAGCCGGCGAAGCGCGGCGGACGATCGATCGCGTCTGCCAACCGCCCGCCGTCTGCCACAACAACACGCCGAGCGAACCAAGCGCAAACGCACCGGCGACGAGCGACGCCCAACCCGGGAGGCGATCGCGCGCAACGCCGAAATGGGCAGTCGGAGCCAAGTCCGTCATAGCGGCTTGCGCCGGCGGTGCAAACTGGGGCGAGTTCGCGCGAAGCGCGAGCGGCGGACCCGGCGGCGGGGCGAGCTCGGCCGTTGGCGGCGGGGCCGGCAGCGCGACGACCGCAAGCGCCGGCGGCTCGGTCCGCAGATGAATGAGCGACCATCCGGGGACGGCGCTCAACACGCCAAGCGCAGCCAACCCGACGAGCGTCGGACGCAGCACGGCGAGCCGCCGCGCCGGCTGCCGCAGCAGCATGGCCAACGGAACCGTCGCGGAAAGCAGCCCGCAGGCAAGGACCTGAACGTCAACGACCCAACCGACCAGCGCGGACCAGAAGGAGAGCATGGGAGGCCTGAGAAGCGAGGGACGAGGAGATTGTGAGAACTACTTGCTGTTTCGGCCGCGGGGTTTTCGTTTGGCTTTGGTCGTGCGGACTTTCGCGGCGGCGATCATCGTTTCGAGTTCGTCCAACTCGATCGCCGACAACTTGCGCGACTCGAGGGCGTGGACGAGATACTCGCCGACCGCCCCGTCGAAGACGCGATCAAGGAACCCCCCCGCGAGCTCGCGGAACGTGCGGTCGCGTTCGACGAGCGGCGAGTAGACGTACGCCTTGCCGTCGCGGCGATGGGCGACGAGCCCTTTTTGCTCCATCACTTGCAGCAGGCTGAGGACGGTCGTGTACGCCAGATCGGCGCCGCGCTCGTTGAGAGCGTCGCAGAGGTCGCGTACAGTCGCCTCGCCGCGGTCCCAGAGGACTTTGAGGGCTTCCAGTTCGCGGTCGGTGGGGAAGTCGGGCATCAGGAGTTGGCGATGGGAGGTCAGGGGGCTCGTCGGCGAGAGCGATTGGCTGCGACGACCTACTGGGCGAGCAGTAGATTAACCCACGTTCTACTGGTCAGCCAGTAGATGTCAACCTTGTTCTTTCGGGCGTGGCAACAGACGCTCCGCACTCGGCCACGACGCCGTGGATGACGACGGTTATGATACGGCGATGTCCGACAACGCCGACAAAGGGATCCGGGCCGCTCAGGCGGGGGTGCTCACCAATACTCTGCTGGCCCTCGCCAAGCTCTTGGCCGGGCTGGTCGGCAATTCCTACGCCCTAATCGCCGACGCGGTCGAGTCGGGCGCCGACGTGTTCTCCTCGCTGGTCGTCATGAGCGGGCTGAAGATTGCCCGCCGCGAGGCGACCGCCGACTTCCCTTACGGCTACGGCCGGGCCGAGACCCTGGCGACGGCCGTGGTCGGGCTAATGCTGCTGGGGGCGGCGATCGGGATCGCGATCGAGGCGATCCGCGAGATCGTCACCCCGCATCACGCCCCGGCGCCGTGGACGTTGCTGGTGCTGGTCGCGGTGATTGCGGTCAAGTGGCTCGTCTCGCGGCGGGTGCATGCCGTGGGGGTCGAGATCGGCAGCAACGCGGTCGCGGCCGACGCGTGGCATCACCTGAGCGACGCGCTCACGTCCGCGGCGGCGTTCGTGGGGATCTCGCTCGCGCTGTGGGGCGGGCCCGGCTGGGAGCCGGCCGACGACTGGGCGGCGCTCGCGGCGACGTGCATCATCGCCTTCAACGGCGCCAAGATCCTGCGCTCGGCGCTGGTCGACCTGATGGACGCGGCCCCCCGGGGAGACGTCCTCGACGAGATTCGCGCCGTCGCCGCGGCCGTGCCCGGCGTGCTGGCGATCGAAAAGCTGCTGGTTCGCCGCGCCGGCATGGAGTACCACGCGGCGATCCACGTCCAGGCGGCGCCGACGATGTCGCTCGACGAGGCCCACGCCCTGGGAGGGCGGGTGAAGGCGGCGATTCAACGGCAATTGCCGCAGGTCGCCGACGTGCTGGTGCATATGGAGCCGTTCCATGAGTCGCGCCACGACCCCGTCGCCGTCGTCGCCGCAACCGGCGATCAGCCGTGACGGCGATCGCCGCGAATCACTCCGCGGCCGGCGTCTCGGCGGGCTCCGCGGCGGAAGTCGCTTCCGCGCCCGGGGCCGGCTGGTCGAGCGCCGCGATCTCGGCCTCGATCGTTGCGAGCTGCTCGGCCGCGGCGTCGCGAGCCGTTTTGGCGGCTTCGAGTCGTTTCTGCAGCTCGTCGACCTGGGTCGTCGCTTCGGCGACCGTCGCCTTGAGCCGCTCGACGTCGCCGGCGAGCCGTTCGCGGACGACGCGGGGGTGGTTCCACCCCATGTCGACCGCTAACTGCGGATTGCCTGCGCGCAGCCCCATGGCGCCGTCGTACGACACCTGAGTGTTCCACAAGAACAACCGCCGCAGCCGGGGGAGCGAAGCAAGCGTCGGCAAGGCGTCGTCGCCGAGCGGGGCGTCGTAGAGGTTGAGGTACGCAAGATGCCGCTTGCCCGCCAGGTGAGCGAGCCCCGCGGCGTCGATGTTGGACCGTTCCAGGTGGAGCCGCTCGAGGTGCGTCAGCTTCGCGAGCGGCGCCAGCCCCGCGGCGGTCGCTTGGGCGCCGGCCAAGTTGAGCGACGCGACTTGGTCGGCGATCCCGGCGAGCGCGGCAATCGCTTCGTCGCCTGGGGGCGACCCGGCCTGCGCAAAGCTCACGTCCAACAGCGGGCTCCCCGCGAACAACGGCAGCACCGTCCCCCCCGCTTCTGTCACCGCGGCGATCGCCTCGGCCGAGGCGGGCTGCACCGCGGCGAGTTCCGCGGCCAACTCGGCGGCCAACTTGGCTTCCTCGGCCGCGGCGGCGGCCGCTTGTTCGTCCGTTTGCCGGGGCTCCGGCTCCGCGGGCGCCAGGGCGGGGACGTCGACGCCCGTGAACTTCGCCCCCTCGGCGATCCACTGTTTCAAGAGTTCAATCGTCTCGGCCGGCAGCGGGTCGGCGCCTTTGGGCATCCGCTTCTTGTCGTCGGCGGGAAGCGTGATCCGCTCGAACAACTCGCTCGCCTCGGGTTTTCCGGCAACGAGCAAATCGTCGTGCGGCGACGCGGCGATCGCCTCGGCCGTGTGAAGCCGCAGCTTGCCGAGCCCTTTTTCTTCGCCATGGCACTGGGCGCAGTGCTTGACGAGAATCGGCTGCACCTGCGAGGCGAAGTCGACGGCAGAGGCGGGAGCGGCGAGGGCGAACAGGACGAACGCGGCAAGCGGGGAAGCGAAATGCGGCATCGTCGAGAGTTCTCCGTGGGAGAAGATTCGGGGGAGGTCCTTTCGCACCCTGTCCAGGATAGTCGATGATCGGCGCCCTCGCCCGCCCCAGGGCGGCGGTTTCCGAATCGCTGCCGGCCCCATGCTCGGACGCCTCGACCGTAAGGTCTCGCACCGCGACGCCAAGGCGCGAAGAGGGCCGCAACCCTGCCTTTCCGTGGCGCATTTGCGCCCGTACGCGAGACTTCTCAGGGGAGGGCCTCGAAGTTGACGATCGCCAAGTAAGATGCTATCTTACCCATCATGCGAACCACGCTCTCCAGCAAAGGCCAGATCGTGCTCCCGGCGGAGTTGCGCGCCGCGGATCGGCTGGAACCGGGGCAGGTCTTTGAGATCGAGCGGATCGAATCCGGGGACTACCGCCTGCGGAAAGCGACCGGACGCTCGTTCGGGGTCGCCGCTTGGCTGGAGGCTTGCCCTGAGAAGGATTGGTTCCAGCCGGTCCCCGCTGAATCGACCGACTCGCTGTGAAGTACCTCGTCGACGCCGACGTGTTGAGCGAGCCGACCAAGCCGGCCCCGACCCCCGCGATCATGGCGTGGCTGCGGCGGCACGACGCCGAATTGGCCGTGAGCCCCGTCGTGCTGGGCGAGTTGCAGTACGGAATTCTCCTGCTCTCGCCCGGCAAGAAGCGCGAGCGGCTGCTTGAGTGGTTTGCCGCGGGATCCGAGCGACTGAACGTACTTGACTTCGACGCAGCGACGGCCGCGCACTGGGCGCAGCTCCTCGCCCGGCTGCGCCGCAAGGGGCGGGCCATGCCGATCAAGGACAGCCTTGTCGCTGCGACCGCCTTGCAGCACGGCCTGACGGTCGTCACGCACAACGTCGCCGACTACCGCCATGCGGGAGTCAAACTCGTCGACCCGCTTGCAGGCTGATCGCCGAATGCGTGCCCCCCGCAAGCGGCAACGCGTCAACCGGTGAAGTACAGGTACGCCCCCACGATCAGGGCGATCACCAGCACCGACGCCGCGACGTCGCGACCATCCCAGCTTGCGCGGGTGACGCGCTTCTGCTCGTCGCTCACGGCGCCGTAGGTCAGGCCGCTGAACTTCCCGTAATCGGGCTCGGCGGTCAGATAGCTCACGACGATCATCACGGCCGAGCACACGAGAAAGATCAGCAGACTGAAGTATTGGAAGTAGATCTTGTTGACGACCCACAGGAACGATCCCTCGGCGTAGGCGTAGTCGCTCCAGATCTTCGCGGGGGTGTCGACCCCCAGACGGAACAAGCCCATCAGGAACCCGACGACCAGCGCCGCCAAGCAGCCCTGGGCGTTGAGCCGCTTCCAAAACACGCCGAGGAAGAACACGACGAAGATCGGCGGGGCGAGATACCCCTGCACGCTTTGCAGGTAGTCGTACAGCCCCTTCGACCCCTGGATGACGGGAATCCAAGCCAGCCCGATCAGCACCATGACGAGCGTCGCGGTGCGGCCGACCTTGACGAGCTTCTTTTCCTCGGCGTGGGGGTTGAACAGCTTGTACAGGTCCATCGTGAAGAGGGTCGAGCAGGCGTTGAAGACGCCGGCCAGCGAGCTCATGAGCGCCGACAAGAGCCCCGCGACGACGATCCCCCGGATGCCCGCGGGGAGCACCTCGCGAACCATCAGCGGAAAGGCCATGCCGCTCTCTTTGATCTTGTTCGGCTGGTCTTTGACGAGCATCTCGCTGAAGTTGAGCCCCTCGACTTCGCCGCCGGAGGACTTGAGCACGAGCCCCCAGCAGATCATCCCCGGGACGATGAAGATGAACACCGGCAGCAGTTTCAAGAACGCCGCGAAGATGCTGCCGCGGCGGGCCTCGGTCTCGTTGTGGGCGCCCAGGGCCCGCTGGACGATGTACTGGTCGGTGCACCAGTACCACAGGCCGATGATCGGGGCGCAGAACAGCATCCCCAGCCACGGATAGTTGCCGTTGAAGTACCACGCCTGGCGGACGATTTCGCCGGCGTCGTTCTTCTGCTCGACGGGCGACCACTCGAACGGCAACGGCTGGCCGTCGGGGCCGAGCGCGGTCAGCGGCTTCCACAGGTTGAAGCGCTCGGCGCCGATGGTCTCGCGCAGTTCGCTCCACCCGCCGATCTTCTCCAAGCCGTAGTACGTGACCATGGCCGAGCCGACGATGAGGATCACGGTTTGCAGCGCCTCGGTGTAGGCCACGGCGCGGAAGCCCCCCAAGGTCGTGTAGAGCCCCGTGAACACCAGCACCAGGATTGAACCGATCCAGAAGCTGTCGAGCGATCCGATCCGCAGTTCCGGCAGCAGCACCGAGAAGACCACCCCGCCGGCGAAGATCCCCACGGCAATCTTCGTCACGACGTAGGCCACCAACGAAATGACCGATAGCACGTACCGCGAAGCGGGGGAGAACCGCCGCTCGAGGAACTGCGGCATCGTGAAAACGTTCGACCGGGCGTAAAACGGCACGAGCACCCAGGCGAGCACCAGCAGGCACCACGCGTGCAGTTCGTAGTGAGCCATCGCGACGCCGTCGCTCGCCCCCGAGCCGGCGAGACCGACCAAATGCTCGCTGCCGATGTTCGAGGCGAAGATCGAGGCCCCGACGATGAACCACCCCAAGCTATGCCCGGCGAGGAAGTAATCGGCCGACGTCTCCTTGCTCTGCCGAATGACCCACGTCGCCAGCCCCGCCAAGACCGCGAAATAACAGGCGATCACTGCCCAGTCGATTGTTTCCATCAAGGTATCCGGAGAGAGGAGGTGGGGAAGGCGACCACGTCGTCACGAACAGCACGAAGCGAAAGCGATGAGAGTCCGCTCAACCGCGCAGTTGCCGACGGAGGTCGCGCAACCGGGTCTCGGCGTCGATGACGATCAGTTCGGCGTCAATCATCTCGGCGAAGTCCTCGAAGTGCTCCGTCGCAAGCGCCTGGCTGAACGTCGGGTGATGCGATCCGCCGGCGTAGATCCACGCCGCGGCGGCGGTCGCCAGATCGGGCAGCGGGCGCCACACGGCCCGGGCCACGGGAAGCTTCGGCAGCGGCTCAGGAGGGGCGATCACCTCGACCTCGTTCAGGACCAGCCGGAACCGGTCCCCCAGGTCGACGATCGTCGCATTCACCGCGGGCCCCGCGGGGGCGTCGAACACGAGACGCACCGGGTCCTCCTTGCCGCCGATCCCCAACGGGTGGATCTCGCAGGAAGGCGTGCCGGCGGCGATCGAGGGGCAAATCTCGAGCATGTGGGCGCCGAGGCACGCCATCGGCGAGGAGGCCATGTCGTAGGTGTAGTCTTCCATGAAGCTCGTGCCGCCGGGCAGGCCCTCGGCCATAACCTTGGCGGCCCGGGTCATGACGGCAGCCTTCCAGTCCCCCTCGGCGCCGAAGCCGTACCCGTCGGCCATGAGCCGTTGGACCGGCAACCCCGGCAACTGCCGCAAACCGTGCAAGTTCTCGAAGGTGTCGGTAAAGCCCACGAACCCGCCGCTCTCCAGGAACGACCGCAGCCCCAGTT
Source organism: Pirellulales bacterium (assembly GCA_019636345.1). Lineage (NCBI taxonomy): Bacteria > Pseudomonadati > Planctomycetota > Planctomycetia > Pirellulales > Pirellulales bacterium. The sequence continues at coordinate 657,765 of JAHBXQ010000001.1, read as the reverse complement.
CGATTCGGGCCGCCTCGCGAAGCGACTCCCGCCGGGCGCCGCCGGAGCGCAGCTCGGGGGCCATCTGGTACTGCTCGTCGTACTGGCCGCAGAGCCGGTCGATGGCCGCGTCGCTCGCCCCGTCGACGTGCTTGACGAGATCGCCCAGGCCGTAGCCGTTGATCGACGCCCCCAGGACGATCTGGGCCGAGACCTTGTCCCCCTCGGTGACGGCCACTTCGCGCATGTTGTCGCCGAGGCGGGCGATCTTTGCCGAGCGCAGGTCGTGCCGGGCCGCGGCGGCGCGGATCCAGGCGCCGACTTGAGCCACGACCGCCTCGTTCTGCCAGTGGCCGACGACCACCTTGCGAGCGATCCCCAGCCGGGCGCAGATGTGCCCGAACTCGCGTCCCCCGTGGGCCGACTGGTTCAGGTTCATGAAGTCCATATCGATCGTCGCCCACGGCAAGGGAGCCGCGTATTGCGTATGGAGGTGCAACAGCGGCTTGTCGAGCGCCGTAAGCCCGCCGATCCACATCTTGGCGGGAGAAAAGGTGTGCATCCACGCAATCACGCCGATGCAGTTCGGATCGGCGTTCGCCGCGAGGATCGTCGCGCGGATCTCGTCCGGCCCGGTAAGCACCGGCAGGCACTTGACCTTCGCGGGAATCGCCGGCGAGGCGTCCAGCGAAGCCGCGACCTCGCGAGCATGCTCGGCCACCTTCTCCAAAGCGGCGGGGCCGTACAGGTGCTGGCTGCCGACGAGGAACCAGACTTCAGCGGGGCGGGAGTGGACGAGGGGCATGGGGGAGGATGGTGATTGGTGGCTGTTGACAGGTGATTCTGGGGAGGCCGATGGCGAGTCCGACCCGGCGGCACAAACCTCTGCCGCCGCGGTCCGTCACCGTTGCCGGAACCGGCGGAGCGTCACTTCTTTTCCGCGGGTTGACCGTAATAGGCGCCGGCGCCGTGTTTGCGCGTGTAGTGTTTTTCGAGCACGTAGGGTTCCAGCGAGCGGACGTTGGGTTCGATCGTGAGCGTGTCGAGCGCCATCTGGGCGACCGCCTCGAGGGCGACGGCGTTCTCGACCGCCGAGGCGGCGCTCTTGCCCCACGCGAACGGGGCGTGCCCGGCGACCAGCACGGCCGGCATCGCCAGCGGGTCGAGATCGGCGAACCGTTCGATAATGACGTCCCCCGTATGAGCCTCGTAGCCGTCCTCGACCTCCTTGCCCGACAGGGGCCGCGTCAACGGCACGGGGCCGTGGAAGTGGTCGGCGTGAGTCGTCCCCAGGCAGGGGATCTCGCGCCGCGCCTGGGCGAACGCAGTCGCACACCGGCTGTGGGTGTGGACAATCCCCCCCACGCCGCGGAACTTCTCGTACAGCAGGCGATGGGTCGGCGTGTCGGACGAGGGACGCAGTTCGCCGTCGACGATCTCGCCGGTGGAGACGGCCACGACGACCATCTGCTCAGGCTCCATCTCGGCGTAGGGGACGCCGCTGGGCTTGATCGCAAAGTACAGGCCGTCGTCGCTCAGGCCGCTGACGTTCCCCCACGTGAGAGTCACCAACCCGTGCCCCGCCAAATCGAGGTTCGCCCGACAGACCCGCTCGCGGAGCTTCTTGAATTCTTTGGACATAAACTAAGGACAAAGGGCGAGGGGTAAGGAAAGGACTGGCGATGACGACAGTATGCCGAACTTAAGCGACGAGCGACAATCTTTCACGCCTCGGGGCTCACAGCGTGGGCCTGTTGCCCGAGGCCTCACCCCTTCCGCACCTCTTCGCGGATGGAAATCAGTTGTTTCATGACGGTTCCGATCCCTTCGCCTGCCGAGACCCCGCCGAAGGCGTCGTGCAGGACGCGGTACAGTTCGTACAGTCGGGCGTAAGCGCGGGCCGCGTTCGGGTCGGGTTGGTACTCGGTCGGTTTGAGCCCGGTCATCGCGGTTTGGGCCTCTTCGACCGACTCGTACGCTCCCGCGGCGACGGCGCCGAAGATTGCCGCCCCCAACGCGCAGGTCTGAGCCGAGCGGCTGATCCGCATCGGCCGGTTGCAGACGTCGGCGTAGATCTGCATGACCACGGGGTTCTTCTCGGCGATGCCGCCGCAGTTGATCACTTGCTCGACGGGGACGCCGTACTCCTCCAGGCGGTTGATGATCGTCAGGGCGCCGAACGCGGTCGCCTCGACCAGGGCCCGGTAGACCTCGGGGGCGGTCGTGTGGAGCGTCTGTCCGACCAACAACCCGCTCAGCCGGTGATCGACCAGCACGGTGCGGTTGCCGTTGTTCCAGTCGAGGGCCAACAGACCGCTTTCGCCCGGCTTGAGCTTGGCGGCCGCGGCGGTCAGCTTCTCGTGGGCCGCGGCGTCGTTGCCGAACTCGGCGGGCGAGAGGTAGCGGACGAACCAGTTGAAGATGTCGCCGACGGCGCTTTGGCCCGCTTCCAATCCGTACATGCCGGGGAGGACCGACTCGGCGACGATGCCGCACAGCCCCGGGACGTCGGGAAGCTGCTGCTCGAGCGGGGCGACCATGCAGTCGCAGGTGCTCGTGCCCATGATCTTCACCAGGGCCCCCTTGCCGCAGCCGGCGCCCACCGCCCCCATGTGGGCGTCGAACGCCCCTACGGCCACGGTCACGCCCGGTTGCAGGCCGACTTTCTCGGCCATCTCGGGAGTCAGGAGTCCGGCGCGGCGATTGGCTGGCAACGCGGTGGTCGTGTATCGGAACCGCGATAACCCGGGGTCGAGCGCATCAAGGAACTCGCACGCGGGGAGCCCGCCCCACTCCTCGCAGTACAGCGCCTTGTGCCCCGCGGCGCAGACGCTGCGCGCGATCCGCTCGGGAGTGAGCGTGCCGGTGACGTACGCGGGGACGAAGTCGCACAACTCGACCCAGGAATGGGCCGCCGCGGCCACTTCGGGGGCGGTGCGCAGGCAGTGGAGGATCTTCGCCCAGTACCACTCCGACGAGTATGTGCCGCCGCACTTGGCAAGATAGGGGCGCCCCTGCCGACGGGCGACCGCGGAGATCTCCTCCGCCTCGGCGTGCGAGGTATGGTCCTTCCACAACCACGCCTGGGCCGCAAGATTCCCCTCAAACTGCGGCAACAGCGCCAGCGGCGTACCGTGAGCGTCGACGGGCAGGGGAGTCGAGCCGGTCGTGTCGACGCCGATCCCGACGACCAACTCGGGGGCGAATCCCGGCGTCGCGGCGGCTTTCTTCACGGCTCCCGCCACCGCGTGCTCGAACCCGACGATGTAGTCCCCCGGATGTTGCCGCGCGACGTGCGGATCGCTGGGGTCGAGCATGATCCCGGCGTCGCCGCTGGGATAGTTGAACACCTCGGTCCCGATCTCGGCGCCGGTCGCCACGTCGACGACCAGCGCACGCACGCTGTTGGTGCCGTAGTCGACGCCGATTGCGTATTGGTTGGCCATCGGGGAATCCTGCGAAGCTGGGGGGCGACGGGCGACGAGGGCGTCCAAGACGAGGCGTCGCAAGCCGCACGGCGGTGAGGACTGGCGAAGGTGCCGCTCTTTGCGCCCCGCGACGATTTTCAGCTAGCGAATTGTCGAGTGTATCTGCCCCGCAGCGGTTCGCCAACGCCCGGGAAGCGTCCTGCAAGGGGCGTCTCGAAACGCGAATTGCGGGGTTGGCGAGTTTGTCGCGATTCCCCCCGAAACCGACCGAACTTGAGACTTTGCGCAACCGCGATTTAGGTATTTTTTTGCGCTCGAATTGCCCCGCAACTGGATTCCGTGACCCGCGACCGGGACAATTCGCCAGCCGACGCGCCCATCCGACGTGAGCCGCGACGGAGTTCAATTCCAGCCGCGGAGGACTCGGAGTGCTCGACGGAAGGAGATCGCCGCAAAGTCAGCGTTATCCGCGGGCCCCTTGACCTCGCTCGGCGCCGAGGACTAGCCTCGCCCACTTGCTTCGACTTGCGTTCTTGCACTGCCCTGGTACGGAAAGGCGGCTTCTCATGCTTGGCTTGTCGGTTCCCTGGCGACGCGTTGGCGTCGTCTCGATCGCTTGGCTGGCCTTGCTCGGCGGCGAGGCGATCCGGGCGGAGCAGTTCGCCGTCAAGGAGACGCCCGACGGGGCGGTCGTGACGATCGACGGCAAGCCGTTCGCCGAGTATCGCAAGGAATCGGGGCACCAGCCGATCGTCTGGCCGATCTACGACGCCCACGGACGCGCGATGACGCGCAGCTACCCGCAAGGCCCGCAGCTGCCGCACGAGCAGGTCGACCATCCGCATCATCGCTCGCTGTGGTTCGCTCATGGCGACGTCAACGGGCGCGACTTCTGGCTCGAACCCGACAAGCAGCACCGCGGCCAGGACGACGACGCCAACCGCATCGTCCACCGCGAGTACGTCCGTTTGGCGGCGACGCCGCCGGGGGCGATCATTGCGACCCGCAACGACTGGCTGGCCGGCGAACGGCGCGTGCTGTCCGACGTGCGAACGATGCGGTTCGGCGTCCGGGACGAACTCCGTTGGATCGACCTCGAGTACAAGCTGCAAGCGAGCGACGGCCAAGTCGTGTTCGGCGACACCAAGGAAGGGTGCTTCTCGCTGCGCGTGCCAGGGTCGATGGACGTGACGGCCAAGCTGGGGGGCCGGCTGGAGAACGACCGCGGCCAGGTCGACGACGACGCCTGGGGCCGGTGCGCCGCATGGGTGAATTACGCCGGGCCCGTTGAAGGCAAGCCCGCGGGGATCGCCGTCTTCATCCATCCCCGCTGCACGCGCAGCCCCCATCGCTGGCACGTGCGAACCTACGGCCTGTTCGCAGCCAACCCGTTCGCTCGCCGCGAGTTCCCCCAGGACGACCAAGAACCCCAGGGGGGGCCGCTGACGATCGCCCCGGGCGAGTCGGCGACGTTCCGCTATCTGGTGCTGCTGCACGACGGCGATCTGACGCCCGACCAACTTGCCGATTGGCAGCAGCGCTACGCGGCCGACCGGTTGTAGCAAATCTGTCGGACCGACGTCGCTCGGGTCGTTGCTGGAACCTTGTGCGAACGCGCCCATTCCGTGGCTGGGGTCGAGCAGAGCTAGCCCCCAGAGCCGTGCAAGATTCCGTTCCCGGGGCAAAAACTCCGTAGGGTTGCGGAGAAGCGGGCGACTCACTTGCGGTTCCAATCGCCGGCCGGCCGCGACGCATCGCACAGTTCACGGCTTGCCGGCGCGGGTAGAATAGGGCTGCCGGCCCTGAGAGCCTCGCCGGCGAACGTGCTTCCCGTCGCAGCCGCTTGTGGAGGGATTGTTTTCATGTCCGCTCGTTACCGTATTGCCGCCGTCGTGACGACGGCCGTCGCTCTTGGAGGTTATCTCATGGCCGCTGAACCCTCGACCACGCCGGCTCCGCAGGCCGATGACGCTCCGGTTGCCGCTCCCGCCGAGCCGAAGCTCGAACTGGCCACGTTCGGCGGCGGCTGTTTCTGGTGCATCGAGACGGTGTTCGAGATGCTGGCCGGCGTCCACGCGGTCGAGTCGGGCTACAGCGGCGGCCGTAAACCCAATCCCAGTTACGAGGACGTCAGCAGCGGACTCACCGGCCATGCCGAGGTGATTCAAATCGCCTACGACCCGCGGGTCGTCACGTACGCCGAGTTGCTCGAGGTGTTCTGGAAGGTCCACGACCCGACGACCCTCAATCGCCAGGGTCCCGACCGGGGAACGCAGTACCGGTCGGTCGTCTTCTATCACAATGACGAGCAGCGCAAGCTGGCCGAGAAGTACAAGACGAAACTCGACGAATCGGGCGCCTACCCCGACCCGATCGTCACCGAGATCGCCAAGTTCGAGAAGTACTATCCGGCCGAGGAGTATCACCAGGACTACTTCCGCAAGAATCCGTCGAACGCGTACTGCCGGATCAACACGCTGCCGAAGCTGGAGAAGCTGAAGAAGGCGTTCGCCGACAAGCTCAAGGGGACCAAGCCGCAGCCGAACTCCGAGGACCCGAGCGACGCTAAGGAGCGGGCCGAGGCCGATTGGCGCAAGGTGAACTGGCGGGCGAAACTCTCCCCCGAGCAGTACCGCGTGACGCGGCAAGCGGGGACTGAGCCGCCGTTTCGGAACGAGTTTTTCGACAACCACGGCGACGGCACGTACTCGTGCGTCTGCTGCGGAACGCCGTTGTTCTCCAGCGAAGGAAAGTACGACAGCGGCTGCGGCTGGCCGAGCTTCTTCCAGGCGCTCGACGACAAGCGGATCGTGCAGCTCGAGGACCGCAGCCTGGGGACGGTCCGCACCGAAATCCGCTGCGCCACGTGCGACGCTCACCTGGGCCACATCTTCGATGACGGCCCCTGGCCGACCGGCCAGCGGTACTGCATGAACTCGGCCGCGATGAAGTTCAAGGACGCGAAGACCGGCGAGGTGGTCGAAGGGGGGAAGTAGGCGTTCAGCCAGAACGCCATGCTTCGCGACATCTCGGACAATGCCGAAGGCGCCGGAGCATTCGCCCAGCGGCGCTGCTGAGGGCTTCGCTGCGCACGGGCTCCCGGCGCCCTTCGTGACGGCGCCCGCGGAGTCAGTCAACTCGCCCCGCTCGCCAGCAGCCGCCGTCCGTAGTGGAGCGCCAAATCAAGCCCCGTCTTCAGCAACACCAGCAGCACGACCGCCGCTTTGTCGCTTCCCGCTTCCAGCGACGCAAACGCCCCCAGCACCACGACGACGTGCAGGATGATCAGCCGCGGGTACGGGGTGAACGCAATTGCCGCGGGGTCCTTGTCGCGCCCGCGCCCGGCGAGGAGAAACTCGGCGACGAACTCGTACAGGCGGCTGGCGGCCATCCCCCCCAGGGTCAGCCCCAGCCACAGCGGGTTGATCTTCTCCGGCGCCTTGGCGATCGCCGCGCCCCCCTCGTCGCCGACCAGCTTCACCAACATCAGCAGCCCCACCGCATGCCCGACAGCGAAGGCGCCGTAGTGGACCGCGAAAAACGCCGCGACTCCTAGCCGACTGGGCCAGGTCGGGTTGCCGCCGCGGCAGGTGAAGATCTTCAGAACAGTGACCAAACCGATCACGACGTTCTCGGCCCAGTACAGCGCGAGCACCCAGCCGGTGCTCCAGTCGAGCCACAGCACGCCGATCAGCGGCACGAGATTGGCCAGCACCAGAGCAAGCGCGGATTGCTTGACTGCGGGATCGGCGCCTTGGGACGAGTCGGCGGACGGCGGGACGAACGAGGCGGCGGGGCGTTGCATGCGTCTATTGTGCGTCGAGCGCCTGGCGACGAGCAACGCCAACCTGGCGCAAAGGCTCCAACCAATCCCGCGACTCGCCTTGCCCGTTTTGGCGAGACGGACCTACAGTAGACCGCTCTGGCCAAGCACGCAGAAGACCGCCCAGCCGTCGCCGCAACCTCCGAATTCCCCAGTGTCGCGAAGTTGCGGAGACGACGACCGGGATCGAGCGTAACGAGCCCGCAAGGACGCATGCCTGGGGGCTTCGCTCCGGCCCCAGCCACCTCCTTGCGTCCCAAACGCCAATCGCCGCTTCCCATGAAAATTTACGTCCGCGAAAACTCCCCCCGCCGGCTGACGATCGTGCTCAAACCCGCCGGTTGGATCTACTGGCTGGCGGGGCTGGTCTTCGTCGCGTTGGGCGTCGGCGCCGCGTGGCTGTTGGCGAACCGCACGACGCTGTCGGTCGCCGAGGGGGCGGTCCGCTACGAGAAACGGCTGTTGGGCCTCGTGGTCGTCGACGAGTGGACCGCGACGGCCTCCGACGAGCCCGTCGCCGAAACCGCGATCCGCGTGACGCTCGGCCCCACCATGGAGACGACCGTCCGCACCCGCGACGGGGTGAAGTGGACCAGCTTCGCCGCCGCCGACGGCGACGCCAAGGAGCAAATGGTCGCGGCGATCAACCAAGCGCTCGCCCTGCCGGACGGGACGTACCAATACGCAGAGGACAAGATTCTCCCCGGGGCGGCGCTGGCGGCGGTCTGCCTCGTCGGCGGTCTGATCTGCTGGCTGGCGATCCAGACCGTGGTGCTCGACGCCGACCGCGGCTCGGGAACGCTGGCCGTCGAGCGCCGGCTGCGACTCGTTCCGATCGGCGATCGCCGGGAGTGGCCGCTCGACCGCTTTGCGGGGGCCGCAGCGCAAGCCTCGACCCTGTCCACGGGAAAGCACCGCGTGACCAGTTACCAGGTGGTGCTGGTCGACGTCGACGGCGACGAAATGGGACTGGCCCGCGGTCCAATGTTCACCGCAGCCTCGGCCAACGAAGTGGTCGCCCTGCTGACCCCCTGGGCGAAAGGCGCCCCGCGCACCGGAAACAAGCGCAAAGGCCGCTGACCTCGGCGAGAGTAACGTGGCAAGCCAGCGGCCGCATCCCGGCAGCGATGGACGCGGATTGAGGGCGACGAGCGCGGAGCCGAGAGCACAGAAATCTCAGCACGCTTTCAGCTTTTTGTCGCGATTTGCGGGGATTGCCAGCGGGCAGTGTGCGTCCAAAGGCGTCGCCCAACCCTTCGGCGCTGTTCAGGCAGCTTCGCTTCGAGATGCCGCCGGACGCCCCCTGTTCCCCGTTCGCCGTAGAACGAGCATAAGTCCCGCAGGAATAGCCAAGCCCACTCGGCTCGGTTCAGGGACGACAGCCAGTGGCGAGATTGCGGCGCTAGCGCGACGCTGCCAATGAAGAAAATCCGAACCGTCGACGTCAGAATCTCCGTCCGCGTCGCCTTGCCGCCCGACGATTGAATCGTTGGCTCCGAAACGTTGCGACCATATCGCCAAATCGACGCCGTTCACGACCTCGTCGCCGTCAAAATCGCCGACGGCTTTGTTGGGAACCAATGCGAGCTGCAAGGCATTTTCAGTTCGTCGTAACGTGAGAATGTCGCCGAAGTGGAAGTTGGTCATTGTCATCCTCAATTGCGGTGACAAATCCACACTCTGCGCGGGTCCGCCGCTCTCGAAAGACACCGAATGTTGTAACGCGGGGAATTCGAACGCGCTTGCCTCGGCGATCGTGTATAGAGCAGGCTCAGTCAGCGAGACGTCGACCGATCGCACGACATTTACCGTCATTGACTCTGCGAGCAATTCGCCCGTGACCTGCAACCGCGTCCGGTGTGCGTCCGTGTCACTTGGACCTCGAATGTAAACGCCGAGCACGCCTTTCGCGTTCGGCAAATAGCGGACATCTCCTTCGATCAAGAGCGATCCGGCGGCATATGTAGAGTCGTAGGCCCCGGGGCGGATCTCTCGACCGGCAGGGACGACGACTTGGCCTTCGATCGTACCGCGACCGCGGAGAGCGACGAGAGTCGAGCTTCCGCCAAGAAATCCTAAATTGAATCCGCCTGGAAACTGCGGCAGTTCGAGCCGTCCCCCCGTATCGACTGTCAGCAATCTGCTCGTCGGGATCGACGTGAGAACCGCCGTGCCGTTCCGGACCGCAAGTTCCCCGGTTCCGAGTTGATGATTCTGAAATACCACCGTTCCGGAGCCGGAGGTTACGACCTTTCCGACGCCGTAGACGTTCTGCGAGTACTCGACGGTATCCGCGCGATCAAATTCCAGCGTGGAAGAGGCCTGAGGCAGTATGACGGCTCCGCCAAGGCTCCCGGAACTGGCGCCATCGCCGATGATGACGCGACCGTTGATCGTAGTCGGCCCGCCGGGATTGTTGTCGTTCGCAAGTCGGACCGAGCCGACGACGGACACGTCGCCGGGACCGGTGATCTGACCGGAATAGTTCATCGTGCCGGACAGCGTCAGCAAGGCGCTGTTGATGAAGTCGCCGGAGACGGTCCCGGCGGTCGTGCCGACGGTCAATCCTCCCTCGTTGACGTACGTTCCCCCCGAATGACGCAACGAATCGCCGTTCACGGCGACATGGCCTAAGCCGGTCTTGCTCACACGCCCAGGCCCGACGGTAGCTTCGTTGAAGACCCGAGGCTGGGTCGGGTGATAGAACGGGAGGTACTCAAGCGTCAGATCGCCGTCGAGCAGAAACTGATGCGTCGGCAACCCGATGACTCCGGCGTTGGAATTCCACGCCAAGGCCAGTTTCAGCTCCCCCTCGGCGACGACGACGTCGCCTGAGAAACTGTGGGAGAACGCTTGGTCGCCGAGCGTCAGAGTTCCAGATCCTGTCTTTCGCAGGCCGACCGACGACTGAAACCTCCCCCCGACGACGGCGTCGAAGTCGGTTCGGAATTCCCCCGGCGCCAGCGAGTTGGGCCCCCCGTCCACCAACGGGATCACGGTCCACAGGTCCTGCGGAGCGATATGAAATCCAGGCGCCTCAAAGCGCATTCCATGGAGGGGACTTGTATTCCCGCCTGTCCCGTTCGACCAGGCGAGGTAGGGGACTCCCCCTTCCTGGAACACGGCGACGTCGCCCGCTTGCCACGACGTCGGATTGGTCCAATTGCCCGCACCCGACCAGTGAGCGCTAGCCGCTCCCGTCCAGACGTTGTCGGCCCCGCGCACGGAACCCGCCGCGACAAGCAGCCCGATGGCCGCCGACACCATCCTTCCGGCGATCGCACGCATATCTGTCTCAAGCGAGGGAAAGTGAGATCGTTCCGCGAAGTTCCCAGTATAGGCGTGCCAGATCGTCGTCAACGAAAAACGATCGCTCTTAACAGGAATTTGTCCGCTGGCCGTCGAAACGCTTTCTGCCTGGGCGACGGGCCCCGATTTTGCCGAGCGCCGAAAACAGCTTCGCGACCGCCTGAGTCGCGCACGACGAGCCTTGCATAGAGTTTATCCCCCCATCCTGCCCGCCCGCTAGAGAAATGCGGCTCAGTCGGGTGCTGCTGTCCGCGACGGCTCCCGCACGCCTTAACCCGGCTCGTACCCCAGGTTCGGCGCCAGCCAGCGTTCCGCCTCCGTCAGCGGCATCCCCTTGCGGCGGGCGTAGTCCTCGGCTTGGTCGCGGCCGACGCGGTCGACGGCGAAGTACCGCGACTGCGGATGGGCGAAGTACAGCCCGCATACGCTTGCCGCGGGGTGCATCGCCAGCGACTCGGTGAGCCGGATCCCCGTGCGGCTCTCGGCCTCCAACAGCGAAAACAGGGTCCGCTTCTCGGTGTGGTCGGGCTGAGCAGGGTAGCCCGGCGCCGGGCGGATGCCGCGGTACTTTTCGGCGATGAGCTCCTCGTTCGACAGCCCCTCGTCGGCGCCGTACCCCCACTCCCGCCGCACCCGGGCGTGCAGGCACTCGGCGAACGCCTCGGCCAGCCGATCGGCCAGGGCCTTGGCAAGGATGCTGTTGTAGTCGTCGTGGTCGGCGTCGAACCGCGCGGCCAGATCGTCGCACCCCAACCCTGCGGTCACGGCGAACGCCCCGACGAAGTCCTCGACCGGCCGGCCCGCCGCGTCGAGCGCCCCCAGCGGGGCGACGAAGTCGCCCAGCGCGTAGAACGTCTCCTGCCCCTTGCGGCGCCACTGCTGCCGCAGGCCGTGCAACCGGGCCAGCTCGACGTGCCGCCGCTCGTCGGCGAACAATACGACGTCGTCCCCGTCGCTCGCCGCGGGCCAGAAACCGTAAACCCCGCGAGCCGCCAGCAGTCCCTCGGCGACGATCCTGTCGAGCAGCTCGTTCGCATCGTCGAACAATCGCTTGGCTTCTTCGCCGACGGCGGGGTCGGCGAAGATCTTGGGGTATTTGCCCTTCAGCTCCCACGTCTGAAAGAACGGCGACCAGTCGATGTAGTCGCGCAACTCGGCCAGCGGGAAGTCGGTCAGCTCGCGCACCCCCGTGAACTCGGGGCGGCGGACGTCGGCCTCGTCCGCGTTCCAGGCGAACCGCTTCGCGCGCGCCTCGGCCAGCGGCGCCAACTCGACCGCTTGCCGACGGGCGTACGACGCGGCCAGCTCCGCTTGCAGCCGGGAGTTGTCGGCGACGAACTCGTCCCGCCGCTCGGCGCTGAGCAGCTTCTCGACGACTCCCACCGAGCGCGACGCGTCGAGCACATGGGCGACGCACCCCTGGTACGCGGGGGCGATCTTCACCGCCGTGTGCTTGGCGCTGGTCGTCGCCCCGCCGATCAACAGCGGCATCGTCATGCCGGCCCGCTGCATCTCGCGAGCGACGTGCACCATTTCGTCGAGACTGGGGGTGATGAGCCCCGACAGGCCGATCATGTCGACCCCGTGCGCGCGGGCCGCTTCGAGGATCTTCTCGCAACTGACCATCACGCCCAGATCGACGACCTCGAAGCTGTTGCAGCCCAGCACGACCCCGACGATGTTCTTGCCGATGTCGTGGACGTCGCCCTTGACGGTGGCCAGCAGCAGCTTGCCGCGGGCCTGCCCGACGGTGCCGGCGGCGATCTTCTCCTCCTCCATGAACGGGGTCAGGTGCGCCACCGCCTTCTTCATCACCCGGGCGCTCTTGACCACCTGGGGCAAAAACATCTTCCCGGCGCCGAACAGGTCGCCGACCACGCTCATGCCGTCCATGAGCGGTCCCTCGATGATCGCCAGACAGCTTGGGTACTTCAGCCGGGCCTCCTCGACGTCCTCGTCGACGTACTTGACGATCCCCTTGAGCAGGGCGTGCTTGAGCCGCTCCTCGAGCGGGCCCTGCCGCCAGGCGTCGTCGACCTCGGCCGTCTTGCCCGCCTGGCCCTTGAACGACTCGGCGTAGTCGACCAGCCGCTCGGTCGCGTCGGGGCGACGGTTGAGCAGCACGTCCTCGACCAGTTCCTTCAGCCGCGGCTCGATCTCGTCGTAGACCTCGAGCTGCCCCGCGTTGACGATCCCCATGTCGAGCCCGGCGTGGATCGCGTGGTACAGAAACGCCGAGTGCATCGCCTCGCGCACGACGTCGTTGCCGCGGAAGCTGAAGCTGATGTTCGACACCCCCCCCGAAACGTGCACTCCCGGACAGGTCCGCTTGATCTCGCGCGTCGCGTTGATGAAGTCGACCGCGTAGTTGTTGTGCTCCTCGATTCCCGTCGCCACGGTCAGAATGTTCGGGTCGAACACGATGTCCTGCGGCGGAAAGCCGATCCGCTCGGTCAGCAGTTTGTACGCCCGTCGGCAGATCCGCACCTTCTCGCTCTCGGTGGCCGCTTGGCCCTGCTCGTCGAACGCCATGACGACCGCCGCGGCGCCGTATTGCCGGCACAGCTTGGCCCGACGGAGGAACTCCTCCTCGCCGTCTTTGAGGCTGATCGAGTTGACGATCGCTTTGCCCTGCACGTTCTGCAGCCCCGCTTCAAGCACGCTCCACTTGCTCGAGTCGATCATCACGGGGACCGCCGCGACGTCGGTCTCGCCGGCCGCCAGACGGAGGAACTTGGTCATCGCCGCTTCGCCGTCCAGCAGCCCCTCGTCCATGTTGACGTCGACGACGTTGGCGCCCCCCTCGACCTGGCCGCGGGCCACCTCGAGGGCTTCCTCCCAGTTCTCGGTCTTGACGAGCCGCTCGAACTTCTTCGACCCGGTGACGTTCGTCCGCTCGCCGACCATCACGAAGTTGCTCTCGGGGCGCAGCGTGAACGGCTGCGTGCCGCTGAGCCGCAGCCACGGTTCCGGCGACGGCGGCACATGGGGCTTCGCGCGGCGGACCCGCTCGGCGATCGCCCGGATGTGGTCGGGGCTCGTCCCGCAGCACCCCCCGACGATGTTCACCCAGCCGTTGTCGGCGTACTCGCCCACCATCTCGGCCATGGCCGCCGGGCCGAGGTCGAACGCGCCCATCTCGTTGGGGAGCCCCGCGTTGGGATGACAACTGATCGGCACGCCGGCCACCTGCGACAGCAGCTCGATGTGCGGTCGCATCACGTCCGGCCCCAGCGCGCAGTTCATCCCCGCCGACAACATCGGGAAGTGGGCGATCGAGTTCCAGAACGCCTCGATCTGTTGGCCCGAGACGAACGTGGCGCCCCCCTTGTCGAACGTGGCGCTGACCATCACCGGGACGCGGTTGCCGGTCTCGTCAAAGTACCGCTGAATGGCGAACAGGCACGCCTTGAGGTTGAGCGTGTCGATGACCGTCTCGGGAAGCAAGAGGTCGACCCCCGCCTCGACCAGCGCCGCGACCTGGGCGTAGTACGACCCCTCCATCTCCAGGAAGGTCGTCCCGCGATACGCCGGGTCGTCGACCTGGGTGCTGATCGCCGTCTGCTTGGTCGTCGGCCCGATCGACCCTGCGACGAACCGCGGCCGCGCGGGGTCTCGGTCCATCGCTTGGTCGCACGCCTTGCGGGCGCAGTCGACCGCCGCGGCGTTCAGCTCGGGGATCAACTCCGCCGGCAGGGCGAACTCCTCCATCCCCACCGGGCTGGCCCCGAACGAGTTCGTCTCGACGATGTCGGCCCCCGCGTCGAGATACCGGCGATGGATCGCCGTGATATCGTCGGGCCGGGTGAGGCAGAGCACGTCGGCGAAGTTCTTGAGGTCCTTCGTATGCCGGGCGAACCGCTCCCCCCGGACGGCCGCCTCGTCGAGCCCCAACAACTGGATCTGCGTCCCCATCGCCCCGTCGAGGATGAGAATCCGCTCGGCCATGAGCGATTCGAGCAGGGCGGTTTTGTCACCGACGTAGGGCATGGGGCGGGGGTTCCGTTGCTGCAGGGCGAGTAGGGGGACCGACGGGCGCGAAGCCACCCATGATATACTGTGCGCCCGGCAAGACGAATGGCCCCTGGATCAGGACACTTGCAGCCCGCAGGACGTTCAGCCGGACCCGCGGGGCTCCTTTTCGCTGCTCGCTCAGCGCTTGCCAGGAGGGCCTGGCTTGCCTTCTCCCAAGCTCATTTGGACCAAGACGCTGCACGACCTCAAGGGGCATCTTGCCTGCGCCAAGGTCACCGGCAACCTGGCCCAGCGGAGCACGGCGCCGACTTCGCTTGCTCAATCACAACCGGCAACTTCGCCTGGAACGCCGCCTGCGCCCCCGACGAGGCCGAGCAAGCCGGGACAAACGAATCGCCCCCAACTGGCGCACGATCAAGGTGGGCGGTGTGTTCATCCCGAAGGACCCCAGCGGGATTGATAACTTACGAGCGCGGTCAGAAGCGCAGAGCCGTCGCGTCGTGCGGCGCGAGAAGCGCTTCTTTGTCGCGGACAGATGAGACGCGACTCTGAAACGTGAGCGGCGTTCCAAGCAGGTTGGTTGACAGTCCGCCCGCAACCCAACGAAATTGCATCGATAGCATTCTACGGAACTTCGTGGGGGTGAATCTTCACAACAAACTCTTCAAAGGCGCCGAAGGCAACCGGGGCAAGCTTGAGGAGGCCTCGTTTGCGGAAGGTTTCATCGAAGGACTTGCGAAATCTCGTAGCGAGCCAAGAATCCCATGAGCCGCAGGCGTCATCGGTTCCGGTCGACTGCCTCGAAGGAGGCTGCGATAACCAACAAGTCATCGCGTGCCAAATCAGAGACAATCTCAACCCAAGTTCCATCTTGCTTGAAGACAAGGATACTCAGGGCCCCGTCAACCTCGGGGTCCGACAGCTGAAATAAACGCCCAGCGAACTCGATCTCTTCCCACTCCAGTCGATCATGAGCTTCAGGGTCAAGTTCCGCGCGCAGGTGAAACCAAAACCGATTCGAGGCTCCCCGATAGTTGATGCCGAGACTCTCCGGCAGCTTCCCCCGCGCCGGCTCGTAGTGAACATCGCATTCTCCAAACTCGGGTCTCATTTTTGGAAGCACAACCGTGAAGGGAACCATGCCAATTGCCGCCTCTATCGTCGTTCGCTGAACAACAGGCACGGCATCCCGCATTTGCTTGCCAGACAGCGGCTGCACGTCGAAAACGCTGTCGTCTATCGTTCCGTTGAAAGCCACTTGAACAACTTCAAACGTCTCGAAAGAATGGCCCTCTAAGTTCGCCCGAATTGACAAGAGTGACGGGAACTCCAAATCAGCCGCGAACTCAAATTCGTCCGCCTGAGTTGGGAGCCAATGAGGCCAAATCTTGTCGGCTGAAATCGGCACGGCACGGATTCGCACGCAATCGCGTCCGGCAATCTGGCACTCTCCCGTATGCTCCAGCGTCAGCGATGCAAACAACCGGCGAATGAGACGACGGTCAAAGTGGCGACGGAAATCAATCGGCAATGAGTCGCCGTCGCGATTGCCGCGTCTCGGTTCCTCGGCAATTTCGACGCTGCCGTCTGCAACACGCTTGAGCCGTTGATTGCCTATTGAAACTTCAACCGTTGATTCTGTTGTGCCGTCTTCGACTCGTGTCTGATCCTCCCGGACCATATCTGGCATCCTTGCCCAGAACTTCAAGTCAAAATGCGATTTGGACTCTGTGGTTCGCCGCTTCTCTCGACCAATGGGACGCCGCCGCGACAATTTGCCAGTGTTCGTTTTGAGCCGCTCGCGTCGGACTTGGGCCCAAATGGTTTGGGGTAGGCTACCGCTGCCGTAGAACGATTCGAGAAACTCGCCGAGAAGCGACATTGAAATTCCCCTCGTGTTGGAAGTCGGGTTGCCAGCGGACCGGAACCCAACCTACGAAACTGGAGTCGTCCAGAAGCGAGCGCCGCTTGCACGGAATGCGATCTCGAACGGTGACCAACGTACACCTGCTTCGCACTGCTGGGCAAAGCCAGAACTGGCACGCTTTCATAGCGTGTCCTCAAACCACCGCCGTCCCGCTCGTCGCCGTCAACTCCGCGAACAGTTTCGTCAACTGCTCATACCGCGGCCGCTTCTCGCCGCCGATCGGCCGGCCGTCGATCTCGAAGATCGGGGCCGGTTCGGATCAGCCAACTTCGAACTAGGCTTTGTCCCAAAATCATGAGCGGACGGCGCTAGCCGCCGGTGAACTGCCGCCAAGGCCTCGATCGAGCTTCATCGGGGGTTAGCGCCCGCCGCTCATCTTTGAGTTTCGGGACAAAGCCTAGTATCGGGCGACCCTTCGCAGCTTACGTCTTGGAAGGATGTGACCAAGTGAGTATCACTTCGTTTGAATTTCGACTGAATACCCAGATGCATTCGAAGGGGCCGCTTCCTTCAGAGTCGATCAGATTGGAGAACTCTTTTTGCCAAAGACCGACTATTCCAGCGGCGTGGCTGTACGTCCACACTACTAGATGAATTGGAAGCGTCGTCTCATAGGTCTTCTTTATCTTGTCTCGAATGCGAGGCACCACAGCTATTCCAACTGGGCAATAATTTGAATTGACATGAAACATGGGGCCTTTGTAGGCGCCTTGAGTGGGAAATGGTTCGCAAAGAATTGAAACGACCTGCGACTTCTTCAATGAATGACTGCCGGTACCATGCTGATTCAAGGTTGATAGTATGTCAGATATTGCTCTGCTGCATGTTTTCTTCGTCGCGGTGTCTTTGAATCGTATTGTTATTGAGTGGTAAAAGAACCGCTCTGGATTGCAAATCTCACCATCCTTCACTCCCTGGACAAAAGCTCTTTCTATCGCACACGCAAGCGTGTGGTTCTTCATGACAACGCTGTTATACGCAATTGACTTACCTGGTTTGGCTTTGTCGTCTGTCTCATCATCCGCTTCCACCAACTCGAATGCAATCGTTCCATCACCAATGGTGTCGCAACGGATGTCGGGTTCCGGTGGTTTCCGATTTTCCGCCGTATCAACCTTCAAGTTCAGCGGACAAGCGGCTGCGAATTCGCGAAACGCATTTAATTCCACCTCCTCCTTGCGTATTCGGTCGTTCATCTCAAGCGAACTCCAACTAACAAAGGCTTCCGAGGGCACGACTGGCTAGCCCGGAAACGCAGACTGCATCAGTATTCCAATTTCAAACCACCGCCGTCCCGCTCGTCGCCGTCAACTCCGCGAACAGTTTCGTCAACTGCTCATACCGCGGCCGTTTCGCGCCGCCGATCGGCCGGCCGTCGATCTCGGCGATCGGGGCCAACTCGCCCATTGTGCCGGAGCACCACGCCTCCTCGGCGGTGTAGAAGTCGACGAGTCCCAGGTCGGTTTCCGCGTGGGGAATGCCGTGCTCGCGGCACAGGTCCAGCACCGTCGAGCGCGTGATCCCCTCGGGGCACGCGACGGTCCGCGGCGTGAGGACCCTTCCCCCCGCGACCATGAACAGGTGGGTCGCGTTCGTTTCGGCGACGAACCCTCGCTCGTCGAGCAGCACCGCGTCGTCGGCCCCCGCGGCGTTTGCCTGGATCTTTGCCAGGATCGACACCAGCAGGTTGTTGCTGTGGATCCGCTGGTCGAGCACGTCGCAACTCGGCCGGCGGATCGCGCTGGCGACCAACCGCAGCCCGGTCTTGTCGTACACGGGTCGTTTGAACTCGGCGAGCACAATGAGCGTCGGCCCGGCCTGATTGAGCCGCGGGTCCATGCCGCTGGTGATCTTCACCCCGCGGGTCAGCGTGAGCCGGATGTGCACCTCGTCGCGCATGCCGTTGGCGGCCAGCGTGCGGCGAATCTGCTCGGTGATCTCCTCGTGCGCGGGGATCGCCGCGAACGCCAGCGCCTGGGCCGATCGCCGGAGCCGGTCGAGATGCTCGGCAAGCTTAAAGATCCGCCCGTCGTACAGCCGCAACCCCTCCCACACCGCGTCCCCCCCTTGCACCACCGAGTCGAAGGGGCTCACCCCCGCCTCGTCGCGATGCACGAGCCGGCCGTTGACGTTGACGATGAGATTGCGATTACGCTCGTCGAATTTCTGGAGCATGAAACTTTGCAAAGTTGAACACAAAGAAATGGAACGCGGATGAACGCAAGCTCGGGCGGATCGACGTGAAGCGGACGCGAATCAACTCCGCGGTCGTCCGCTCCATCCGGGCGACCCGAGTCCTAATCCCCTGGCGCCAGAGTCATCCGCTGGCCGTGCAGTTCGGCGTACAGCGATTCGCAGTCGCGCAGCACCGGCAGCAGACGCTCAGGAACTTCGTCCCCCTTCGGCCGGTACGAGCCGAACGTCGTCGTCCGGTACACCTTGTCATACCAAAACGGCGCCCACGCGCCGTCGGTGTCGCGCTGCCCCGGGGGCCACTGGAGCATCTCCTCGTAGAACGGCAGCCCCAGCCGCGTGCAGAGCGCCGCGAGCATCCCCGCCGGGTCGTCGAGCACGTCGCGGGCGTCGAGGATCGGCGGGTCGACGCCCAGGTCGCGCCGCAACTGCGCGAGCAACTCGACCTGCTGCGGCAAGCCCGTGTCCTCGGGACGCGGGTCGGGCAGGAACTCCAACAGCGAGGTGAGCATCTCGCGCGGCTCGCGGATCAGGAGCACGTTCGCCAGCCGGTCGATCCACTCCCGACCCACGCCTGGCAGCAGGTGGTGGGCCATCTGCTTCTGGTAGAACACCGTCTTTCCCTCGGGGATCGGCCCCGTGAGCCAATCGACGACCTTGGCCCAGTCGGTTTCGTGGGCCGCGACCGTCTCGGCGAAGCCCGGGTGATGCCGGGCGTCGGTCGCGACGAGATAGTGGGCGTACAGCGGCTCGTCGCACACGAACGCGTCGGGCCGAGCCCCCCAGGAGCGCATCATCGCCGTGGAAATATTCCGCGGCCCCGACCACATCGCCACGCGTACGCCTACTGCCATCAACAAAACTCCTGCTTGCTCGCAAACGACTGCGCGGGCGGTTTGCGGAGAAAATCGCCCAAGGAAATCACTGCTGTTGCTGACGTTGCTGATCGCCGGGAATCGTGCCGTAGGCGCGTGCGCCCCAGGCTTGTTGGTTGAATTGGCTTGACCGGCCGCGAGGGATCGTCAGCGTCTCCCACTCGTCGCCGGCCCAGTGGCGGGCGAGCTGCACGATTTGCCCGACATGGTACGCCGTGTGAGCAAGCGACCGGGCGAGCGCCGCCGGCACGCTGAACCCCTCGCCGCGAATGGTCACGGTCCGCCCCAAGTCCTCCGGCGCCAGCGCGGCGAGCGTATCGTGCAGGGCGCCCCACCCCCGTTCCCAATCGGCCAACAGCTCGTCCCGACTCGCATAGTCGTCGACAAACTCCCCGTCGCGATCGCGGTCCGGCTTCTCGCCGTCGCTCGCCAGGAAATCGGTCCACCGCGAGCGCAAGTTCCCCGCAACGTGCTTCATGACGACCGCGATCGAGTTCGTGTTCGCGTCGAGGGCTTGCCGAAGGGCGTCGTCGGGCAACTGGGCGACCGCCCGATCGGCGAGCAGCTTGTGATACGCAAACGCCGCGGCCGCCGCGTCGAGCGTCTCCGTCGCCAAGTCCAGGGCCTCGCTCATTTGCCGTTCCGAATTTGAAAGCGGTGCTCCCCCGCGGGAAGCTCGACGCTGAGCGTCCCTAGAGTCGGGACGGGAATCTGTTCGAGTCCGCTCTCCGCCAGCGGCTTGCCGTCGACGACGACGTCCCTTTCCGGCGAGAGATCGGCAAGCGTCAGATACGCCGTCGTATTGGCCGGGACGACGCATCGCAATTCGATCCCGCCGCCGCTTCGCCGCCACTCGGTCTCCACGGCGCCGCGAATGCCGTCGTAGCGAACGCGACAATGATCGAGCGCCGGATCGAACACCGGCGCGATCCGCATCCGTCGCTGCCCCGGCAGGACCGTTTGGAAGCCCCCCAGATTCTCCGCCATCCAGCCGTACACGGCGCCGAACGAGTAATGGGCGAACGAGTTCATCCCCGCGCTTTGGAATCCGCTCTCGGGAGTCCACCCGTCCCATCGCTCCCAAATGCTCGTCGCGCCGTGGTTGATCGAGAACTTCCACCCCGGAAACTCCTCCTGATGGAGCAGCCGCAGCGCCACGTCGGTCCGGCCGATCTCCGACAAGGCGAGCATAAGGTCCTTCGTCCCCACGAAGCCGGTCGAGAGGCGGTTGCCCCGCGCCTCGATATTCGCGACCAACCGGCGCGCCGCCTGCTCGCGCATCGGGCCGTCGACCAGCTTGCCGACGATCGCCAGGACGTAGCAGCACTGCGTGTCGCCGCGGATGAGTCCGTCCTCGGCGACGTACTCCTTGTTGAACGCCCCTTTGATTCGCTCGAACAGTTCGCCGTACCGTTTCGCGTCGTCGTGCTTGCCCAGCACCCGCGCGGCGCGCCGCAGCAGGTCGACGCTCCGCGCATAGTACGCTGCGTAAATCACTTCCTTGGGCGTATCGGCGTTGATGCTCAGCCAATCGCCGAAGCAGTGAAAATTGTCCGGCGGCAACACGCCCTCCTTCGAGCGGTTGCGGCAGAACTCCACGAACCGCGCCATCGACGGGTACTGCCGCTCCAACAGCGTCCGATCCTCGTACGCCAAGTACATTTCCCACGGGCAAATGACCCCCGCGTCGGCCCAGGCCGGGCCGCCGTCGTCGCCGGCGACGATCAGCGGGGCGACCATCGGCAACTGCCCGTCGGCCCGCTGGGAGTCGGCCAAGTCGACCAGCCACTTGCGAAAAAACGCCTGCACGTCCGCGTTCAGGCACGCCGTGCGGGCGTACACTTGGGCGTCTCCCGTCCAGCCGAGCCGTTCGTCCCGCTGCGGGCAGTCGGTCGGCACGTCGATGAAGTTCGCGCGTTGGGTCCACTTCACGTTCTCGTACAGCCGGTTGAGCTTCGGGTCGCTGCACTCGAACTCGCTCGCCCAGGGGGTGTCGCTCGACAGGGCGATCCCCGTCACCGCGTCGGCCGCAGGCGGCTCGTCGACGCCGGTCAGCTCGACGTATTGGAACCCGTGAAAGGTCTGCCGCGGCTGCCAGGTTTCCTCCCCTTCGCCGCGACACGTGTAGCGGTCGACGCACCGAGCGTAACGAAGATTGGTCGTGTACAGCGTGCCGTCGTCGTTCAGTCGCTCAGCGAAGCGAAGCTGCACCTGCTGCCCGCGGCGGCCGCGAACCTTGAGCCGCGCCACGCCGGCGAAATTCTGCCCCAGGTCGAACACGTAGACCCCGGGGGCCGGTTCCGTGACGCTTTGCGCGGCAAACTCGCCCACGACGACGACCGGCGGTCCCGGATGCCGCTCGATCGCGGGGGAGACCTCGGCGCCGACGTCGACCGGAGCGCTTCGCTCAGCGGCGAAGCCCGGTTCGTTCCACCCCGGCGCCTCGGCGGTGGCGTCGTACTCCTCGCCGACGAGGATGTCGGCGACCCGAGTCGGGCCTTCCATCGCCGTCCACGACTCGTCGGTCGCGAACGTGGCGCTCGAGCCGTCGTCGTACTCGACCCGCAGCATGGCCCGCACGCGCGGCGCTCTGCCGTAATGATCGCGGTCCGAGTCCCAGCCGATTCGCCCGCTGTACCAACCGTCGGCCAGAAGGGCGCCCCAGGCGTTTTCGCCTTGCCGAACCAGTTCGCCCACTTCGTACGCCCGGTAGTAAACTCGTTTGCGATAGTCGGTCCACCCCGACGAGAAGTAGTCGGCGTTCACCGGCCGGCCGTTGAGCGACAGATCGGCCCACCCCAAGGCGGCCAGATAAACAGTCGCCCGCTTCACCGGTTTGGCGATCTCGAACGTCCCCCGCAGGTACGCCGGGGGAGCGGTCACGTCGCTCCGCACGACGAGCTCGCCCCAGGGTTGGCTGCCGAACGGCGCGAGCACCCGCACTGGCTTCGCGTCGTCCAAGGGCAACGCATGCCACGGCGAACCGCCGGGGGCGGCGCTTGTCCACGTGTCGTCGGTCGTCAGCACAAGCTCCTGCATGTCGGCCGTCGCCACGACCAACCGGGCGCAGATCCCCGCTGGCCCCCCTTGGTTGTGACAGGCGACGCGAATGTCGTTCTGGCCGGCCCGCAAGTAGGGCCGCACGTCGACGACCAGCGGCTGCTTGAGCGAGCGGGTCAGCGCCACCTGACGGCCGTTCACGTGGACGTCGCCCGTATCGTCCGCCGCGATCGTCAGCTCGGCCCGAGCGATCCGCACGTCGGCGGGCAACTCCCAAATGCGGCGATAGATGCGCCGCGCCGCGGGAGCCTGCTCCGGGTCGTCGGCTGCATGGCCGATCCACTGGGCGCCCGCCAACTCCGCAACCGGCGGCTTGCCGTTCGCGGCGCGCGGGGCATCGTAGCCGATCCACGCGCCGACCCACTCCTGCTGATCCAACAGGCCGACCGTCCACAACGCGGGCTCGCTCCACGGCCCGCTGTCGTCGTCGCCGTCCCAAGCCATCACCTTCCAATGACACGCCTGGTGCGATTTGAGCGCCGCCCCTGCGTACGCGACGCCGAACGTGGCGCCGCTTGCCGCCTTGCCCGAGTCCCACAGGTCCCCTTCGTCGGCGGCAAGCTTCTCCGGGGTCGATGCCACGAGCACGCGATACGCGCTCTGCACGGCGCCCCGCGCGGGCGACGTGACGATCCAACTCAATTCGGGTCGGGGCGCGTCGATTCCGAGCGGCTCGACGAGGTACTCGCAACGCAGCCGCTCCGCAGCCAGGCTCCCCGACGATTCGGCCGCAAGGGCGCATGCGGCCGCCCCCGACAGCCATCCGGCCAGCAGCAAAATCCCCGCGGTTCGTACGGCCAAGCCAGCCCCTTGAGAATCCCGCAGAATCGCCCGCATTCGTCCGCCTCCGCTATGAAAATCGACCCACTTTGGTTGCACGCCATGGTAGCCGGCAGATCGTCCCGCCGCGAGTCGCGCCAGCCTGCGAGCAAGGGAACGAATTTTGCTCATTTGTTCCGTCGCGGGACGAACGCGTCGGCGCTGGGGCTGCCCGTGGAGGGCCCCCGCGGCTCGCCGTGCGCTTGAACCCGCTGGCGCAAACGCCGCTGGGTGATAAGATTTGGGATCTGCGACGACTTGCGGCGAGGTTCCGCCGTCGCGGCGTCCATGGGCAGGAGCGGCGAACATGATCAAGCGCATCCTCGTCGGTCTGGGCGAACTCGCCCACTCGCGTTCCGCGGCGGCCAAGGGAGTCGAATTGGCCCGGGCCCACGGCGCCGAGTTGACCGGAGTCACCCTGTTCGATCCCGACCGGCTCGACGACTCCGGCCCGGTGCCGATCGGCGGCGGGGCGTATGCCAAGGAACTCGAAGAGTCGCGCCTCAAGGCCGCCGCCGAGGGAATCGCCGTCGCGACCGAAGCCTTTCTCTCCTGCTGCGAAAAGGCCGGACTCGCCAGCCGAGTCATCCACGAGAAGGGAGACCCCCTCACCCAACTCGCCGCCCATGCCCGCTACCACGACCTGATCGTCTGCGGCCTGCACGGGTTGTTCGAACACGGAGTGATTAACGAACCGTCCGATCTGATCGCCAAGATCGTCCAGGCGGGAATTCGCCCGATCGTGGCCGTCACCGCCGAGGACCGCCCCGTCAAGCGGGTGCTGATCGCTTACAGCGGCTCGATGGAATCGGCGAAAACGATGAAGCGTTTCGCCCAATTGGGCCTGTGGCGCGACGCCTCGCTGCGGATCGTCACGTTCAACGACGACCCGGTGTTGGGAAACGAACACTTGGCCGACGCGGCCGAGTACTTCCACGCCCACGGACTGCGCCCCAAGGTCGAGTGCGTCCACGCCGACCCGCAGGACCACCTCATGGAATACGCGGGCCAAGTCGGCGCCGACCTGATCGTCATGGGCAACAGCGCCAAGAGCCTCATTCTGCGGCGAATCTTCGGCGAAACGGCGCTCCACGTCATGCGCAACACGAACGTGCCGCTGTTTCTGGCCCAGTAAAGGGCAAGACGGTCCGGACTGCCGCGCCGTACGGGATTCGCCGCACGAGCATGCCGCGTGTCGCGAGCCGGAACGTCGCGGGCCTCAGGCTTCCGTCGCTCGCGACGGCGGATTACACTCAGGCCTCGCTTGGTCGTCGTGCTCGCCTCGGCGCAGCAATTCTGCTCACCGCGTTCGCTTTTCGGGAGTCTCGCCTTGGGTTCCGTCCGCACGCGTCTGTCGCTGATGATGTTCCTCCAGTTTTTCATTTGGGGAGCATGGTACGTCACAGCCGCGAAGTTTCTCGGCCTGATCGGATTTCAGGGAGACGACATCGGGTGGACCTACGCGGTCGGGCCGATCGCCGGGATGATCTCGCCGTTCTTCGTCGGGTTCGTCGCCGACCGCTTCTTCTCCACAGAACGAGTTCTGGGCGTCATGCACCTCGCGGGAGGAGCCGTCATGCTGGCCGCGACCGGCATGATGCGCGGCGAGTCCCCGTCTCCCGGACAGATCAACCTGATGCTGTTCGCGTACATGCTGACCTATTACCCGACGCTCGCGCTGACGAATTCGCTGGCGCTCCATACGATGCATGATCCGGAAAAGGAGTTTCCGCTGATCCGCGTCTTCGGCACGATCGGCTGGATCGTCGCGGGGATCGCGCTGTCGGTCCTGAATTGGGGCAACACGATCAACATGTTCTATCTGGCCGGGGGCGCCGCGCTCGCCATGGGGCTGTACAGCTTCACATTGCCCCACACCCCGCCCCCGGCCAAAGGGGAAGCAATCTCCGCAAGCAAAATCCTGGGCCTCGATGCGCTGGTGCTCCTGAAGAACCGCAGCTACTTGGTCTTCATGATCAGTTCGTTCCTGATCTGCATTCCGCTGGCCTTCTACTACCAACTGGCCGAGCGGACGGTGACGCAGGCCGACATTGCCAATCCTGCGTTCAAGATGACCTTCGGGCAAATGTCCGAAATCTTTTTCATGCTCGTCATGCCGATGTTCTTCGTGCGGCTGGGAGTCAAGTGGATGTTGGCCGTCGGTATGCTCGCCTGGGTCGTGCGTTACGTGCTGTTCGCCTTCGGCGCCCCGGACAGCGTCCAGTGGATGGTGCTCTTGGGCGTCGCCTTGCATGGCATTTGTTACGACTTTTTCTTTGTCACCGGTCAGATTTACACCGACAAAGTCGCCCCGGCGGGCATTCGCTCCCAAGCCCAAGGGATGCTCGTTCTGTTCACCCTGGGCCTCGGGATGTTCATCGGGGCCAAGGTGGCGGGCCGCATCGAGCAGAACTACACCCCCGCGACATACAAGGCCCTCAACGAGGAAGCGCTCGCGGCGTCTGTGAAAGCTGAAGAACTCGCCGGCAAGCTGGCCAAGGCATCGGGCGCCGACCGCACCGCCCTGCAAGCCGATTGGGATGCCGCGAAGGAATTGGCGAACGACAAAAACGTCGCTGCCCTCAAGACGCTCGACTGGAAGATGATCTGGGGCATCCCGGCCGCCTTGGCCGGGATGATCATGCTGGCGTTCATCGCCGTGTTCAAAGCCGATAAACAGCCCGCCGCGGCGACGTAGTTCAGCCGCGTCTGGAACCGTCCCGACAAACGCAACGAGCCGCGAATCGCCCCAGGGCGATTCGCGGCTCGTGCTGTTGCAGGCCGTCGGAAGAGGCGCCGCCCGGATTCGAACCGGGGATGTCGGATTTGCAATCCGATGCCTTAGCCACTTGGCTACGGCGCCGCGTCGGTCTGTGAAAATTACGGAATCGCACCGAGCGGGTCAAGTGCACGTGTTGTATCGGTTAGGGGTCCCGGGCAACTTGAGGCCCGTTTGCCGCCGGCGCCGGTCGACCGCTCTGGTCGCCGCATGCTGCAGACGCCGATAGCAGCGGTTCGATCTTAAGCAACGACAAGCCGCCGAGCGTTGCGCCCGCGTCGGCCCCCAGTTCCCCAGACGCCGAGTTCACCCCCCGAAGTTCGGCCGTCCGCCGCGCACTACGCCCCGTTAACGGAGAACCCCGTCATGGTCGACGCCATCCTCTCGTTCCTGCAGGGCAATCTGCAGCGCCGCCTGGAAGCCATCGTGCGCCAGGTGGCTGACCTGAGCATCGAGGGGGTCGTCGACGCGGTCGAGGGACGAACTGCCGGCATGTCGCTGTGCGAGCTGCGCGGCTACATCCGCGCCCGGGCCGGCGGCGAGATCCGTCGCCAAGCACGACTCGTATTGTCGCGACACCCGGGAGCCGATACCGCGTGGGAAGCCGAGGTCGTCGCCCGCGCCGCCGATCGCGTCGCCCCGCTGGCGATCCGGCGCTTGGCGAGCGTCGCGTACCGCAAGCCCGCGCTGCCGTTCGAGCCGGGCTTCACGCCCGCCCGCGCCGCCTGACCGCAACGGAACGAGGGGGACCGACAGGCCACGCGCCGCCTGGGCGACGCACGGCTCCGGTCGCGAACAAAAACCGCCCCTCACTCCGCCGGAAACTTGCTTGCGAGAGCGCGCCGATGAACTCCGCCGAATACCCTTCGCTGCCGTCGTTGGCCGGTTGCCACGCGCAGTTGGCCGCTGACGCCATGCGGGTCGAGCAACTGGTCGACGCCCATCTCGACGAAGTCGAGCGGCTGTTCCGCGCCGCGACCGCAGGGGATTGGGATGCCGTCGCCAAGCTCGCCCGGCAGTTGGCCGCGCGTCCGGCCGACCCGGAGCAAGCCGAGGTGGTCGTCGCCGCCAAGGCCCTGGCCCGCGACTTCCGTCGCGATCGCCCGACCCGGGCCGCCGAAGCGCACCTCAATCAACTGCTGCAAGCCTGCCGCTCGCTGAAGGAGCGCCAACGGGGCGAGCGAAGAGGCCCCTCGGGAGTCGCCGGCTGAACTGCGACGCGGAGTCCCCGAACAGTTCTCCGCCCGCGACTCTTCTCGCCCGCGACCGTTCGCCGCTCACCTCCGATAGATCACGATCGGCCGCGAGGCGGCATGCCACGCGAACGGCCGGCCGCCGGGCGATTGCCACGCGGGGCTGTACATCGTCGTGAAGGCCATCCCCGTGGCGGTCGGGCGAGCCCCCGAGAAACCGTACCACTTCATGGACGCCAAGCGCGCCATCCGTTGCTCGGCCCGGGCCATCGCCTTCTGATGGGCGATCGAAGGTTGCTGTCCGCGCGCGGGAGCGGCCTCATAAGCGTACTCGTCCTCGGACGAGGCCGCATCGACCGACCGGCCGAAGTCAAACGCGTCCTCGGCGCCGTGCGCCGTGCGGCAGGCGAAACCCGCCACGACCGTACAGATCAGGACGGAAGGCAGAAAACGTTTCATGGGTCGACGACTCCAGGCAAGAACGCCATCGCGGCGGCGAATACCCCAGGGAGACCGGTCGCCGCGAGCGCAGGCTCCCCCCGGACGCGGGCTGCGGGACCCCGGCGCCAATACGGTCATCGGCTTCCTGCCCGGGCTGCGCTGAGCGTGATCGTCGCAGGAATCGCAGAACCTTGGACGCTGGCGGCGACTCGGCAAAATGCGAAAACTGTGCCGGCCGAACCGGTTGTTGAGCCCGATCTCGCCACTTCCCGGCAAGCTCCGTACTGCGGCGGTTTGCCACAGCCCGGCGAGGGTGATAGGCTTAGACTTAACGACAACGGCGTCTCGTCTTCGTCGACGGTCGCCCAGGCGGAATTCCCAACGGCGTGAAACTTAGGAGATCGAAAGATCATGAAAAAAATCGGTTCGATGACATTGGCGTTGGCCCTGGGGTTGGGCCTGATCGGCGGCGCCGGCTGCCAGCAGAGCGAAGTCGACAAGGCGAAGGACGCCGTGCAAGACGCGGCTGACGCCGCTAACGAAGCCGCCGACAAGGCGAAGGCCGCGGGCGACGAAGCCGCTGAAGCGGCGAAAGACGCTGCGGCGGACATCAAGCAGGGCGCCGAAGACGCGGTCAAGGCCGTCACCGAGTAATCGGGCTTCGGAACTGCAGACGACATGACGCTTGCGGAGCGGTCCCACGGACCGCTCCGCATTTTCTTTGCGCTCGCGGCAACGGCATTGCAGCATTATGGTCGTCCCGTCTCCCGACGGGGCTGCCGCCTGCAAGGCGCTACGCCGCGGCGTCGGCAAGCGCGCCGTTCCTGGCGACGGCAGCCGCCGCCAGCGCAGACTCGATGAGGGCGTTGAGCTGGTCCAACTGCTCCAAGAGATCGTCTTGCCGCTGCCCCAGCGCTTGGAGCAGTTCCTGACTACTGAGGGGAGCGGGGTTCATGGCGTCGACGACGGCGTGGTGCAGGACAGGGCTCGCAGGGGGTTCGAGCCGCCAACTCGCCCTTACGAATCGGCCGTCTCCGACGCCGGTCGGAACATGGATCGGGCCCGACCCCCTTGCGATTTTGCCGGGCGATTCCGCAAGCGCCGGTTGCGCAAGCTGCTCCGGCGGCAGGCCCCAAACTCACCCCAGGCAGGGATTTGCGCCGCCCGATCTGGACGCCTGGCCCGGACGGTGCTATCTTAAGCGATTCGTGACGCCGATATGCGCCCTCGCCCCTGGCGAAGCGCCCGCGGCCCCCAACCTCGACTGAAGCGTGGAAAGGAACTCGGTGTGGTTAAGCTGACGCTACGTGAGAAGGAGACGGCCCAGGAAGCGGTTCGCCGTTTCCGCAAGCTGGTCGAGCGGAGCGGGATCAAGAAGGAGATCCGCATTCGCGAATTCTACGAGAAGCCCAGCGAGACCAAGCGCCGTGCCCGCTTGCGGGCTCAACGCCGTTCGCGCCGCGATCGGATGGTCGGTCCGACCCGGTAGCCGCGCTCCGCGG
This sequence comes from Pirellulales bacterium, assembly GCA_019636345.1. Classification (NCBI taxonomy): domain Bacteria; kingdom Pseudomonadati; phylum Planctomycetota; class Planctomycetia; order Pirellulales; species Pirellulales bacterium. The sequence goes on along the minus strand of JAHBXQ010000001.1, from coordinate 628,462 downwards.
GCGACAAGCCAAGCGCTGCGAGAACGCCGCCTGAGCTTGTGCTCGATCCAAAACAAAATAACAGGGCCCGTCGCACTGACTGCGACGGGCCCTGTTTCGTTTTCGGGTCGGATTCGGAGGCGTGTTGCGCCCGGCTTAGAACAACACTTCGCCGCGGACGAACAGTCCGTCGAAGCCCAGGATGTTCGCATCGTCGTAGTGCGACATCTGGAAGTTGCCCCAGGCGTACTCTTCACGCATGCCCAGGTCGTGCCAGGCCGACCAGAAGTAACCGGCCGTGATGTTGGCGTGGCAGCCCAAGTGGACCGTGCCGCCCAGTTCGATCTCGGTGACCGGGACGATGATGTCGCCGCTGGTGCGATGGAACGCCGTGCCAGCCTGGTTGGTGACCAGCGTTTCCAGATTGATCTCGCCGCTCAACAGCGACCAGTCCCCCTTGGCGTACAGGCTGAACAACCCGCGCTTGCCGAGGTACCGGCGACCCGCCAACCCGACGCGACCGCCGAAGCCTTCGAAGTCCATGCGGGTCGTGTAGCTGTCGATGAACACCGGCGCCGTCCCGAAGGTGGTCGCCGTGGCGCCGCGGCCCCAATTGACGTCGGCGAAGCGAATGCCGCCGCTCCAGGTGATGTCCCACGCCGGGCAACCGCAGCCGCCCCCCTGGCAGCAACCGCCGCCCCCGCCGCAACATGCGTCGTCGCAGCACGAGTCTTCGCAGCAGTCGTCGCAACAGCCGCACAACGGTCCGCCCAGCGGAATCGTCTTCGCAAAGCTCAGGTCGTACGACTTGAGATCGACGTCGGCGAACCCGGTGATGTTGCCGTCGATTTCAAACGGTCCGAAGATGGCCGTTTGCGTCGGAGTCGTCTGAGCCGGCACGTTCGCCGCCGCAAAGCTGGCGTCGCTCGTGAAACGGTTGAAGTTGAAGATCAACGACCCGCCGCAGTCGCACATGTAAATCCCGCCGTAGAAGCCGTACGACGAGTTGTAGTTGAAGTCGTAGTTGACCCAGGTTTCGCCGCCGTTGACCAGGTCCTGCTCGACGTAAGCGAGGGCTTGGCTGAAGTTCGCCCGGGCGTAGATGTACTGGGCGCCGGCCACGACCTGGATCGGCCGGTCCATGATGCTCGGAATCCCGCCGATGTAGCCGCCCCCTCTGGGTCCCGGACCGACGCTCGCCGAGACGGCGGTCTGGTACGAGGCCAAGTCAACGCCGTCGTCCCAACCGCTCGATTGCTCAGCGTCCTGGAATTCGACGCTTCGAACCCCCTTCGATTGAGCGCGCCCCGCGGCGGCTCCGGCTGTCAGCACGCAGAACGCGAGCGCAGCGCAGCTCCATACTCGAAGTTTCATCCTTAGGTTCCCCCCTAATGTGCGCGGTTGCGGGCCGCACGGTCCCAGCAGGACGTCGTCCTGCGTCTCAGTTCGATCAAGTCCGCCTCATGCGGTCTCGCAAGTCGCGGCAGAACAGGACTGCCAGTCGACTCACTCGGAGGTATCGGAACCCCTGCGATCGGCACTTTCAGAAAATCGGGAGAAACCCGCAGAATCAGAGCCTTGCAAACGTTCGGAGCAACCGGAACAGACGGCCAGTCGACTTAACCCGCAAAGTCTGCCACGGCTCAGCGACTGGCCGCCGCCCAGCGAGCAGCTAGCACGGTTCACTGCCGCGCGCTCGGTGTCGTTCGGACGCCGCGCGAAGCCCGCCCAAGCGTCGTCGCCCGAAGCGCCTGAGTCGCTCGCCCGACGGCAAAAAAACAGGACGCCAACGACCCCTGCGATCGTTGGCGTCCGTAAGCAAGCTCTGTTTGGCGGCAGACGGAATTGCCCGAAGCAAGCCGCCTAAAAGCCAGGAACGACGCCCGATCAGGCGACTTCCCGACGATGACGGGCGGCGAGCAGCCCGGCGCCGACGACAATCACCGCGAGAGCGGCCGAGGTCGGTTCGGGGATTTCGTAAGTTCCCGGCGTCTCGAGGATCTGCATCTTGTCCATGACGCTGTAGGGGCGGATGTTCTGGTTCGAGAAGGCCGGCGCAGAATCCTCTTGAGTCAGCTCGCCCACGATCGGCAAGGACTCGGTCGCGCTGGCGAACATGGCGGCGAACGACGCCGGCAGCGTCTGCGGGGCGCCGGCGAACATCGGCGCGCCGTGCAAAACGTGGCGGAAGTCCGGATACATGAACATGTTCGGATCGTTTTCCGCATCCAAGTCGACGTTGAACAGCACCTTCTTGCCCGCGGTCAAGCCGCTGAAATTAAGCGTCAGCGTCTTCTTGTCGGCCGACAACACGTTGCTCAGGATCGACACGCCCGGCGAGGTGTACATCGACTCCATGATGTACTGCGTGTAGTTGTCCATGCTGCCGCCGTCGCCGTCGCCGAAGATGTAGTTCGCTTGGTTGATCTTGAGATCGAAACTCACGAGCCCCACGTTGGCGTCGAGCGTGCTGTCGACGACCAACATGACCACCGGCTTGTTGTTCGCACGGATGCGCAGGTGGGGATTGTCGCACGACTCTTCGTACCACACGCTGTAGAACTCGGGCGTGCCGATCGAATCCAACAACCGGGCGCTGGGGCCCGTGTAAATCGTCAGACCGGCCCCGTTGATGACCGCCTGCGCCGGCGCCGCGCCGGCGACCAGCATGACCGCAGCCGACAGAATCGAGAACTTGCCAAAACCGTTGAGTGCGTTCTTCATAGTTCGGTTCGCTTTCCTTGTTCGACCGCAGAGCAGTGCATGCACCTGGCTTGCCGCGGCGGCTGCCAGACCCGCGTCGAGGCGGGAGCCGGAGGCCGAAGGCCACGGCACGTACCAGCGGTTGAAGACTCTCCAGTGACGATGTCACAGTGACGATGTCCAAGTCGCGAACCTCGCGAACGCTCCGCACGCGTTCGTACGCGCGGAGTGCATTCCACCGGCACTCATGCCAGAGTCGGGGCAGGCGCACGCTGGGCGCTTGCCGCCCGCCGCATTCGGCGAGCTGCATGAAAGACGAGCGAACGTGAGAACGAATCGCTGCGAACCGAGAAGGACGGAGCAACGCCCCGACGAGCAGGCGAACCGCCAACCCGAGTGTCGCGCCCAGGGGAGCAAACCGCGGGGACCGAATCAGACGGTCGTCGGCAGCTTGTCGGAAGAGGGTGTTGCGGCCTCGGGCGATTCAGTCGCCCAGGTTCGGTCAGCGATCGAGCCCCGTTGGCTCGCCGCCGGTCGAATGCTCATGAGGTCCACAACCCAATCAAAAAGGATGAATTTCAGCCTATCCAAAGCTCGTGCGGATACTCGCACCGCTTCAATCTAGACACGGCGAAACGAAATGTCAAAAGGATTGCCGAAGAATTTCCAGGATTGCCGGTCGTGCCGATCAGCCCGCTCGGAAAGGCCCGGGAACCGCGCCCCGCCCCCCTTCACGGGGCGACCGACGTCCCCACGTCCCGGTGCATTCACCCCTCAGCCCTCCGCCGCGGCGGCCGGCGGCGAAGAGGCCGCCAAAGCGGGCCGGCAAGCGCAAAAAATAACGCGACGGGTCCCCTCTCGCTCCCAGCGCGACCCGTCGCGTCGTGGTCCTTCGCCCCTCCCCCGAGGCGTCGGATCGCTCAACAGTAGGCCGGCATCGGGCCATGTCAAACCGCCAGCCTTCCACGCCAGTCCGGACTGGCTCCCAAAACGGTTTCGGGCGAGACGGACTCCCAGGCGGTCGCCCGCAATCGCAGGTCAGCCGACCGCCGAACCGATGCAACCGGGCCTCGTCACGCGCCTGGCCGAACTCGGCGGGCGACCACGTTGCGAAAACACCACGCCGTCAACCCGTGCGCCAATCCAACGCCACGTCCAAAGCAACGGCTGAGTGGGTTAGTCCGCCGACGCTGATTCGATCGACCCCGGTCGCTGCGATTTCGCGCACCGTATCCAATCGGACGCCTCCCGAGGCTTCCAACTCAACGCCGGGGGCCGCTTCGTTCCGCAACCGCACCGCGTCGCAAAGTTCCTCCAGCGACATGTTGTCCAGCAGCACAATGTCTGGCCCCGCGGGGAGCGCCTTGCGCAGTTGCTCCAGCGAATCGACCTCGACTTCGACGATCGCCTCAGCCGGGGCCCCGGCATTGGCCCCCATGACGCCTTGCAAGAACTCACGGGCTTGCCGGACGGCGTCGCCGGGGCCAAACCGCCCCTTGGTCGCCTCGGCCGCGAGCGCAAGGTGGTTGTCCTTGATCAGCACCGCATCGTAGAGCCCGAGCCGGTGGTTGAACCCTCCTCCGCACCGTACGGCGTACTTTTCCAACCGCCGCCACCCCGGGGTCGTCTTGCGCGTGTCGTACAGCCGCGCCTTGGTCCCCGCGATCTCCGCAACGAACAAGCCGGTGCGCGTCGCCACCCCCATCATGCGCCCGAGCAGGTTGAGAATCGTCCGCTCGGCGGTCAGGATTTCGGCCGCCAAGCCGCGGATCGTTGCGAGAATCGCCCCCCCCTCGACGACGTCGCCGTCGTGCACGAAGTGTTCGATCGACAAACCGAACCCGGCCTCGGCGACGACAATCGGCAACAGCGGCATCCCGGCGACGATCCCGGGCTCGCGAGCCACGACGTCGGCGGCGCCGCGGCGCTCGGCCGGCGTCAAGGCCGCGGTCGTCAGATCTCGCTGGCCGGCCAGATCCTCCTCCAGCGCCATCCGCACCAACCGCCGACAATCAGCCGCAACCGCGTCGTTCCAATCCAACTGCTCGAAATCGCGATTCACGGCGTGGCTCCTCCGGTATAATCCTCGGGTTGTGCGGCGAGGGAACGCCAGCGTCAATGATCGCCGGGAAGGCGCCCCTCTCCAAGCCCAAAGGCCCGGAGCCGATTCGTCGCACCCGCCGATGCCGCGTCTCCCGTTTCGCCTTGATCCCGCCGACTGGCTGCGGCCGCGCGATCAACAGTCGCTGGCGGCTGCCGCTGCGTGCGCGCTGTTGGCGATGGCTGGATGGTGGTGGGCCCGCGGGGGAGGGCGGGGGGAGTTGATCGACGTCGACCGCGCGGCGCCGCTCGTGGCCAAGTTTCAAGTCGACGTCAACCGCGCCGACTGGCCCGAGCTGATCATGCTTCCCGGCGTCGGCCCGATCCTCGCCGAAAAGCTGATCGCCGACCGCCTGCAGAACGGCCCGTTCAACGGCCTCGACGACCTGCGCCGCGTCGACGGCGTCGGCCCGCGCACCCTCCAGCGAATCCGCCCGTACCTATTGCCGCTCCCCAACGACCGCGAATGGGCCGCAGGGGACAATCGCGGTACAATCAATCGTTCGCCCCGCAATTCGCCCGCCGGAGAGGATCGTTCCGGCCGCGGAACCTGACCGCCGTCCCATGGATTCGCCGACCCCCGCCATGCCGCTGGAGACCCGCCCCGCCGCCGGCCGCAGCGCAATACGCGGCAACGCCCTCGGGGAAGGTTCGTCGCGCTACGCCGACTGGCTGTTGACGCTCCTCCGCTGGGACGGTTTGCTGCCGGCGTTCATGGCCGCGACGCCGCGAGTCGCCAAGCTCCTCTGCGACGGCTGGCCGATCGTGCAAGTCCTCGTCGGCGTGTTCCTGCCGATCGGCGTGTTCTTTGTCCGCGCTGGGCACGGCGCCATGCAACTGCGCGACGGCCGGCATGCACCGTGGCAGGCGGCTGCGTTCTACTTGGCGCTGTTGATTCTGTTGCTGTTCGACGCGCTCGTGGCGATCTTCATCATGATCCCCGGCGGCATCACCCGCCGCGACTGGCAGATCGCGGGAACGATGTTCGGCGCGTATTTCGTGCTGGCCGCAGCGGCGTTCTTTCCCCTTCGTCCCGCCCCCCTGATTCACGCCTCCTCGGCCGCGCAAGACTGAACCCGCCATGCAGTTTGAACTTCACAGCGATTTCCAACCCGCCGGCGACCAGCCCGCCGCGATCGAGCAGCTCGTCCAGGGCCTCCGCGAAGGCCGCCGCGAGCAGGTCCTCATGGGGGTCACCGGCAGCGGCAAGACCTTCACCATGGCCAACGTCATTCAGGCCGTGCAGCGCCCCACGCTCGTGCTCTCGCACAACAAGACCCTCGCCGCCCAGCTCTACGGCGAGTTCAAGGAGTTCTTCCCCAAGAACGCCGTCAGCTACTTCGTCAGCTACTACGACTACTACCAGCCCGAGGCCTACATCCCCCAGCGCGACATCTACATCGAGAAGGACGCCTCGATCAACGAAGAGATCGACCGCATGCGGCTCGCCACGACCTCGAGCCTCGTCAGCCGCAGCGACGTCATCGTCGTGGCCAGCGTGTCGTGCATCTACGGCCTGGGCTCGCCCGAGGATTACAAGGCGATGATGGTCGGTCTGCGCATCGGCCAGACGATCGATCGCGACGAAGTGCTCGCCAAGCTGGTCGACGTGCAGTACGACCGCAACGACACGGACCCGCAGCGCGGCAAGTTCCGGGTGCGCGGCGATTGCGTCGAGGTGTGGCCCAGCTACGAGGAATTCGCCTACCGCATCGAGTTCTGGGGGGACGAGGTCGAACGGCTGTCGATCATCGACCCCGTCTCCGGCGCCACGATCGACGCGCTGCAGCAAATGTACATCTACCCGGCCAAGCACTTCGTCATGCCGGAGGAACGGATCCAAAACGCCGTCGACCGCATCCGCAAGGAGCTCGCCCAGCGGCTCGAACTGTTCCGCGAGCAGGGCAAGCTGCTCGAAGCCCAACGGCTCAACGCCCGCACCCGGTTCGACGTCGAAATGATGATGGAGGCCGGCTACTGCCCGGGGATCGAGAACTACAGCCGCCACCTCGCCGGCAAGGCCGAGGGCGAGCCCCCCAACACGCTGTTCGATTTCTTCCCCCCCGACTTCCTCCTGTTCGTCGACGAGTCGCACGCCACGGTCCCCCAAATCGGCGCCATGTACGCCGGCGACCGCAGCCGCAAAAGCACCCTCGTCGAGCACGGCTTCCGGCTCCCCAGCGCCATGGACAACCGGCCGATGAAGTTCGAGGAGTGGCGCGAGCGGGCCCGCACCGTCGTCTACGTCTCGGCCACCCCCGGCAACTACGAGCTCGGCCAAACCGGCGGCGAGGTCGTCGAGCAGGTCGTCCGCCCCACCGGCCTGTTGGACCCGATCATCGAGGTCGTCCCGGCCCGCGGCCAAGTGCCCCACTTGTTGGAGGAAATCCGCCTCCGCGCCGCCGCCGGCGAACGGACCCTGGTGACCACGCTCACCAAACGGCTCGCCGAGGACCTGGCCGCCTATTTCACCGACGAGGGGGTCCAGTGCAAGTGGCTTCATAGCGAACTCGACGCCTTCGAGCGCGTCGAACTGCTGCGCGACCTCCGGGCCGGTCGGTTCGAGGCGCTGGTGGGGGTGAACCTGTTGCGCGAGGGGCTCGATCTGCCCGAGGTCTCGCTCGTAGCGATCCTCGACGCCGACAAAGAGGGCTTTCTGCGGAGCGAAACGTCGCTGATGCAAACCATCGGCCGCGCGGCCCGCAATGTGAACGCCAAGGTCATCCTGTACGCCGACCGCGTCACCGACAGCATGCAACGCGCGATCGACGAAACCGAGCGCCGCCGCAAGCTGCAACACCAGTACAACGCCGCCCACGGCATCACCCCCGAGACGGTCAAGAAGGCGATCCGCCGCGGCATCGAATCCGACGCCCAAGCCCACGCCAACGCAAACGCCGCGGTCGGCCGCACCGACGAGACGGTCTACGTCACCGAGGAGTACATCGCCGAGTTGGAAGCCGAAATGCTCGCCGCGGCCGAGGCCCTGGAGTTTGAACGAGCCGCCGCGATCCGCGACCGCATCGAACGCATGCGCGACAACATCGGCGAACCAGTCGATGCAGTGAAGAGAAGCGACGGCCCCAAACGCGGCAAAGGCCGCAACAAAGCCCGCGTGCCGCGACCGAAGAAGGGGCCATAACCCCCAGGCAACCTAGTCGGTTCAAGACAGCGCGCCGCTGTCGGAAAGTTGTTGGCGATCGCAGGTACGCCGTCGTCACGAACCTACTGCTTAGAAAAGTAGTTGGCGAATCGATATCGCCACAGTCGGCCATAGATAGTAAGCCGTTCTCGCCAGCTCGTTGCTGCCCCCAACTCAATTGCCTTTTGAAACCACTTTTTTGATGATCGAAAATCGGGTCGCCTACTAGAACTTCTTGACAGTTCTAAGTTTCCCATTGACATGCAGGCCTTGGCAACACAGTCTGTAGCTCCACGCTCTTCATGAGCTTGCATCGCTTCTCGATACCAACTCAGCGCAGCCTCATAGTCGCACAGCCTTGCCGCAAGAGCCCCTAAATACTGGTAGCTGTACGCCTTGTACTCAAGATCGCCAGACCTATTCGCAGTCTCGGCTGCTGTTCGGTACGCAATCTCAGCATCCTTCCAATCGCTGTAATGCTCGGCACTCTTGCCCAATGCAAGAATGGCATTGACATCTCCTTTCTCCTGAAAAATATGCAACGCCTTCTCAAACCAGCCGCTGACTTCCTTGTCGCCGGTTAGGCCTTGTGACCGCGCAATCGTAACGAGATTCCCATAGTTACACGCCACACCCGCCTCGTTTCCCGATTTCAGATTTATCTCGATCGCCTTGAAATATAGCTCCCTAGCTGCTTCGACATCACCGCGACGGCTTTCAACAATGCCAAGCTGATGCAAGCTCCTAGCTACTCCAAGATTGTCGCCGTGATCTTCCTTGATCGTGATTGATTTCCGCAAGTAGACCTCTGCAGCAGCATAGTCTTTGCGAGCGCAGGCGACTGCTCCTAGATTGTTGAGCGTCTTGGCAGCGCCAATGGCATCTCCGCATTCTTCGTCTTTCTCCAGCGCTCTCTGATACCAGTCTTCAGCAGCACCGTACTCGTGCTTGGCGTACGCAATCATCCCCAATTGGTGATATGCTTTGGAAACGTGCTTGCTGCCACTTGCTTCCCATAGCTCTGCCGCTTTGCGGCAATAGCTTGCGGAATCTTCTAATTTGTGTCTTGCCCCAGCCTCTACGGACTGCTGAAAAAAGCGTGATGCCAACCTGTCACTATCGTCAGACTGTGCTAAATCATTCATTTCCATGCGACAAGTTGAAGGGACTGAAAGACATTAACCCTAGGCAGCGTTGAAAGATGATTGTGAGATACTACCGAATCTTGCGGCCGGGTATGAGTTGAAGAAGCCGGCGCGCTTGGTTTCCTTTGGGTTTGCTTGAGGTGGCCCGTGCTTCCCAGGAGCACGCCAGCCATGGCCGAGGTTACCACCGAATCGTTGCCGTTTCCAGGCTCGTCCCGGGACGCGCTCTCGGAGATTCTCAAGCAGGGGGCTCAGCGGATGTTGGCCTGCGCGATCGAGGCGGAGGTCGGGGAGTGGATCGACGGCCGGGCCGACGAGACGGTCTACGTCACCGAGGAGTACATCGCCGAGTTGGAAGCCGAAATGCTCGCCGCGGCCGAGGCCCTGGAGTTTGAACGAGCCGCCGCGATCCGCGACCGCATCGAACGCATGCGCGACAACATCGGCAAACCGGTCGACGCGGTGAAGAGAAGCGACGGCCCCCAACGAGGCCCCCGCAACCGCGGCAAAAAGCAAACCCGCCGCGTCCCCCGCCCCAAAAATGGCCCATAATCCCTCCGCCGAGCCGCGACCTCCCAGGTCGCCGGGGGCGCCGATTCGCAATGCCACGCCACCCAAATGAGCCCCGGTTATGCGGGCTCCGGCTCGCTCGCGTCGTTAGTGACAAACACCCGGGCGGTGCAGTCGATTAATTGAGCCGAGTAGGCCGGCGGATCCGCATCGCCAGCAGCACGCTGCTGCGATTTTTGTAGAAATGGGGCCGCCCCTTCGTGTAGAACGAAGTCGCCCCGCCAAGGCCGCGCCGGGCGGACAGGCCGACGTCGGCGAGCGAGCGGCTTCGACAACGCACAAGGCTCGTCGACTTCGGCGTCGGTTTCCGCGAGGATTTTGGCGAGGGTGACGGGGGCGGGACGAGGAGTTTTGCTCGCCCCCCCGGAGTTTTGCTGGCAAAACTCAGCCGCGGCCCTCGGCGGTCCCGCGCCGAAGTCGTTGGCAAGCCGGCGGTTAGGACCGAAGTCGACCGCCTTGCACGCGAAGTTTTGCTGCGAGATTTTGATCGTTTTGCACGCGAGCAAAATCGAGCAACTTGTCGCGGCGCTCAGCGCGGAGCGCGGCGACGACGCAGCGCGACGGCGACCGCGGCGACGACGGCCAATAGCGCCGCCGACGGTTCGGGCACGGCGGCGATGGCGCCGGTCGCGGCCCCGACCCCGACATTCCGTTGCCACGTCAACAGATCGGACCCCGTGAGCGTCCCGGCGGCGAACCCCGCCTTCCACGCCGTCAGGTCGGCGCCGTCGACGACCCCGTCGTTGTTGAAGTCGCCCGCCAGCGGCGCCGACGGAGCCGGCGCTTGGGCGAAGAACAGGTTGTCGGAGATGTTCGTCAGGCCCGTGTTCATCGTAATGAGGTCGGCCAGCTTGATCGTGTCGAGATTGACGATCGACGCAATGTCGGACTTCAGCACCCCGCCCGCGTACAACCCGTTGTAATCCCCCGTGTAGAAGAACCGATCGCCGTCACGCGAACGCGTGAACTGGTTGCCGATGATCGCCGTCAGCAACGGGCCGAGGCTCGACCCCGGCAGATGCGTCTCGGCCAACGCTCCGACGAAGGCGTCGACGTTGTTGACGTTGTTGCCGTACAGCGATTGGATGGCCGCGCGAGTCGCGGCGTCGGTCGGCATTTGGCTGAAATTGGCGAGCGTCGAAAGGTTGTAGGCGCCTCGCAGTTCGTTGTAATCGACGATGCCGTGATCGCGCCCGCGTTGCACGTCGATCGCCATGAGATCGGTCCCGCCGGCCCCCGGCGGACCGAACATGACGTTTCGCAAGGAATTCGAGATCTGCAGATCGACCTCCTGCGACTTCTGCAGCGAGGCGCCCATGAGAACCTTGTCGATCATGGTCGGGTCGTTGGCGATCAGCGCCGGATTGAAAAACGAGTTGCCGAACGTCAAGCTGCCGACCGCCTGGCTGCCGTCGTTGGCCAAGAGCAGCGACTCGCCGACGATGCTGTGGCCGAAGCGAAACGCCATGTGAGCGAATGCGTTGGTGACCGAACCGTCGATCGCCGGACTGAACGCGAAGGCTTGCACCGTCGGCGCGTTGGCGCCCATCAACGCGGGCAAGAACTCCTTGTACGTGATCGCCTGCAGCTCGGCGATGACCAGTTTACGGGCCAGATTGTATTGTTCTTGGGCGTTGAGGCTCGGCTTCTGTACGGCGATGACGTCGACCAGTCGATTGTGCTCGCGGACGAACACAGTCTGCAGCGACGTGAGCAGCGAGTTCTCGTTGGCCCGGACGTCGCCGGCGAGGAACAACTGATTGGCGGGCAGCGGCCCGTTGTTCTGGTTCGCCAAGCCGGCGGTGTTGTAGGGGAGCAGATTGCCGGCGCTCGTCAGCAGCTTGGCCCCCGTCCCGCCGCCGGTTCGCAAGGCGGCCGCGCGGGCCGTGCTCGAACCGTAGATCTGCGAACCGTCGATCCAGGAGGTGACTTCGTTGATCTGCTGCCGGAAACCGTCGAAGACGAAGTTCGAACGCGTGAACCCGATCGGATTCGGACCCAGAGGATCGTTGGGATCGGTGATCGTGATCGCCGCCGAACCGTTGACGCCGGCGCCGTTGCTCGTGGTCGAGAGCCCCATGTCGTGGTCGAGAAACTGCGCCCAACCGAACGCAAAGTTGCTCAGCCCGCGGACGCTCTCCTTGCTCGACGATTGCGCGGAGAGGGTGTTCGAGATCGTCCGCGCATTGGGACGCGTCGGCGGCAGGATCATGGCGCCCTGACTGTTGGCGTAGTCGACCAGGTAGTTGACTCGAATCAACTGCTGCCCCGCCGCGCCGCGATTGACGATCGTGGGGTGCGTGTACGTGCCGTCGAGGGTCCGATCGTAGGCGGTCGCCGACCTCGTCGACAGGACAAGCAGCGCAACGAAAAGTGCGGGCGCAAGGCGCCCTGGGCTGTGGTGCAACACGCGTCGGTTCCGCTTCAAAGGTGCAAACGTCGTCGGTGGAGCGGTCGCCGAGACCCCGGCTGAGCGGGCGAAATGCGCGTCAAACGAGCATGCGGCGGCCAGATTTCAGTCTAATTGCCTCGTCCGATCGCACCATGTTTTTGTCCGCCCCGTCGGACGGGACGAGAACCGGCGCTGCGGATTGCGCCGCCAATCCGGTTGGCAACGGCCCTCGATCGCCCGCGACGCCATAAGCGTTTCTCCCCAACCCCTCGGACCCGCCCATTGCCTCCGCCGGCGCGGGGCCAAGCACGCGACCTGGGGCTCGGTTACAATGCCTCGCCGTACCGCTTGCATCCCCCCAGTTTCGCTTCCGTCCGTCGATGGCCAAGAATCGCAAATCGCCGTTGGTTCCGTCCGCTCCCGCGCCTCCGCGGGACGAGACTGAGCGGATGCTCGTCAACAAGCTGTCGGTCGACGACGCCCGGCGAATGCTGCGGAACGAAGGGGGCGAGATGAGTCCCTTCGATCTGGTCGTCCAGGGGCTGACGATTGTCGGCATCGCCGGGCTCATGGCTTGGGCGATCCGCGCGGGGGAAGCGACCGCTTGGCACCTGTTCCTGCCGATGCTGGCCCAGTACGTCGCGCTGCTCGTCGTGCTGCCGGGGATTTACCTCGTGCTGCGACACCCGGATCTGAAGCGCGACACGTGGCTGGCCGTCGGATGGGTCGGCGCGGGGCTGCTGGCGTGGGGGATCGCCGCCGCCGTGCGCGGCGCCAACAGCGGCCTGCCCGCGACCGCGGTCCTCGCCCAAGACGCACTGGCGTCGTACCGCTCGGTCGTCGACACGCACATGCAGTGGCCGATGCTGGCCGCGGTCGCAAGCTGTCTGGCGGGCCTGCCGCGGCGAGTGCGCAACCTGTACGACTACGGCCCGCCGTTCGTGGCAGCCGGCATGGGGTGCGCGGCGCGAGTCGTCGTGCCGCTGCTGGGATGCTTCCTGTTGCCGGCGATCGCCGCCCACCCCGAGCACATGGCGTGGTACGTGTGGGGGATGATCGTCGGCGGCGAATGCATTGCCCTGTGGATGACGTGGGACGTGCAGAGCCGCCTGCGCAAGTACGACGCCGCCCAGGGAGTCGCCCGCCGTTGAGCCCGTCCTGACCGGCGGCCCGTTCAGCGTCCGAGCGAGAACGCCCCGTCCCAGTCGGCCGGGGGGGCGCCGTCGTGACGGCAGATTTCGACCCGCAGGAAATTGCTGGGGCCGTCTTGGGCCGGCATCCGTTTCAGCAAGTCACGGGCGCGGGGCCAATCGCCGGCAATCACGGCGTCGACCGCTTCGTCGTACGTTCGCAATTCCGCGGCGGAGAGCCCCTCGTCTCCCGCATGGTGCGGCACGAGAGCGTGCACGTCGACCGGCGTGTCGATGCCCGCGGGACGCAGCCGAGCGATCCGTCGGCACCGCTCGGCGCCCTCCGGCAGGCCCTTGGCGAGCGCCGCCGCCGTCGTCCCGTCGACCAGGATCGCGACGCCGATCTGCTTGGTGAGATTCTGCAACCGGGAGGCGAGATTCACCACGGGGCCGAACACGCCGACCTTGATCTGCTCCTGCGAACCAATCTGCCCTGCGATCGCATCGCCGAAACCGACGCCGATGCCGATGCGGAACCCGTACAAGGCGTGGGCCGGATCCTGATTCGCCTCGCGGAACTTGCGCTCGATCAAGAGCGCCGCCCGGCAGGCGGACATGGCCGCATCCTCGACGTGACTGGGCCAACCCCAGAAAGCGAGCGCGGCGTCCCCCTGGAAGTCGGCGATCACCCCTTCGTACTTCATGATGCTGCCGGTCATCACGCCCAGCGCGTCGCTCACCTGCGTAAGCAGGGGCCGCAAATCGTCCTTCCACTGCTCGACCTTGCGCGAAAAGCCGCGGACGTCGCAGAACAAGACGCTCACCGGGCCTTGCCGCGGCTCGAGCGCGGCCCCGGCGCCGGCCCCTTGCAGCGTCTCGACGACCGCGGGCGAAAAGAACCGCCGCATTGCCACCTGCTGCTGTTCCAGCGAACGGACCTGCCGCACGGCGCCGATGAACCGGGCCATCAATTCGGCCAGGCGCAGCTCGGCCATCAGGTCGTCCGGGTGCTGGATTTCCTGCAACCCGGCGAACTGGCGCTTGCCAGACACGTACAGACACCAGCGTTCGTTGTCGGCGGTGGGAATGGGCGTGCAAAACGCCCAATCGAGATCGCACGACATCGTGAAGTTCGAGTTGCGTCCGTCCTGGTCGGTCCACAGATGAACGACGCTTTGCCGGCGCTCCAGGGCCTGCGTGATCAGTCGCCGACTGGGACGGAACCGACCGACCGACTCGCCTCGGGTGTTCCAGCGCAGCAGCGTCGGCTCGCTCTGGACAAGCCCCTCGTCGTCGTCCGCGTCGACCTGGATCACGGCGGCCGCCAGCGCACCGCGCAGCGACGCCAGCAACATGTCAGTCAGCTTCGTCGCAAAGTCGACGTCGCTCCGCGACTCGGCGATCAGCCCCGGCAACTGACACAAGGTTTCGAGGCACTCGTGGGCGTTCTCGAACCGCCCCGACTTCAGCGGCGACGTCCCCAGCGCGTGCTCGACGATCGTGTCGGATCCCGCCGCCTCGGCCGAAGCCCCGACGAACTGAAAGGTCGTCTCGCCGATGCGAAACTCCCCCCCGGCGACGACCTCGAACGTGGCGCTCGGCTTGCCGTCGAAGAAAATCGGGTTCCGAGCCGTCTTGAGCTCTTCGACGAACAGTCGGTCCCCTTCGAGCCGCAGTTGAGCGTGCTCGCGCGAGATCAGCCGATCCCACGGCACGCTCCACCCGTTGCGCGGCGCGCGGCCGAGAACGATCGATTCGCCTTGGGGAATGGACTGCCAACAGCGTTGGCGATTGTCCTTGCCGAAGGCTTTCAATTCAGGCATCGCTCGCAAGCTCCCTGCGTTGCCGTGGTCGCGGCTCGCTCGACCCGATCGCAAAAGCGTTTTACGGCGCCGCCTTGCGAGCATCCATCTTAAGGTCAACCTGTGCGGAAAACCACTGGGGCATGGCAATCGCAGATGCTTCGGGGAGAACGCCCATGGCTTGACGCGGGCGGCCCCGGCGCCCTGCCGCAGGAGTCTGCACTGAGGGACGACTGGAGTCCTGCCTGGACTGAAAGGGACGGGCGGACTGGCTTGCGAGTGCAAGACGAACAAACCCAGAAATGGGCCCTCCGTGAGCGCAACTGTCCATTTTTTCAACAGGCTGCCAGGGGCGCAACAGAGCGAATCTGGCGCGGACTTGCAGGCCCCCCGCCGAGCCCCCCGCGTGGCGTCGGGTTGCCGCAGCCCAGGGGAGGCCCTATAAGGGGGGAGGGCAGGGCCGCGGTTTCTCTCGCGAATTCTCGCAGATGCATCTCTTGCACTTGATGTTGTGGTCGGCAGTCGTCGTGTGCGCGCTTCTGTGCGCTACGGGAGTCGGGGCCACGTACAGCGAGTATCTGTCGGGCGATATGTCCGACGATCCCGCGGCTCCCACCCTGCTGCCGTTTCAGCCCGGCTCGAATCTGCTCGTGGCTGAGACGTACGGCGTCGATTTGGCATGGTTCACCGTTCCGGCCGGGCATGTCCTCTCTTCCATCAAGATCGCCTTTCACGATCATTCTTATTCTCGCGTCTTCACCGGCATTCAAGCCGGCGCCGTCTGGACCGCCGGCATCGGCGAGGAGATCGACCCGGCCCCGATGCTCGGCTGGCTCGACTTTCCGATCAACTTGGACGGCGACCATTCGGGAATCGAACTCTTGCCAGACATCGGCCAAGCTCCGGGAGCGATAGGATTCGTTCCGCCCCTCCCGAGCGGCGCCTACACGATGTTGTTCCAAACGTCGATCGAGCCGATTCGGCACTCGCTCGAGTTCTATTTCACCCCGACCGGCGCCTTGGCGGCCGACTTCAACAGTGACGGTTTCGTCAACGGCGGCGATCTCGCCGTATGGCGACAGGCTTTCGGTACGACCGCTGCGGCCGACGCGAACAATGACGGCAAGTCCGCAGGGGACGATCTGCTGATCTGGCAAAGAGAGTACGGCGCCGCGGCGGCCGTTGGCCCGCTGGCCGTCGTTCCCGAACCCGCGGCGCTCGCGCTCAGCCTTCTCGGCGCGTGGGGGGTGCGACGCTGGCTCCGCCCCTGCCGCATTCGAGCTTCCGCAATTGTCGAACGCCTGAAACGTCGTCCGCGAACGACGCCCCTGCTTCCACTCGCTGAAGGAGCCCTTTCGTGACGACGCTGCAAACGAAAGACTGCCGCTCGCCCCGGCGCGGCGACGGTTTTACTTTGATCGAACTGCTCGTCGTGATCGCCGTCTTGGGGGCGCTCATGGGACTGGTGATCCCCTCGACCCAAGCAGCCCGCGAAAGGGCGCGGCGGCAAGCTTGCGGAAACAATCTCAAGCAGTCGGGGCTGGCGCTTCAATCGCACATTTCCGCCCACAAAAAGTATCCCGCAGGATACGTCTCGGCGCTCAAGGCGAACGGCGATGACGCGGGCCCCGGCTGGGCGTGGGGCGTGCAGTTGCTCCCCTACATGGAACAAACCGCCCTGTACGATCGGATCGATCAGAAGGCGAACGTCGAATCCCCGGCCATGGCGGAGATTCGAATGCAGTCGCTCCCAGCTTGGATCTGTCCCTCCGACGGGGGCTTTCAACAGCAGATCGACGTGAGGCTGAACGCCTTGTTCAAACCCGTCTGCCAAATGGCGGCAGCCAGCTACGTGGCCAGCGTCGGCACGGTGCGGCCCACCTGCATTGTGTGTCGAGACAATTTCGACGGAGTCTTTGGCCGCAACAACGCATTACGGCCCGAAGAGATCACAGACGGTACGTCGAAAACCTTGGCAACCGGCGAACGCTCGGTCCGCTGGTCCAATGCGGTCATGTGGGGAGTCGTCGCGGGGTCGCGATTGTTCGACAACCAGAACCCGGGCGAGTTCGCCGGCGGACCCGGGTTCGTCCTCGGAACGACTTTCAAGGACGGCTTCAACATCTGCCTCACCGGCGGCCTCGATCGGAACGCCACGCTGAGCTACGCCGAGTCGTTCGGCAGCGACCACCCGGGGGGATCTCACTTCAGCTTCTGCGACGGCGGAGTGCGGTTCGTGTTCGACTCAGTCGACCCGGCGGTGATGAACGCCATGGCAACGCGGGCCTCGATTTCCAAAGAGGGCAAGGAAGACCCCGTTATTCACGAGAGCCCGTACTGAGGTCTGTCCGAAAACACGGCCGGGCAGCGCCGGCTGCGAGCGGATGCAACGGTTCGCTAGCCCGCGTCGATCGGCGCGGCGTTGCGCGAACAAGGCAGAGATCATGCGCATGATCTTGCCGGGCCTCTTACCCGCGCCGGTCGAGATGCCCGCTCTTGCTGATGGCCCGCCACAGCCGCAGGCCGAACATCAGGCTCACCCCCAACCCGGCGAGCCCCGGGGCCGAGACGTCTTTCACGGGCCAAAACCACAGCGGCCACACGTGGTTGACGACCATCAGCACCGATCCCAGGAACAACGCGCTGGTGATCAGCCCCGCGACGAGCCGATTGACGCTCGGCTCCAATCCACGGTGATCGAGGTGCACGTCGAAGCGCCCGGTTTGCACCTGCTGCAGGATGTCGCGAATCCGACGCGGGAAGACCTCGGCCAGTTGCTCCATCTCGTACGCGATGCGGCGCGCCTTGCGAAACTGCCGCATCGGCGACATCCTCCGCTTGAGCATTTGCTTGCGATACGGCCGCAGCACGTCCATCAGGCTGAAGCGGGGCGAGAGCCGGCGCCCGGCCCCTTCGAGCATCACCAGCACCTTCAGCAGCATCGTCGCGGCCGTGGGGAGCACGATTTGGTGACGACGCATCACGTCGAGCATCTCGGTGAGCGCCGCGGCCAACTCGAATTTGTCGGCCTGCTGGTGGGCGTAGTGAGCCACGAAGTCGGCCAAGTCGATCCCCAGCGCCGACTCGTTGAGCCCCGGCGGCGTCGCGGCGATGCGCATGACGACCGCCGTTAGCTGCTGGCTGTCTTGTTCAACGACCGCTGCGAGCAGGTCCTCGATGTCCTCGCGGAGCGCGTCGTCGATCCGTCCCACCATGCCGAAGTCAAGCAAACCCAATACGCCCCCCGGCAGCGCCACGAGATTCCCCGGGTGAGGGTCGGCATGATAGAACCCGTGCCGAAAGATCATCTCGAGATACAGTTCGGCCCCGTGGCGCGCCAGCGCGGCGAGCTCGTCGGGGTCCCTGGGGAGCCGCTCGACATTCGCGAGCGTCGGCCCTTCCAGCCACTCCATCACCAGCACGCGCTCCGTCGAATACTCGGCGAACGGGCGCGGGATGCGAATCGTCGGGTTCTCCGCGAGGTTGCGCCGCAATTCTTCGACATGTCGGCGCTCGCGCTCGAAATCGAGCTCCCGCCGCAGCGATCGGCGGAACTCCGCGACCACCGCGCAGGGGCGGTAAGGATGGAGCTCCGGCAAACGCTCGGCAAGTTGCGCCAGTCCGGCGAGGATGTCGAGATCGACTCGCACGCGGCGATGCAGATCGGCGTGCTGCACCTTGACCGCCACCTCCTCGCCGGTGGCCAGCCGAGCCCGATGGACCTGACCGATCGACGCCGAAGCGACCGCCTCGGGACAGAATTCGGAAAAGACCTCCGTCACCGACTGCCCCAGTTCATCCTCGAGCAGCGCGACGACCGCCTCGGGGGGATCGGCCGGAACGGCGATTTGCAGTTTTTCGAGTTCGCTCGCCAGTTCGATGCCGACCACGTCGGGACGCGTGCTGAGAACTTGCCCCAGCTTGATAAAGGTCGGCCCCAGCTCTTCGATCGCCAGCCGCATGCGGGTCGAGCGCGACTCGTCGGCCAACGGCTGCCCGCTGCGGTTCTTCAGCAGAGATCGCAGCGGCAAGTAGTCGTACCGACTGAGCCAATCGGCAAGCCCGTACTTGCTGAGAATCGCCAGGATCTCGCGCCAGCGTCCCACATTGCGATAGATCTGCGGGATCGTGCTGATGCGCATGGCGAGGACGCGGGTGCGGCGTACAGGTCGGGCGAAGGCTCCGCCCGCATCCCTTCGATTGTAATCCCCTGCCGCACGGCCCGCCAAACGAGGCGGGCTTCCGCTTGGGGCCCCCCCGTCGTGCACTCGCCCACCGAGCCGGCGGCTCACAGTCGCCGGAAAGCAACGGCGCACAACGTCCTGCGCGCTTCGGCAGGAAGTGCGCCGCCAGCCGGATGCGGGGTCAGGAGGCGTCGATTCGCTTGAGTGCCGCGTGGGCATGGGCGGCCAGCGGACCCGAGCCGGCAGCCGCGGCCTGCAGCGCCGCGACAATCTGGGGATCGGATTGTCCAATCTCCCCCAGCGCCCAGGCGGCTCGTTGTTGGACATGCGGCGTCGCCGCGTCACCGAGCCGCTCGATCAGCACGCTCGCGGCGCCGGCGGCCTGCGAGCCGGCGCGCCCCAAGAGCGTCACGGCCCAATAGGCAATCGAACCGTCAGGGTCCTGGGCGTGCCGTTGCAATTCGCCGATCTGACTCGCCGCCGGGGGGCCGACCTCCTCGAGCGTCGCCACGGCCCATTGCTGCAGCTCTTCGTCGGTCGAGCTCGCCAACGGCACCAGCGTCGGAATCGCGGCTTGCGCTGCAGACCCTTCGCGCGACAACGCCTCGGCCGCAGCGATCTGCTCGGCCAGTTCGCCTTGCTGCAGTCGGTCGATCAGCGCGTCGATGTTCGCCATCGGAGTCTCGTCGTGATTTCCAGTCTCAGCCGCCCGCAGCCGCTAGCGCCGCGTCGACGGTTCGGAGCCGTACGCCGTGGCGGCGCTGTCCCAGGGGTTCTCTTCCTGGATAAACCGCGTCATCTCCTCGGCCGAGAGCTTTACTTCCAGATCCTGGCAGACGACCTCGGCCCGGAAGACGTGAGTCCCTTGATCGTGGGCCTTGGCCTGGATCTTCAGCACGATCTCCTCGCCCGCCGGCAGGCTTTCGATTTGCTGGAAGGCGACCCGCCCGTCGCGCACCGTGTGCCGCCCGCCGTCGACCGCCACGGGATCGATCCCCGCGGAGAACAGCCCCGTGACGTTCACCCCGCGGGCGGCGATCGAACCTCGGTTGCGAACGCGGATTTCATACACGACCGGCTCGCCCACCGGCACGGGCCCCTTGGGATCGGCCACCTCAAGCTTGAGATCGGCCACGGCGATCACGTTGGTCGAGGCCGCTTTGACGTCACGGAGCCCCGCGGCGGTCAGAGCTCGCAAGTTGATCTGGTTGGGGCCCGGCTTGTTGAGCGCGAGCTGCACCTGGATGAACCGCTCCTCGCCCGGCGCCAGCGGCGTGCCGTGCCAGGCGAGCATTCGGTCGTCGTCGCTGGTCGTGTAGCCGTTGGTGGCCGAAACGAGCTTTGCCCCTTCCGGAAGCGCCAGGTCCACGGTCACCGCGTCGGTCGCCGCCTCGCCCGGGTTGCGCACCCGCAGAAAGTACGTCGCGACCGATCCGCTGTATTTCTCTTCAGGGCCGCGCCAATCGATCTCCAACTCCGGCTTCACGCACCGCACCTTCTTGCTCGCGGAAGCGGTCAGCCCGCCGGACGCGACTGCGCCGGCTTCCATGACGAGGTCGCCGGAGTTGCGGGCGGTCAGTTCAAGTTCGATTTCGCGCGTCTCGCCGGGGGCGAGCGAACCGACGATGTGGTGAATCTTGGCCGATTCGTCCCCGCCCGGGGGCAACAGGTCGAGTTCCACGTTCTCGGCCGAGCCCGTGCCGGGGTTGCTGATTGCCAGCTTGAACCTCTGCGGCGATCCGAATTGCACCTCGCTCGGTCCGGACAAAGTCATCGCGAGCATCGGCTCTTGCACCTTGACGACCGCGTCGGAACCGATCGGGGCGTGGCTGAATCGCACTCCCAGGGCCATGTCGGCGCCGCTGCGAGGCGTGAGCTGCAAATCCATCGTCTTCGTCTCGCCCGCGGCAAGCTCCGGCATCTGCCAATGAACCGCCTGCGAACCGGTGACGGCGGGGGCCTGCTCGATCGCCCCGGCCGTCGCCGTCGCGTCGATCAACTCGGCCGAATCAGGGACTGTGACCAGAGCCAGCACTTCGTGAGCGGCCACGTCGCCGATGTTCTCCAGCGTGATACGGTACGTCGCGGGTCGACCGACGACCAGTTGCCGCGGCCCTTCCACGCGCGAGGTGATCACCGGCTGCCGCGAAGTGAACAGGACCTTGGCCGAGCCGGAACCGCTCGGGGACTTGGCAGCCGTGAGCGGCGCCTTGGCCGGGGCCGGCGTCGGCTCGTCGGCAAGTTCCGGAATCGGCGAGGCTGCAGGCGCAGTCCCAGTGGGCGTGCGTCCGATGGCGGCGCTGCGCGTCTCGCCGGCCGCGGGATCGGGGAAGGCCCCCAGGACGTCGGCCGCGGCAGGCGAAGGCTCGGCCGACGTCGGCGCGGACTTCGCGGCCGCGGTGCGACTCTTCGACAACGCGGCGCCGAAATCGGCGACCGAGTCGGGCGAGTTCGACGGCGTCGAGGCTGCCCCTTTGCGCCCCGCAGGCCCCTGCGCGGCTGTGCGCGGCGCCAGGGTCTCGTCCAAGTCTTTCAGGTAGTCGGGAATGACCTCCTCGTCCCCGGCGGCCGACTTGGCAGAGCTTGCCCCCTCGTTCTGCAGGCTGGCCAGGGCTTCGTCAAGTTCTCGCTGGCTGCGGGCAATGCTCGTCTTGGGCGAGGTGCGCGGTTTGCCGGGCGAGGCGGCGCTGGTTCGCTCGGGCGACGACGCCACACGTGACTGCGTCGGCGACTGTCGCGGCGTCGAGGCGACCGGCGTCGGCTGCGACCGTTGGTGTTGCGGCTGTTGGGCATTCTGCTGCCAACGGTTGGCCGACTCTTGGGTCTGAGGACGCGACGACTTGGCGTCGTAGGGCATCGGGTGATTCTGTTCGTCGTTCGTCCCCGATTCGCGCGGCTCGCTTTGCAGCAACCGGCGCAGGCTGAATCCGCCTAAGCCGCGGCCGGAATTGCCCGCGGTCGAGCGACCGGAGTTCTGCTTCACTTCTCGGGGAGAGCGAGGGCTCGACGACTCCGCCGCGGCCGTGCGGACGGCCGTCTCGGGCTGGTCTTCGCCGCGCCGCTGCGAAGTGGTGAAGTACCCCAGGCGCTCGGCGAGCGTCGCGCCCGACGTCTGCCCGAAAACGGGCGCATGGCCAAGGCTGGCTGCAACGACGATGCCCAGAATCAAACGTGCCCGCATTTCAGCATCTCCGCGAGATGAGCAGTGGTCCGCGACGTCGCCCGTCGGCGCGCAGACGCCACGACGGCCGGGTACGGAATCCCGTTGTGGGGATTTATCGGCCGTGCCGCTTGCGAAGAATGAATCAATCCCGAGAAGAATTCCGGTCGCAGAACACAGGCAAGATGGCGAGTATGGGAATCGCGACATTTCGCGACAGCACCGCCGGCGCCGCCTTATGCTGGCGCCGGAAGGACGTCCGCCTCGGCCAGAAGCAGAGACCGGCAAACGACCAGTCGCCAATCACCGACTCCCACGAGCTCGGCTCGCTTGGCCGTTGGCGATACTCCCGGTCTCCTCGCGCCCTTCATCTCAGCGCGGTCGCCTTCGAGCGAATCTCAATGGGCGCCCTTGGGCGAGCCGACTTCGGTCGTCATCGTCACCTCGAACCCGAGGTCGCGAATCATCTCGTAGTCGGCCTGCGGGGCTTGGCCCTTGGTCGTCAGGTAGTCGCCCACGAAGATCGAGTTGGCCGCGAAGAGCCCCAACGGCTGCAAGCTGCGGAGCCGCAGCTCGCGCCCGCCGGCGATCCGCAGTTCGCGATCCGGGTTCACCAGCCGGAACATCGCCAGCACCTTGAGGCAGTAGTTGGCCGTCAGTTCCGACTGCCCCTCCAGCGGCGTTCCTTCGATGGGGTTGAGGAAGTTCACGGGGATCGACTCGACCCCGAGATCGCGCAGTTCCAGCGCCATGTCAACCACGTCCTGGGGCTGTTCGCCCATGCCGATGATCCCCCCCGAGCAGAGCTCCATCCCCGCGGCGCGAACCGCCTTGAGAGTTTCCACGCGGTCGGCGTAGGTGTGGGTCGAGCAAATCTTCTCGTAGTGGGCTTCGCCCGTGTTGAGATTATGGTTCACGCGATTGACCCCGCACGCGGCCAACCGTTGCGCTTGGTCGGGGGTCAGCAACCCGAGACACGCGCAGATGTCGAGCCCGTACTTCGACTTGATCTCGGGGACGATCGATTCGATCGCGGCGATCTCACGCTCGTTGGGCCCGCGGGCCGAAATGACGATGCAGTACGTCTTGGCCTGCCGCTCGGCCGCAGCCTCGGCGCCGGCCAGCAATTGCTCGCGGTTGAGCAGGTTGTAACGCGGGATTTCCGCTTCAGAGACCTTCGACTGCGAACAGTATCCGCAGTCTTCGGGGCAGAGCCCGCTTTTGGCGTTCATCAGGAAATACAACTGCACCGTTCGGCCGAAGTGTCGCCGCCGCACCCGGTACGCCGCCGCCAGCAGCTCGAGCACCTCCTCGTCCGGTGCTGCCAGGATCGCCCGCGCGTCGGCGGCGTCGAGTTGTTCTCCCGCCAGGACGCGGTCGGCGAGCAGGTTCCAATCGGTTGCGGAGGACTGGGCGAGGGAGCCGGCGGGGGAGGCGAGTTGCGTCATGTCGGAGGGATCGCTCAACAAGGAAGTCGGAAAGAGTTGACGACGTACCACGGCCGCCGGCACGACCGCGAGGACGTATTGTCGCACAGCGCCCGACCGGCGACAACTCACCCTCGCCAGGGAAGGCTGGCAGGGCGCCTGCGCTCGCCCCCAGCGATCCGCCTCTCCGATCTTCCGACGGCGTTGGCATCCTCGCGGCGACCTGTCACAATCCAAGGGCCGGCACGACACGTCCTGACACGCACCACCACGGCGATTGCCGCCGCCCCATGGGTTATCACCTCGTACGCTACGGAGTCCTGGGCGCCCTCGGCCGATTCTCGGCCGCGGGGGCGGTGCGCTATCCGCGCCGGTCCCGGGTCGTGGTCCGCAGTTCGCGCGGCCTGGAACTGGGCGAGATCGTCGCCGAGCCCGAGTCGCACGACGAGGCTGCGGACGCCGAAGGCCAGATCTTGCGCCGCATGACCGTCGAGGACGACCTGCTGCAGGCGCGGCTCGAAAAACATCGCCACGAGGCGTTCGCCGCCTGCGAGCAACTGCTGGCCGAGCACAACGTCCCGGCGGCGCTCGTGGACGTCGAGCACCTGTTCGACGGGCAGGGGCTCTACTTCTATTTCCTTGGCGACCCGCCGGCCGAGGCCGCGGCGATCACGGCGCAACTGGCCGAGACCTACGAAGCGGCCGTCGAATTCCGCCGCTTCGCCGACACGCTCACCGAAGGCTGCGGCCCAGGATGCGGCACCGATGAAGCGAAAGGGCAGGGGGGCTGCAGCACCTGCACCAGCTGCGCCGTCGCCAGCGCGTGCGCAACGGCGAAAGCGAATCGTTGAGCGGGAAGCTCAGGCAAAGACGCTGAGCACGCGGAGGAGACGCCGAGTCATGCAGGAGATCGTGAACCGCAAGCTGTGGATCGGCAATGCACGGGACGCGCGAGACGTGGCATTGCTGAATCGACACGGCATGACAACAGTCGTTGATCTGGCGGCTGAAGAGCCGCCGGCCGTGCTGCCGAGGTCGATGTGTTACTTGCGCTTCCCGCTGCACGATGACGGCAACAATCCCACTGAAGCACTGAATTGCGTGGTGCAGTGCATTTTGGAACTGCTGCGACCAGCGGAGTCTCGCACGCTCGTCGCGTGCAGCGCCGGCATGAGTCGCTCACCGGCTATCACGGCGGTCGTCTTGCACCGCCATGGCGGCGGTCGACTCGACGATTGGCTGCCCTACCTTGATGGCAAAGTTGCCTGTGATATCTCACCGGCGCTGTGGCGATCACTTGCCGCTTTGCCGTAGCGACGCGTGCTGCTTGCCGCCGTCTCTGAGTCTTCCTCAGTTCCCTCCGCGCCTCCGCACGAGAGTCCTCCGCTCACTCGCCGAGTTCTCCCAGCGACGCGAGAAACTCGCTCATCTCGCCGGCGGCGTGGGCGTTGCCTTGGGCGCGGGCCGCTTCGATGCCGTTGCGCAAGATTGTCCGGGCTTCGGCAACGCGGCCCAGACGCGTCAGCTGCTGCCCCGCCATGAAGTACGCCGGGACGTAGGGGGGCTCGTCGCGCATCAGTTCGTCGAGCCGGACAAGGCTCGCCTCGTTGTCTCCCTCCTTGTCCAACTCCATCGCCAAGCTGTACCGCAGGAAGACGTCATGCGGTTCGTCGGCGAGCATCGCTTCGATTTTTTCACGCCGTGTCATAGTTCCCCCGCGATCCGAAGCAGTCGGCCCTCGTTCTCCTCGGAGCCCCACGCAGCCGCGTAGAGGACGCCGTCGGGGCCGAACGCCAACGACATCGGCCGCAGGAGCGAAGCAATCTTCACGGGCCGGCACGCTTGCCTGCCAGCGACCATCGCGGCGTCGATGCGGTACACGCCCCCCGCGGTCGGGTCGGCCCACGACGCATCGGCCGCATAGAGCTGTCCGCCGGGACTGTACGCCAGCGCGACGACGTCGCGCAGCCCGCACGGCAACGCGAGCGCCTTGGCGCCAGTGCGCGGACTGAGAAACGCGATCTCGCTGTCGGCCTGCGGCCCCGGCTCGCCGGCCGTACCCGCCACCACGTACGGCGAGTCGGGAGAGAAGTTGATCGCGAGCGCCGTCGGCGCGCTCGCCTGCGGCAGCTTGGCGAGTGGAACGAACTGCTGCAAATCGGTCAATTGGTTGGCGGCGAGCGAGGCTTTCAGGACGAGCGACGGCGTCGCTCCCGGCGCTTCAGGCCCCGCGGCGAACAGCGCCTTGTCCTCCAAAAGGGCGAGCGAGAACAATCCGGTCCCGGCCGGCGAACCGCGCACCGGGCCTGCCGCGTGGTCAGGCGCGCCGTACTCCGCTGGTGCGACCTCGTCGATCGAGTAGACGCGAATCGCCCCCGAGCCGGCCTCGGCGACGGCAAGCTTCGCCCTGGTCAGAAACGCGGTCCCCAACGGCCCGAGGTTCGCCCCGCCAAGGGACGGCACGGTGCGCGTCGGAAACCCGATGATTGCCGGGATCGGCGCCGGGGAGTCGTCGAGGTCGACGCGCACGACGCGGCCCGCCCCCGCTTCGGAGAAGTAAAGCACGGCCGGAACGCCTTCCGGGGCTCCCGGCCGGAACGCCAACCCGCACGGCCGGGCGAGTCCGGCGACGACTGGTTCCGCATGGAACTGTTCGGTTTCGTCAGCCGGGTCGGCGAACGACTCCCAAGGGGTCTTGGTCTCCGCGGAGCGAGACGACGTAGCCGACGCGACAACCGACAGCAAACAACTCACAAGCAGGAACCGGATCATCGAGTTCGCTCACAAAAAACCAGCGCCGAGGCCTCGGCACGCAAGCGGTTGGCATGGACGCGAGCCGCGGCGCGTCCGCTCGCGGAGCCCCGCTCGCTCTCACCCGGCATGGGCCGCTTCGTACGCCGTAATCTTGTCTTCGAGCTGGAGCGTGAGCCCGATGTCGTCGAGCCCGTTCAGCAGACAATGCCGGCGAAACGGCTCGACCTCGAACGCGGCCGAAAAGCCGTGCTCGTCGCTCAGCGTGCACGACTCAAGATCGGCGGTCAGTTTGTAGGGGGCATGCCTTGCGGCCCGTTGGAACAAGTCCTCGACCTGCGCTTCGCTGAGCTTGATCGGCAACATGCCGTTCTTGAAGCAGTTGTTGTAAAAGATGTCGGCGAACGATGGCGCCACGATCACACGGAAGCCGTAATCCTCGAGCGCCCAGGGGGCATGCTCGCGGCTCGACCCGCAGCCAAAGTTGCGACGGGCCAAGAGCACGCTCGCGCCCGTCGCCTCCGGCTTGTTCAGTTCGAAGTCCGGATTCGGCGATTCGTCGTCGAGCCGGGCCCAGTCCCAAAACAGGAACTCGCCGAACCCGGTCCGCTCGATCCGCTTGAGAAACTGCTTGGGAATGATCTGATCGGTGTCGACGTTGGCCCGATCGAGGGCGACGACGAGGCCGGAGTGGGTGGTGAAAGGTTTCATAGCGAATGACTACAGGATTGACGGATTGTGCAGCAGATTGGTACGACGCGGAGCTTGCTACCACTCCCGCACGTCGACAAAGCGCCCCGCGACCGCGGCGGCGGCGGCCATCGCGGGGCTCACCAGATGGGTGCGTCCCCCCTTGCCCTGGCGGCCCTCGAAGTTGCGGTTGCTCGTGGACGCGCACCGCTCGCCCGGAGCAAGTTTGTCGGGGTTCATCGCCAGGCACATGCTGCAGCCCGCCTCGCGCCAGTCGAAGCCCGCCTCGCGAAAGATCTTGTCGAGCCCTTCGGCTTCGGCTTGCTGCTTCACCAGCCCGCTCCCCGGGACGACCATCGCGTGGACGGTCGAGGCGACTTGGCGCCCCTTGGCCACCGCAGCGGCGGCTCGCAGGTCCTCGATCCGGGCGTTCGTGCAACTGCCGATGAAAACGCGGTCGAGCGTCAGATCGGTGATCGGCTCGCCTCCCTTGAGCCCCATGTACTCAAGCGACTGGGCGGTCGTCTTCTGGTCGGTCGCGTCAGAGAAGTCGGCCGGCGTCGGCACTGTCGCCGTCACCGAGGCGACCTGGCCGGGGTTGGTCCCCCAGGTGACCTGCGGTGCGATGTCGGCCGCTGCGAACGACAGCGACTTGTCGTATTTGGCGCCCGGGTCGGTGGGAAGCAGCCGCCATGCGGCGAGCGCCTGCTCCCACTTGGCCCCGGCGGGGGCGAAGGGGCGACCCTTCAGGTACGCAAACGTCGTCTCGTCGGGGGCGATCATCCCGGCCCGGGCGCCCGCCTCGATCGACATGTTGCAGACCGTCATCCGGTTTTCCATTGTCAGGCTGCGGACCGCCTCGCCTGTGTACTCGATGCAGTACCCGGTGCCGCCGTCGGTGGTGATCTGACCGATCAGGTACAGCACCAGGTCCTTGGCGGTCACGCCGCGGCCCAGGGCGCCGTCGACGCGCAGTTCGAGCGTCTTGGGCTTGTACGCAAGCAGCGTCTGCGTCGCCAGCACGTGCTCGACCTCGCTGGTGCCGATGCCGAAGGCCAATGCCCCGAACGCGCCGTGGGTCGAGGTGTGGCTGTCGCCGCAGACGATCGTCATCCCCGGCTGCGTGTAGCCCAGTTCGGGTCCCATGACGTGGACAATCCCTTGCCGGGCGTCTCCCAAGTCGTAGTGGGTGATGCCGAACTCGCGACAGTTGTCGCGCAGCGTGTCGATTTGCTGCTTGGAAATCGGATCGGCGATCGGCAAGCTGCGGTCGGTCGTCGGCACGTT